>NZ_JAWRXA010000935.1:0-230 GCF_046535275.1 Chryseobacterium sp. SIMBA_029
GACGCGTTGACGTCCACGGCAGGGAAGATGCGCTTGTCTGCCAGCTGGCGGGACAGGCGAAGCTCCATGTTGCCGGTGCCCTTGAACTCTTCGAAGATGACCTCATCCATCTTGGAGCCGGTCTCAACGAGAGCAGTTGCCAGGATAGTGAGCGACCCACCGTTTTCGATGTTGCGGGCTGCACCGAAGAAGCGCTTGGGCGGGTACAGCGCTGCGGAATCCACACCGCC
>NZ_JAWRXA010000936.1:0-230 GCF_046535275.1 Chryseobacterium sp. SIMBA_029
CCCGCAACAAGCCGGGCTTCCGGCAGTTCATCAGGGACATAGTCGCCACCCTTGACCCAAATATCGGGCCGGATGTCGGTCAGGCACGCCTCGGGGGTGTCCTCCTCGAAAACGACCACGGCATCGACGCATTCGAGCGCGAGCAACAACTCTGCCCTGTCTTCGACGCTCACAATGGGCCGGTGCATGCCTTTGAGCCGCCTCACGGAGTCGTCGGAATTCAGGCAAAC
>NZ_JAWRXA010000937.1:0-230 GCF_046535275.1 Chryseobacterium sp. SIMBA_029
GCTGAAATCGTTAATTTGGCTATTGGTGAAAGTAATATGAATTGGTGGCATAGAACAATAGTTGATGTCATTAGGAATTGCTTCCAAGATCAACAAAAGCAAGTTATTGATAATTTCTGGAAGCTTATGGATTCTTCACAAGAAACTCTAAAGAACATATTGACTATAATTACTCCAATAGAGGAATGTGAAAAAATATTATTAAGTTCTTTTCCTAATAGTTTAAAAAG
>NZ_JAWRXA010000938.1:0-230 GCF_046535275.1 Chryseobacterium sp. SIMBA_029
GAAGTCCCAATTTGAATAGGAGTATCTTTTGAACTTGTAGTTCCATCTCCAAGTTGTCCATTATTATTACGTCCCCATGTCCATAATGTACCATCTGTTTTTAGTGCTATAGTGTGGCTAAAGCCAATACTAACGCTTTTCCAATCTGTTGCCGTTCCTATTAGGATCGGTGTATTTCTATCAATTGTAGTTCCGTTTCCTATTTGTCCAGAATCATTGCTATCCCAAAT
>NZ_JAWRXA010000112.1:0-348 GCF_046535275.1 Chryseobacterium sp. SIMBA_029
GCAGCACGAACTTGCGTGCCTTGTAGCCGGGCGGCGATACGTCCGGTACGCTCGAACGGCGGTCAATGCGGTGTTGTTTGATGGCGTCCGGCAGCCGTTCCACTTCGTCGGCGGCAACGAAAAAGAGCAGGTTGTAGCGGTACCACGGCTCGATGCGCGTATCCGCCGCAATTAGCGGCCGTACGAAATCGAACAGCTGGTAGCCGTGGCGCGCGAACAGGTCGCGCCAGAATTCGTAGCGCTGCTCGTTGATGTGGTTTTCGCCGCCCTGGCCGGGCACGGCGGCAGAAAACAGCACGTGTTTGCCATGCCGGACGAGATTGTCGACGAGTACCTCGCTGGATGCCT
>NZ_JAWRXA010000939.1:0-229 GCF_046535275.1 Chryseobacterium sp. SIMBA_029
GAAGATATCAAAGAAGGTTGTTCTATTATTGAAAAACATGCTGAACAATTGAAAGTAAAATTCGGTTCGGCTGTGCCAGAATTAGAAAAAGACAGTACTTTTGTAACAATTCCGGGGCTTCACGGCCGTCCAGACAAAGAAATTTCTTTAAAAACCCTTGCTCAGATTATCAATGCAAGAGTAGAAGAAGTTTTGGAAATGGTCAACACAGAATTGAAAGCTTATGGAG
>NZ_JAWRXA010000940.1:0-229 GCF_046535275.1 Chryseobacterium sp. SIMBA_029
CTATAGGTTTTGGCCAAGGTCGAATTCGCTGGGGATTTATATTAAGATGGGCTAGAGCCCATCACTACTGAATAGGAATAGAAAGAATATTCAATCTATGTCTTACATTCGGCAGTAAATAAAAAAATTCCGTGGAAATATCAACATTTAGAATTTCCACGGAATTTTTATCAATGAGATTATATTTTCATTTCAAGACATATATATTTTCCCTAAGTCTTCAAAAGTG
>NZ_JAWRXA010000941.1:0-229 GCF_046535275.1 Chryseobacterium sp. SIMBA_029
ATGTTGGCTGGGAAGTCTACAGGAATTACATTCCGCGTTTCTGTTCCGAATTCGGCTGGCAGGCGCCGCCGAACTGGGCAACTCTGGAAGAGAGCGTCCATGATGCGCCGCTGACGCCGCAGTCACATGGTGTCTTCCACCACCAGAAGGCAACGCAGGGCAATGAGAAGCTGATCCTCGGCCTCTCGGGCCACTTGCCGGTGCCTGAGACGATGAATGACTGGCATTT
>NZ_JAWRXA010000942.1:0-229 GCF_046535275.1 Chryseobacterium sp. SIMBA_029
CGATCACGCGCTGGTACCCGTCGATGCGCGACCCTGTCCTGGACACTGCCGCCCGCGACGGCGGCGCGGCTGGTTTGCCCTGGCCGACCTGTTTCGCGAGCTTGCGCACTACTTCATCAAGGGTCGCCACGCCATCCACCATGTTTTCGGCTTTCGCGGCCTGCGCGCTGAGTGTGCGGCCCTCACCCATGCCCTCCCGCACTTTCGCGACCTCGACGCCGCGATTCCT
>NZ_JAWRXA010000943.1:0-229 GCF_046535275.1 Chryseobacterium sp. SIMBA_029
TATAGCATTGGGGGTTTCAAGATTGTTTGGGATTGAATTACTAAAGAACTTTGCTTTCCCGTATTTCTCAAGAGATATTGCTGAATTTTGGAGAAGATGGCACATTTCACTTTCTTCATGGTTTAGAGATTATCTGTATATTCCATTAGGAGGAAGTAAAGGTGGTCTTCTGATGAAAATTAGAAATACATTTATTATTTTTCTTGTTTCGGGGTTCTGGCATGGCGCT
>NZ_JAWRXA010000944.1:0-229 GCF_046535275.1 Chryseobacterium sp. SIMBA_029
CGATGGAGCGCGGCGCGGCGATGCATGCATCGATCGCCGCCGGCAGACCTGTTGCCGTGCGCGAGGAAGAGACGCTGGCGGATTCGCTGGGTGGCGGTATCGGCCTCTCGAACCGCGTGACCTTCCAGCTGTGCCGCGACCTGCTCGACGAGGTCGTACTGCTGACCGAAGACGAGATCGCAATGGGCATTCGCCATGCCGCGCGCGAAGAAGGCGAGACGGTCGAGGG
>NZ_JAWRXA010000945.1:0-229 GCF_046535275.1 Chryseobacterium sp. SIMBA_029
CTAAAACATATAGTAGATATCTATCATTTTAGGCCTGTCTGATTGATATAATGATAATACAAGTTAATTTTGTTTGTATTATTGCCTTGGAAAAGTAAATACGAATCAGGTAATCCGATAAACTTTTGTCGAAAAAATACTAAAATAATAACCCTCTGCATCAGTGATAAGTGAGAAAATGATCTCTCTGAGAAATTCAGTGACTGCAGCGTGATGGTTCTTTGAAGTT
>NZ_JAWRXA010000946.1:0-229 GCF_046535275.1 Chryseobacterium sp. SIMBA_029
GAACTTTTCTGAAGACAGGATTTTTTACACCGTCTTTTCCATAAAGTTCAGTCATAAGGGCTTTATTCTGAATGACAAGATCCTCATTGATCTGTTTTAGCTTCAGATAAGAAACTCCTTCATCAATATATCCGGAAACCCACGAATTAAATGCAGCTGTTTGGCCTGCAATCCAGGATTTCTGCATGGCATTTCTAGTGAATATCAAAACCAGAGCAATAATTTGCAG
>NZ_JAWRXA010000947.1:0-229 GCF_046535275.1 Chryseobacterium sp. SIMBA_029
CATCCTGGCACCGTCTGTCACTTCGCGCGGTGTCGTCAACATGGCGGCTCTGGCCGTGGTCGAGGCCCAGCAGCCGGCGTGATTTGCCGTCGATCGGAAAAATGCGTTAGGATTCCTTCGTTAGCTTGTTAACGGAAGGCAGCTAGACAGAACGGATGCGGCAAATGCTCTGCCGCTTCCGGTTTACTATGCTGCGGGATGATACCGTGAAACGCCGAAGCCTGACCCT
>NZ_JAWRXA010000948.1:0-229 GCF_046535275.1 Chryseobacterium sp. SIMBA_029
CTGAAGAACTCCAAATCAGCGTACGTCGCTTTCGCGGATCCGACTCTTACCCTCAAACCGAACAACCGCCTCTCGTGGTTTGTGGGGACTCCTGACGTTGACCCTGACGACTGGATGGAAGCAATTATCAGGAAAATCATGGCCGCCTCAGGTTCGAAGTATGTCCTGACTGAAGGTTCCTCGGCTGGCGGGTATGTATCGCTGCGACTGGCCACACGCTTCGCTAACG
>NZ_JAWRXA010000949.1:0-229 GCF_046535275.1 Chryseobacterium sp. SIMBA_029
TAAGAATCTGGACTCCGTCCGGGCGTCCGAGGGCCTGTACTGCATAGAACGCCTGCACAAGGCCCGCCTTCATGTCGAAAGAGCCCGGCCCCGTGGCTTTGTCTCCATCCACAGAAAACGGCCATCGAGCAGTAGTCCCCGGCGGCCAAACAGTGTCGTAGTGTCCAACGACCAGGACCTTTGGCCGATCACCCATGGTCCAAAGCAGATGATCGCAACCTTCTCCTGG
>NZ_JAWRXA010000950.1:0-229 GCF_046535275.1 Chryseobacterium sp. SIMBA_029
CCCATAGAGCAGCTTCCCTAAAAAATAGAGAGAAACCAGTCCCAGAGCTGAAAAAATAATACTAAAATAAAGGTTACCATTGTCTAGTTTTTTTTCTGTTTTAAAATTCTGAATTTTATCAAGAAGCATATACATATAACTATTTACTTCTATCGTAAAATCTTCTAATTTGATATGGAGCAGTAATAATGATATTAAAATTGCCGTAAGCAGATAAAATCTGTTATAG
>NZ_JAWRXA010000951.1:0-229 GCF_046535275.1 Chryseobacterium sp. SIMBA_029
GTTTTCAGAACCAGCGCTTATGAAAAACGCTCATTGCCTTATTGGATCAAAAAAACGAAAGCGTCTAGTAACGTGACTGAAATTGTCAAGTTTTAGGCGGGTCGTCCCGTCCTCGTCTCCATGAGGTTGCCGTGCGCGTGAAGAACCTATCGCTTGTCCTGCTGTCCACCGTTTGCGGGGCAGCGCTCCTTCCGGCAGCCGCGGTCGCGCAGGATACGCAGACCGTGAC
>NZ_JAWRXA010000952.1:0-229 GCF_046535275.1 Chryseobacterium sp. SIMBA_029
TCTGAAGGGCGCGGATAACGGCTGGGAAAAAGAGTCGCGCGTCGCCATTCAGATGCGCCGCCCGGACGGAACGGCCAGGCGTACGGCGGCCGCCTAGCCGTTGCCGGGCACGCAGTGGGAACGCTACTACCTCGATGCGGCAAACGGATCGATGAGCCCCGATGTGCAGCATGCCGCACCTGGCCAGAAGTCCGGGCCCGGGCTGGGCGATGGCGTGACGTTTACGACG
>NZ_JAWRXA010000113.1:0-346 GCF_046535275.1 Chryseobacterium sp. SIMBA_029
TAAAGGTTCACTGCCGCCTCCACCGCGCCATCCAGGTCCATTGGCAGGATGAGGACGGAACCGAGACCTCGGGCGGCTGCGGGACGGAGGAAGAAAGACCAACGGTCCTCCATGGCCACGTTGGACACGTGGATTAAGGCGTGTGTCTGCCATGCGGTGAGGCGTGGGCCAGCAGGATAGCTGCTCTGTAGTTCGTCGAAAGCTCTGGCATCTGGGCTGCTGGCGGCCAGCGTTCGTTGCCGCTCGTCCACGTTCACGGTGATGGCGCAATGAATGGTGGTTCCGTGAGAGGAGAGTTCTTCGTAGATCCGGATGGCCACATCAACCAGAAAGCCATGGATGTCGG
>NZ_JAWRXA010000953.1:0-229 GCF_046535275.1 Chryseobacterium sp. SIMBA_029
TCAGCGGCATGAAGAATTATTTAATTTCGTTCTGGTGCGGGTCGCTGTGCATGCGCACCGCGTCGACTTCCGTCTAACCGACGGAGGGGGCCTGGCTGGGTGGCGGCGGTTAATTCGGCAGGCAATGTTCGTCCCTGAGCGCCGCGAGGCGGTGCGTGAGGGCGCCGCACAACTGTTGCAGGCTGTGCGGCGGCAGTGCGAAGCCCGCCCAGCCCAGGCCGCTATGGCG
>NZ_JAWRXA010000954.1:0-229 GCF_046535275.1 Chryseobacterium sp. SIMBA_029
ATTGATTGCTTAGTTCAGGGAAAAACTATTGAAATTCAATTTTTATTTAAACCATTTTACTTATACAATTTTAAACTTAATTTTTTTAATTCATTTTGTATATTTGGAGTCTATAGAAAAAATCAAAAAGCGTCAAATCAATTGAAGAAAATCATGACAAATTCAGAATCCAGAATTGATTTTATCATGATAGAACCTGAGTCTTCAATTGATAACAGAAAAATAATTC
>NZ_JAWRXA010000955.1:0-229 GCF_046535275.1 Chryseobacterium sp. SIMBA_029
TGCATTAATTACTCCGGCTATTACGGCCGTTACTTTTCCATCCTTGAGCATCGGAAAAAATAGAAGCTTCCTGTTATCTACCTCATCTCCTCCTATATCCTGAGAGGAAACTTTTAAATCCACCGTTCCATACTTGTTTTCCAGTTCGGTTTTCTTTTCTGGATACTTCTCAAAGTAGGCGAGCATGGAGTTTCCAAAGGGGAGTGCATAGTTGTTGGATGCTGCATTT
>NZ_JAWRXA010000956.1:0-229 GCF_046535275.1 Chryseobacterium sp. SIMBA_029
GTCGCCGCGAGCAGCGCTTTGACGCCCGCTTTGACATCCGTCACACAAACTGCGAAAACACCGATGACCGATAACGACGCCACCCTGCCGCCCAATCCCGACGACGCTCCTGACGATCCCGAGCGCCGCCGCGTCCTGACGGGCCTCGCAGCGGTTGGCATGGGACTCGCGCTCGCCGGCTGCCACACGGCTGAGCAGAGCGCGGCGAACGGCGCCGCGCCGCGCAGTG
>NZ_JAWRXA010000957.1:0-228 GCF_046535275.1 Chryseobacterium sp. SIMBA_029
TCGGCTATGGCATTACTGCCTTTACACCTGTAGCCTATCAACGTCGTCATCTCCAACGACCCTTAAAAGATGTCTCATCTTGAGGCGAGTTTCGCACTTATATGCCTTCAGTGCTTATCTCTTCCAAACGTAGCTACTCAGCGGTGCACCTGGCGGTACAACTGATACACCAGCGGTTTGTTCAATTCGGTCCTCTCGTACTAGAATCAAGCCCTCTCAAACATCTAA
>NZ_JAWRXA010000958.1:0-228 GCF_046535275.1 Chryseobacterium sp. SIMBA_029
AAGACAAGGGAGTCGGAATGCGTAGTGCCAACCCGACTGATCGCGAAGTGGTTCGCGCCTAAGTGACGTCCTGGATGCAGGCGAGTGCGGAGGATGAGATGAGTCAAACTGAAACGGCCAGGGTGGCCGTACTGTGGCGCGGTGATCGTGAGGCGCGCAAAAGTGCGACACCGAGGAATAATCGCTTTTATCGTATCTTCGAAGAACTGGCGGCGATCGGTATCCAGG
>NZ_JAWRXA010000959.1:0-228 GCF_046535275.1 Chryseobacterium sp. SIMBA_029
GATTTGACTCAATACAGTGGCGTTTATATATTTAGTATCCGTTGCCTGTGAGCCTTTCAAAGACTCAAGCTCGTGAATTATAGTATCAGGCCAAACAACCCAAGTTCCTCGTAACGAATCTGATTTAAATTGTCCACCTTTGTTTTTACCGGTATTTGTTAGTGTCCAAGCATCATTAACTCTTTCCATCCATCCGATTTCGATTAAGTATGCCAAGAGTTCACTTGT
>NZ_JAWRXA010000960.1:0-228 GCF_046535275.1 Chryseobacterium sp. SIMBA_029
GGGATATCAATATTTACGACAACACCCTAAATTACTTTGATATAGGGTTTCAAAGTCCCGCAGGAACTGATGGGTTTGGAACTTATGATTATAATTTAGTAGATACTATTTCTATTCGAGGAGAAAAAGCCTTTCAGATAAGATACCAACCCAAAAGAAAAGATGTACTGGCATTCCAGGGGAACCTTTATATAGACACAGATACCTATGCTGTTATAGGGGCCACCT
>NZ_JAWRXA010000961.1:0-228 GCF_046535275.1 Chryseobacterium sp. SIMBA_029
CTTGATGTAAAGGATTTAAATACCTCTGTAATCACAAAAAATAAAACAGTAGGTTTAATCTCCGGTAAATTTGATCTTAATGGGCAGAGCTTTGATGTCAATACAATGCGTCTTACTACCAAATCCCAGATTGCCAGCATTGAAATTATGGATAAGGTTATCAATAATCTATATCTTGATGGATTATTGGACCATAAAAAATATAACGGGCTTATTACTGTTGATGAT
>NZ_JAWRXA010000962.1:0-228 GCF_046535275.1 Chryseobacterium sp. SIMBA_029
TTTCATCAATTCCGCAACGTCAATACTTTCCAGACGTGCCTTAGAAATAATATCCGTCATTCTGGAATCCTTACCATACTTTGCATAGTTTGAAAGAGCAGACATAATTTTCACCTTATCTTTCTTACCTACTTCTCTGGCTTCAAGAATTGTTTTCACCGTCTGACTGTAAATCGCTTTATCTGCTTTCACGTTCGTCATCCAGTGATTCATCAGCTCTACTCCTTT
>NZ_JAWRXA010000963.1:0-228 GCF_046535275.1 Chryseobacterium sp. SIMBA_029
GTGTCGCTCGCTTTCCTTTCGGCGACGTCGGCAGGAATCTTCGTCTCTGTCTCCGCCGGAAACTCCGGGCCGACGCCCGGCACGGTCAATCACGGCGCCCCGTGGTTGACCACAGTCGCGGCTACGTCATTCTCCCAGGAGCTTCAAGGAACAGTGCAGTTCTCCGATGGGAGCAAGTTCCGCGGAGCGAGCATCATGAACCATGAGGTGAGCGGGGCCGGCGTCGTG
>NZ_JAWRXA010000964.1:0-228 GCF_046535275.1 Chryseobacterium sp. SIMBA_029
GTTTTCCATTTTAAGGAAACGGGCTTTTGCAGGCTGCTCAAGCTCAACATAATCGTGAGGGACATCTTTTGTATTCTTGCTTTTATCCACAATCACTTTCCACTTCTTACCATCATTAGAGCCATAGATTTTATATTGATGCATTTTCCCTAAGGTTTTCCCCATGAACTCAGCATCCTGATCTGCATAATTGATCTGAATGGCATTGATTGTTGAAACTTCACCCAG
>NZ_JAWRXA010000965.1:0-228 GCF_046535275.1 Chryseobacterium sp. SIMBA_029
GTTCACGAGAATTATTCAGTAAACCCAATCACTCCTAGAAACTATTATTTCACATTGACGTACAAACTTTAGAATTAATTACATAATTACTTCTTCATTAAAAGTGGAAATTGCATTTTTGCAGTTTCCACTTTTGAAATTTAAAAACAAACAATTAGATATGGATAAGATTAAAGACACAAGAAGTTTCATGAGAATTACACACCGTTATCTGGGGTATTTCCTTGC
>NZ_JAWRXA010000966.1:0-228 GCF_046535275.1 Chryseobacterium sp. SIMBA_029
GAGAACGTCAATCGCGCCGCGGTGGCCATGGCATTGGAGAGTCTTCGTCATTTTGCGGACCCGCGCATGAACGAATGGCACACCGCCTGAGGCGCAAGCGCGTCAGCCGGTATGAACGAACGCGTCGCTGAAGAAGTCGTCTTCGGGCATGCCGCTCTTCACGAAGGTATCGCGCGCGGCGCTCGTCATAAACGGGTTGCCGCATGCGTACACCTCATAGCCTGCGAG
>NZ_JAWRXA010000967.1:0-228 GCF_046535275.1 Chryseobacterium sp. SIMBA_029
TAGGAGATGACATCGTTGGCATTGCCAGGACGCACTTCCAAGGCGAATCGGGAGGAGGATTGCAGGATGAAGACCATTGAGTGGTGGCCAAAATTAGACGCCGAGGCACAGGCGTGGCTGATCGAACACAACGGCGAGGTTATCGCCGCAGATGTGGTGAACAAGATCGCAGCAGCTGGGGGCGTCGTGACATCGGACGCTTGGTGGATCGGGGACCGGGGACCCGAG
>NZ_JAWRXA010000968.1:0-228 GCF_046535275.1 Chryseobacterium sp. SIMBA_029
TTCCTTCATTATTTAGGGTCATGCCTGTAGGTTGATAAATTTTAGAGGGGTTGTCAAATTTAATTTTTCCTACCTGGTCGTTTTCCTGGATTCTACCTTTTACATCATAGACGTTACGGGTTGCATTCTGTACTTTAACACCTGTTATCGGATTAGTCCAGTTGACAAGTCTATTGTTATCGTCATAATCAAATGATTCTGTAATATTAAAGTCTCCTCCGGTAGTTC
>NZ_JAWRXA010000969.1:0-228 GCF_046535275.1 Chryseobacterium sp. SIMBA_029
TTAGCAGGAGGTAATTTCTGGCAAGGGGCTATGAATGGATTTTTTGTTTCAACTTTTAATCATGTGATGCATAGAATTGATACCCAAGTAGACTATGCTGATGCTGATAGTAGTTCTGGAGGAGCGACTAATGATAATAAAGGAGATGTATTAAATTGGTTTAATGAAAAAGACGGAGGTCTATATAAAGTTGCACAAAATGACCCGGGTGTTCCAGAAGGAACGATT
>NZ_JAWRXA010000114.1:0-345 GCF_046535275.1 Chryseobacterium sp. SIMBA_029
CTCGCTGAGCAGGTCATAAATGGTGTTACCAATATCGTTAGTAATCTTTCTTTAACATTTTCAATATTCCTTGTTGAAATAACTGCTGGAATTGCACAAGCTGTTCCTGAAACAAGAGGCACTATACTTTTCCCATTAAGTCCGAATGGGCGAAGAAGTCTATCCATAAGGAAAACCACCCTTGCCATGTATCCTGAATCCTCCAATAAGTATAGGAAATATAATAAAATTCCGATTTGTGGTGCGAATACAACAATCCCTCCGATCCCCGGAACAATTCCGTTGGAAATCAATGAATTGACAGGTCCTTCCGGAAGGTGTTCATTGGTAAAAGCGGCCAACCAT
>NZ_JAWRXA010000029.1:0-1322 GCF_046535275.1 Chryseobacterium sp. SIMBA_029
CTGTGGACAATAGATGTTAATGTCGAAGAAGTCGTTGTCTCTTGGTTTTTCAATTTGAGTCATAATAATTTGATTTTTAAGATTAATTATAAAGCGGAAGTTGATGTGGTTGGCTGCTGTGGACAATAGATGTTAATGTCGAAGAAGTCGTTGTCTCTTGGTTTTTCAATTTGAGTCATAATAATTTGATTTTAAGGGTTAATTATAAAGCGGAGGTTGACGTGGTTGGCTGCTGTGGACAGTAAAGGTTAATGTCGAAGAAGTCGTTGTCTCTTGGTTTTTCAATTTGAGTCATAATAATTTGATTTTTAAGGTTAATAATTATAAAGCGGAAGTTGACGTGGTTGGCTGCTGTGGACAATAGATGTTGATGTCGAAGAAGTCGTTGTCTCTTGGTTTTTCAATTTGATTCATAATAATTTGATTTTTAAGGTTAATTATAAAGCGGAGGTTGAGGTTGTTGGCTGCTGTGGACAATAGATGTTAATGTCGAAGAAGTCGTTGTCTCTTGGTTTTTCGATTTGAGTCATGTTGTTAAATTTTTAAAGGTTAATAATTATAAAGCGGAAGTTGACGTCGTTGGCTGCTGTGGACAATAGATGTTAATGTCAAAGAAGTCGTTGTCTCTTGGTTTTTCGATTTGAGTCATGTTGTTAAATTTTAAGGGTTAATTATAAAGCGGAAGTTGAGGTAGTTGGCTGCTGTGGACAATAGATATTAATGTCGAAGAAGTCGTTGTCTCTTGGTTTTTCGATTTGAGTCATGTTGTTAAATTTTTAAGGTTATTAATTATAAAGCGGAAGTTGACGTAGTTGGCTGCTGTGGACAATAGATGTTAATGTCGAAGAAGTCGTTGTCTCTTGGTTTTTCGATTTGAGTCATAATATTTAAGTTTTAAAGGTTAATTATAAAGCGGAAGTTGACGTGGTTGGACTTTGAGGACAATAAATATTAATGTCGAAGAAGTCGTTATCTCTTGGTTTTTCGATTTGAGTCATGTTGTTTAAATTTAAAGGGTTAATTATAAAGCGGAGGTTGACGTGGTTGGCTGCTGTGGACAGTAAAGGTTAATGTCGAAGAAGTCGTTGTCTCTTGGTTTTTCAATTTGATTCATAATAATTTGATTTTTAAGGTTAATTATAAAGCGGAGGTTGAGGTTGTTGGCTGCTGTGGACAGTAAAGGTTAATGTCGAAGAAGTCGTTGTCTCTTGGTTTTTCGATTTGAGTCATGTTGTTAAATTTTTAAAGGTTAATAATTATAAAGCGGAGGTTGACGTGGTTGGCTGCTGTGGACAGTAGATGTTAATGTCGAAGAAGTCGTT
>NZ_JAWRXA010000970.1:0-223 GCF_046535275.1 Chryseobacterium sp. SIMBA_029
AGCCTTCACAAATACAAAATCAGACAACTTTAGCACCTGTTGCAACGACGATTGTTTCCAACGGATTAAGCTCAGTCCGAAGTACTAAAACACTTCCAACAGCAAGTTATATCAAGAATATTGAAAATGACAGCTGGTCGTCTGCGTTTATTTGGTATGATACATCGGGAAGGGTTGTTGGAACGTATGGTAAAAATCATTTGGGAGGTTTTACCCGTACAGA
>NZ_JAWRXA010000971.1:0-204 GCF_046535275.1 Chryseobacterium sp. SIMBA_029
CCGGGAACTATTTATGTTTCTGAAGTTATAGTCAAAGGAAAAAAAGGAACAGGTTTTGGTGAGGGTACTTATAATGGTGCCGTTATGTATAGCGGTATTTTAGGGGCATTACAAGACTTAAATACTGAGCAGGCAATGAGTGCCTGGCAAACTGCCATCAACGAAACGGAAATCGGTAAGTCTATAGGTTCATTAGAAAAATTC
>NZ_JAWRXA010000972.1:0-202 GCF_046535275.1 Chryseobacterium sp. SIMBA_029
CTACAGGAGAAGTTGTTCCATCTAATATGGTTAGAAGTGTTCCTTTTGTAAGATTTTTAGCTTCTATCCAGTTTCCGCTTACATAGAAAGGGTGTTCCGGTGTACAGGTGATTTCTGTGCCATTAACAGAGATTTTCACTAATGAAGAAGATGTATTGCGGGATAGCTCAACTACTTTTTTCAGTTCTTTTTTACCTGTTTC
>NZ_JAWRXA010000973.1:0-201 GCF_046535275.1 Chryseobacterium sp. SIMBA_029
CCTGCACTAAAACCTTACCATAAACAATATAATGGTAAAGAAATACAGGAAAGCGGGATGTTGGATTACGGATGGAGGAATTATATGCCGGAAATAGGGAGATGGGGAGTAATGGATCAACTTTCTGAAAGTTATCTCTCTACCAGTCCTTATACCTATGTACTGAATAATCCTGTTAATATGTTTGATCCTGATGGAAGA
>NZ_JAWRXA010000115.1:0-345 GCF_046535275.1 Chryseobacterium sp. SIMBA_029
GCCAGCAGTTAGAGGATGGTACCTATCAACCGCAACCAGTCCGAAGGGTCGAAATCCCGAAACCTAACGGTGGGGTACGGTTGCTAGGGATTCCTACTGTGACAGACCGCTTTATCCAGCAGGCAATCGCTCAAACTCTCACCCCAGTTTTCGATCCGATGTTCTCCGAACACAGTTTTGGCTTTCGTCCAAATAGGCGAGGACATGATGCAGTTCGGAAGGCTAAAGGATTTATGAAAGAGGGGAAACGGTGGGTTGTTGATTTAGACTTAGAGAAATTCTTTGACAAAGTAAACCATGACAAGTTAATGGGGCTTATAGCCAAACATGTCAAGGAAAAGACAC
>NZ_JAWRXA010000030.1:0-1298 GCF_046535275.1 Chryseobacterium sp. SIMBA_029
TACCTGGCTTATCTCCAGCAGGAGACGAATATTATCAATCCCGAGATTCAATACTGGTCTTCTATGGGTAATGGTCCTATTGATACTAATCAAAACTTGCAGTATACCTTCACGATGCCAGGTGATCCCGCAGTAAAGAAAAAGTTTAAATTTGTGCTTGATATTCCTGAATACTCGTATCCTATACCTCCTGAACTTCCTGAGGTTCCAGGATTCCCTCCACTTCCTAAACCCAGAAAAGACAATCTGAAGATTGTTTTAAAAAGAGGCAGTGAGATCATCATTCCGCAGCTGACAATAACAGAAGGGATGTATAAGGAGTATAATCTTAATGGTTATCCAGGTACTTATAGCCTTGAATTTGTTTCTACAGGAGGTGCAGTAGGGACTGGCAGTTTTAATGCCGCCGAAATGAAGCTGCATCCCGGCCCCTTTAGAAGTGCAATGGCTACAGGATATACCAGGATAAAAAATATAAAATATTATAAAAATACGGATGATACTTCTGCCTACAGGACGATTGATTATGAATATGATTCTTTTGATCTTCCCAACAGTGCCAGTGGGTATTTGTATGATACTGACCGGGATAGTGAAAGTGATTTGATGACACAGTACGTCTTGTATAAAAATGTAAAAGTTTCAGAGGCAGGAACAGGGATGCAGCGATATTATTTTAAGACTCCGGACGACTATCCAAAGCAGCAGATTGGAGGGACAGCACAAGAACCGCAGTATTTCTGGCCGTATTATAATGTCACCAAAGGCGGGCTATTATCTAAAAAAGAAATTTACAATGAACAAAACACCCTGTTAACAGCGGAACTCTATGATTACGAACTGGACAAATACACGGATGAGGAATATAATTTTAACACGATGGGTAAAATAACCTCAAAGCCTTCCTATGTTAAAAAAAGCAATGTCATTAGTAAAGCTTACTTTGGCGGAAACCAGCCCGTTATTTCGCAAACTGAAACGTCAATGAGTCCTCTTAATTTTCAGCCTAACTATATCAAAGAAACAGGTAGCAGTGGAGAGATTATGGAAAAGCAGATCTATTATCCAAAAGACCAATCAGGATATGCTCATTTAGAAAATGCCAATATTACCAATATACCAGTACAAACGATCACAAAAAATAACGGTAAAGTGATTTCCAATACACAGCTGAAGTATGATAACAATAAGCTTCAGCCGACTTCCGCAGTATTGATCAACCCTAATGACGGCAGCTTGAAGACAGCAATCAGATATGATGATTACGATGCCCAAGGCAATCTTCGTCAGTATACCGC
>NZ_JAWRXA010000116.1:0-341 GCF_046535275.1 Chryseobacterium sp. SIMBA_029
CGCGACGGATAGGGACCGAACTGTCTCACGACGTTCTGAACCCAGCTCGCGTACCGCTTTAATGGGCGAACAGCCCAACCCTTGGGACCGACTACAGCCCCAGGATGCGATGAGCCGACATCGAGGTGCCAAACCTCCCCGTCGATGTGGACTCTTGGGGGAGATAAGCCTGTTATCCCCGGGGTAGCTTTTATCCGTTGAGCGATGGCCCTTCCATGCGGAACCACCGGATCACTAAGCCCGACTTTCGTCCCTGCTCGACTTGTAGGTCTCGCAGTCAAGCTCCCTTCTGCCTTTACACTCTACGAATGATTTCCGACCATTCTGAGGGAACCTTTGGG
>NZ_JAWRXA010000031.1:0-1076 GCF_046535275.1 Chryseobacterium sp. SIMBA_029
GAGTAGGACGCCGCCAGTTTTTATTAAAAGTCTCATACATATATTTGTATGAGACTTTTTTTTGTTCCCTACTTCAACTTCAACCAATACCCTAAGTGAATGCAGCAATGTAACCATCTGACAATGTAGCCATGTATTGATGTATTAATGTATTAATGTATTAATGTATTGATGTAGCTGTGTCTATCACTCATTCTTCCCCAACTCATCACTCCTCCAGCTGATCACTCTATACCCGTTTATATCAATTACCTTTATCCATATACTATCACCGATAATGGGATCATGATGATATCAGTATGCATCAATTTTCTTCTGATATTCATGCCGATAATGACATCATTATTATAATCCAATAATCCTTTATTCATATTCTATCCCGGAATAACCATTCAATAGGGCAGTATCAGGAATTAGGAAAGAAAACGCAAAAAGAAATCTTCGGATCAAAATTAGTAGAGCTTGAAAACGTTGGACACCTCCCGCATATAGAAGTATATTCAAAGTTTTTTGATGCTTTATATAATTTTGTTAAATAGGACAGTCTGATTAAATACCATACGTTTAAAAATAGAATGGGGTTGTAGTTCTACTTATATATAGTATAAGATGAAAACTAGAAAGGTTCCTGGATTTTTACTTACATTAAAAATAATATGGACAGATAATGTTATCCTCATATTCCATCCCGGGTAATACCATTCAATAGAGCCGGGCTTTAGCCCGGCCTCAATGAATGAAAATGGATCAACAATCAACAAATCCATCCACCGGCTTTAGCCGGAATCTATCCGATCACTTTTCTTTCTTACCCTAATTTTCATTACATCACATACCCAAAACCATCCCGGTTATCATCCCTTTGATCAATTTTTAAAAAATATATGCAGAAAAAATCCCAGGACTTCCCCATTATTCCCTGAAATTATTCCTTGCCTGCTCCCATTTCCAGTACATTTTCCTATAAAATCCCGCTCAGCATTATCTTTCCTCCCTTCCATTTAAATAAATGTTTAAATTTTACCTTCTACAAGTGAGGGAGTTAGTGTATAATATGAATTAAAAGTAAACTTTAT
>NZ_JAWRXA010000117.1:0-339 GCF_046535275.1 Chryseobacterium sp. SIMBA_029
CTATCTTAAAACAATACTCTATCTTCTTTTCTTAATTCTTCTAAATAGCTTTTCTTATCATCACGGTAGAAAAGGTTCATGGTTTCAAATGGGATCAGTTTCAGGTCTTTATTGACAATGTGAACACACGACTTTTTCACAGCCCGAACATCAAAATCATGGGCATCCATAAAGTTCATGATAATAATTCTGAACAGATTATCATAATCGAGGTCAGGGGCACAGACCTCCGGAAGACAACAAAGTAACTGGTTGACCTTAGGTTTTACTTTATCTACAGAAATACCGGTACTGAATATGTCCAGCAACTGCATGTGAAGCCCTTTATCCTGCTCGTAG
>NZ_JAWRXA010000118.1:0-339 GCF_046535275.1 Chryseobacterium sp. SIMBA_029
GCTGCCGGCACCTGTCCTACGAGTTGCATGATAAAGAAGACAGTCATAAGTGCGGCGACGATAGTCATGCCCCGCGCCCACCGGAAGGAGCTGACTGGGTTGAAGGCTCTCAAGGGCATCGGTCGAGATCCCGGTGCCTAATGAGTGAGCTAACTTACATTAATTGCGTTGCGCTCACTGCCCGCTTTCCAGTCGGGAAACCTGTCGTGCCAGCTGCATTAATGAATCGGCCAACGCGCGGGGAGAGGCGGTTTGCGTATTGGGCGCCAGGGTGGTTTTTCTTTTCACCAGTGAGACGGGCAACAGCTGATTGCCCTTCACCGCCTGGCCCTGAGAGAG
>NZ_JAWRXA010000119.1:0-338 GCF_046535275.1 Chryseobacterium sp. SIMBA_029
TTCCGTTTTCTGAGTTGCAGTGTTTTCTCTTTTATTTTCCTGCGCTCCCGGAGTATTTCATCGCTTCTTCCAAAATATACATCAGCAGGAGTTAGATTTTGCAGAGACTCATGATACCGCTGATTATTATAACGGTTTACAAATTCCTCCAGTGCTTTTTCCAATTCTTCAGGGCTGTAATAAAAATGAAGTTTTACCACATTTTTCATCGTTCTGTGGTACCGCTCGATCTTTCCCTGGGTCTGCGGATGAGCAGGTTTTCCATGAAGTTGATTGATTTGATACTTTTTCTGCAGATACTCTTTCAATTCAGAAGCTACGTAGCAGGAGCCATTATC
>NZ_JAWRXA010000120.1:0-337 GCF_046535275.1 Chryseobacterium sp. SIMBA_029
GTATCGCGGCGGGGCTCTCGGGACCGCGCCGCATGAGCGCCGGCGCCGTGCGCGACTTCGTGCTCGGCGCATCCATTCTCACCGGCCGCGGCGAACATCTCCGATTCGGGGGCCAGGTTATGAAGAACGTAGCGGGTTATGACGTGGCGCGACTGATGGCCGGGTCGTTGGGCACGCTCGATTTGCTGTTGGACATATCCGTCAAGGTACTGCCGAATGCTCCGGCATCGGCCACACTCAGGCAGGAGCTGAATGCATGCGACGCCGTGCGTAAGCTGAACCACTGGGCGGGCCAGCCGTTGCCGATAACGGCGAGTTGCTGGTATGAAGGCGTATT
>NZ_JAWRXA010000032.1:0-892 GCF_046535275.1 Chryseobacterium sp. SIMBA_029
TCTTGTCATTCGGATATTCACTAGCACTATCGTTAAATTGATACAGTAATTCGGAACGTTCTGTTTCGGTTAAATAATCAATTTTTTCAATGGGTTCATCAGGTTGGTCTATGGCTTTAGTCAGAAGATTTTCAAAATGAACAAACATCCTTTTGATCAGGAACTCATCATAGATATCTGTATTGTATTCTATTATTAATCCTAATTGATCTTCTTCCTCCGAAAAAGTATAGCTCACATCAAACTGCGAAGTTTTTCTTCGATATTCAAATCGCTCTATTTGTAAACCTACTATATCTTTTTCGGTATTCCCTAATCGTAACTGACCCTGATTTTGATACACAACCAGCACATCAAATAATGCCGAACGGCTCATATCTCGTTTTATATTAAGCTTACTTACCAGCTCATCAAATGGATACATCTGATGTTCATAAGCCGATAAAAGCGTGTTTTTCTCCTTATCAAGCAAGGATGCAAAACTATTATTCTCGTTCTCAAATATTGTCCGTATTGCAAGGGTGTTAAGATAAAGACCGATCTGATTCTCCAAATCAGGATGTTCTCTGCCTGCTATTGGAGTCCCCACTATAATATCCTGCTGACCGCTATAGCGGTAAAGCAATGCTTTTATTCCTGCCATAAGCGTCATAAAAAGCGTCACTCCATGTAGCTCTGAATATTGCTTAAGTTTTGAGGTAAAATCAATTGAAAACAAATGACTGAGATTATCCCCGTTGTAACTTTGCATTAAGGGACGGGCCTTATAACTCGGTAATGATAATATGGGCAAATCACCTGAAAACTCCTCTAGCCAATATGATTCTGCTTTTTCATATCTCTCTCCGCCAAGCTCATCTTCCAACCATACTGTATAATCCTTGTATTGGAT
>NZ_JAWRXA010000121.1:0-334 GCF_046535275.1 Chryseobacterium sp. SIMBA_029
GAGAGTGGAAAAGCATTCCCTCCTGCATTGGAGAAAGAGCATAAATGTCAGATATTTTACAATTTCCATGCATTTCATATGTCTCTCTTAAGCTATCTAACTCTTCTATTGTTAGTCTTTTATCTGAATAATCAGATGGCGTAAATTCAACCGAGCCTTTATTTTTACAATGTTCTATGACATCTATGAGATTTCTCTTGTATCTGACTGCTAAATTAGACATGGTGCTATCCCGATATCTTTTGGAGTTGTATAAGAATGTAAAGCTTAATTTTTTCTTAGTGATCATTCCATTAATATCAATTTGATTTATTCGCTTTCCTTCTAAACTCAT
>NZ_JAWRXA010000122.1:0-333 GCF_046535275.1 Chryseobacterium sp. SIMBA_029
GCGAGGACAGGATGCACATGTCCACGGCCGGCCACATCAACATGGCCAAGCGCGTGTTGGACGTCCTCGAATATGAGCACGTCATTGAAGTACCCGAACTCGCGCCCCTGCGGCTCATGAATCGTGTTGAAACGTTGAAGGCCAACGCCCGGTGGCTGCGTGAATCTGCGGTCCCGTGGGTATCTCGCAGGGTTCGCGGCGTTTCGTCCGGAGATGGCCTGCACCCTAAATATCCTGAGCTTATCCGGCCTTCCTAGCCGCTTGGCCGGTTTCGTCGCGGAAGCCGGGAGTGGCCAGCAGGGTGCCGTCCCGGCGTACGGCCAGGACTTCGAC
>NZ_JAWRXA010000123.1:0-333 GCF_046535275.1 Chryseobacterium sp. SIMBA_029
GTTGACCAATTCCTGAGAATAGTCTACGGATTTTTTGTAGGCATTCAGTTCTTTTTGCTTTAGTTCAATAAATGAATCCTGCACAGAGAAAACCCTGATGGCATCAGAAACTTCTTTCCCTGCGGTAAGAACAGTTTTTCTAAAATTTAGATATGCTGTTTCCTGATTGGCAAGACTTACATCGTAATTGGTCTTGATCTGTCTCTTATTAAGGATCGGTTGTGCTAATCCTGCGACTACATTGGCAAATAATGAATTCACACTGAACAGGTGATCAATATCTACAGACTGAAGTCCTCCAGACCCTGTAAGCTTCAATGTCGGATAAAACTG
>NZ_JAWRXA010000033.1:0-777 GCF_046535275.1 Chryseobacterium sp. SIMBA_029
TGTTCCACTCTTGCGAGTGGAGAATTCTCATATACCACTTCAGAATAGGCGTTCGATACGCCGTAATAGGCATTGACCGAGTTTTCTGTTACATTGGGAAGATAAGCTCCATTCTGGCTATCTACAGGCTCAGGAAGATAAGATTTTGCCTGTCGTCCCAAATTGTCGTATACAGTAGGAACCACAACATCTTTTCCTGCCGGTGAGCTTTTCACCGCAATGCTCTGAATGGGCCTACCGAGACCGTCAAAATACTGGACAGCCTGTGCCTGAAGGGCGTTGGGCTGCTCAGCAGTTACCGGCTCCAGATAGGTTCTGCTGTAAATATAATTCTGCGTACTGGTAAGGTTCTGTGCATGAAACAGGACAGCCGCAAGCATGCATAGTAGTGCTGATATTTTTTTCATGATCTGTGTATTAAGGCTGTTTGATGTTGTATTTGTATTCTTTCAGGATATTTCCATTTACGTTCACCACTGATTTAAGTTTGTTCTGCTGATCATATCGGTATATTTCCCGCATCCCATTAGGTGGGGTAAGGGTGGTAACACCAATCAACGGATCATAAGTATAGGTTGTAATCTGGAAATTCTTCAACGCAGGATTCGTTCTGAACAGATCAAGGGCATTGATCAGTTCTGTTTCAGATGCCGCATCAACATCCAGGTTAGACTTTACAATAACACCATCTGCCAGGCTCCCTATGTCTGTCAGCGAAGCTCCTTTCACCTCTGCAATAGGCATCGTATTGTTATAGCCCCAGATTACCGTTGTTGT
>NZ_JAWRXA010000124.1:0-331 GCF_046535275.1 Chryseobacterium sp. SIMBA_029
GAAAGCAGTAATCTTGGGATATTTGTCATTGCAGGAGTTCTTTTGCAAATGATTCTGGAAGCTCTGACCAAAGGTTTTGAGCATGGTCATTTTCATCATCATGGTGAACATAATATCCTTCCTATGGCATTAATGGTAGGGCTTTTCATTCATGCATTTATTGAGGGTATTCCTCTAGCCAATGAAGAACATGAGTTATCTCCTTACCTTCTGGGAATTGTATTCCATAATCTTCCTATTTCCTTTATTTTGGGGGCATTTTTATTTAATAGAAAAGGTGAGTCAAAAAGTTCATCATCTTACCCATCCCTCTTAATTGTTGCCCTTTTTG
>NZ_JAWRXA010000125.1:0-331 GCF_046535275.1 Chryseobacterium sp. SIMBA_029
CGTTGCAACCCAGCTCATGGTAAATCGGGCGCTCGAAGCCGCCCAGCATCTGGCCGAGGATGGCATTGACGTGGAAGTCATCGATCCCAGGACCCTGCACCCGCTCGATATGGAGACCATCTACGCCTCGGTGAGGAAGACCCGCCATCTGGTCGTCGCTCATGAAGCCGTGCGTGATTTCGGGTGGGGCGGGGAAGTCCTCAGCAATGCGGTGCAGGAATGCTGGAACGAGCTCGATGCCGCGCCCCGCCGGTTAGGCGCCGCACGCACACCCATTCCCTACAGCGAGGAACTGGAAAAGGCTGTAGTCCCGACCGCTGCCGCCCTAGGT
>NZ_JAWRXA010000126.1:0-331 GCF_046535275.1 Chryseobacterium sp. SIMBA_029
ATGCTTTTAATCAACTTATTATCAATCAAATTCATTCTGGTTTACAGAAAATGTACATATATCGTACCAATATTTTTTGGGGGTATGAATGCACCTAACAATGCCAATTATTCTATTATGAAATTAAAATATGGATCCGACTGTATGAGTAAAATATACACAGAATAATAGAAAATAATTCAAATATTACAAACAAGGTCCCCTTTGTTCTGATGTTATTCGGTAGAGTGTAGAGAATTGAAAAATTTTAATAAACAGATTTTTAATATTATAAATATATCACCATATAGAGATTTGTGTTAAAAATTTATAAATATTCACTTAACAGAGT
>NZ_JAWRXA010000034.1:0-715 GCF_046535275.1 Chryseobacterium sp. SIMBA_029
TCAATTCCGTTTTGTGCAAAGGGTGATGCGCTCGGACTTTCATTATTTAAGGCATTGGCAGACACATTATTTAATGCAGTTTGCATCGCTGTTCTTGTCTCTGTATTGGCGAAAAATCCTGTATAGACTATTCTTCCGAGCTGGTCATATTTAGTGAACATCCAGCCTCTTTTTGCAAAGTTATTGGTTGTTGTTCCCAGATTGGCATCTTGAGAAAGTACAATTCGATTTTGCTTATCATACACCATATATTCCCAACCTTTCCCTGGAAGCTTTTTTTCTACAAGTCTGTTGTATTTATCATATTTATACTGATAACACAAAGCGTTAAGTAAGCTTGTTGTTAAAGCAGATGCAGAAGCTTTCGGCGGAATAACAAATGCTATATTATCAAACTCGTTATAGACATAGTATGTATCCAGATTTTCTGTAGTTCCGTTTGGTTTTTTATTGATCTTACGGACTAAGAGAGCCTGTTTTTTAGAATTGATGAATGAATGGGTTTCATTACCATCCTCATCCTTAGTGACCACCTTGTACAACGTATTGGCATTGTAATAACCATTTGTTGTATAAGAATCATCCAATACAGGAGCAATAGATACGTCATTGATCTGTGCAGAAGGGTTCCACGTTGTGACAGCTTTAAACTTTTTAACTTCACCCGCGTCATTGGAAAGATATTCCATCTTCTGGGTATGGCCTCCGTTTTTCT
>NZ_JAWRXA010000035.1:0-702 GCF_046535275.1 Chryseobacterium sp. SIMBA_029
GTTCCTAATCCGGAAGGCTGGCTGTAGATAAACCGGTGTTTCTCTATCAGATTTCCGTTTCTGTCATTCTTAAATACAGAATTCAGAATGCGCTCCTTATTGGAAACAGTACTGCTTTTTGATACCATCGTATAGTTAAACACATACGAGAATAGTTCTTCCCCCGCAGGATTTTTAAGCGTAATTTTCTGAAGACTGTATGGATCACTGGCTGTTTTATCATTCTCTTTTTTAGCCTCCAGTGTTTCATCATAAGTGTAATTAAATACCACCTGTCCGCTTCTGCTGGTAATCGTCTTCAATTTGTTCTGGAGAAATATAAGGCTCTTCGTACCAGTTTCCGAATATTTTGTTCTTTCATCATATGCCATTACAGCTACTTCTACTCCCAACGGATTTAGAATCCTGCTCAGGTAGTAGGATGGTTTATAATAATTTCCGCCTATAATAAGCTCTCCACAATCGTATTTTGCAGTGTCTGCTTTATCAAAAAAATACTTATATCCGTTATCTGCTGTTATGGTAAAGGCATCTGCTTTAAAAGTGGCTGTATTACTATCCCTTGCATATTCTATCTTAGCGTTATTTGGCATAAGATTAATTAGTGAAAAAGTATTATTTGTAACATCCCTTTTTATTCTAAATTTACCGGAGAGACCGGGAAGATTATAATAGTAGAGGTCATCAAATTCATTCTTTTGA
>NZ_JAWRXA010000127.1:0-328 GCF_046535275.1 Chryseobacterium sp. SIMBA_029
GTTGTCCATTAGTACCTGGTTCTCCCCAAATAATTGGTCCTGTTTCGTATTCTACAAATTCACCATTTCTATCTACACATTTTCCGTTGCTTTCCATATCTCCTTGTTGAAGATAAGCTGCAAATCGGTCTAAATATTGAGAGTATGGAAGAATTGCATAGCTTGTTGCAGCATAGAAATTACGATACCAAATTCCTAAAAGACCCATTAGTACAGGAACGTTTTCAGAGAAGTCTTCAGTCTGGAAGTGTTGATCTGTATCAAAGGCACCTCTTAACAGTTGTTCAAAATTTTCATATCCTACTGCTAATACGATACTTAGCCCGAT
>NZ_JAWRXA010000128.1:0-327 GCF_046535275.1 Chryseobacterium sp. SIMBA_029
TGCGCTGAGCCCGGGATGCGCCCGCTCCTCAGGCGAGAAGTCCCCGCGAAGACGCGTGTCCTCGGTGTTCTGCAGCGCATGGGTTTGCCGCCGGCCCTCCTGCGGCGGGAGAGCGGCGCACGCGGCCAACAGGGCGATCAGAACAGCTGCGAGAAGACTACGAAACGTTTTCAATTTCGCGTGCTCCACAAGGCAGCAATTGGATTTCATTATGAGCGCCCGCGCTTGATACCGGCCATTGCAGCGAGCGAATTATGAGCGTTCTGCGGACGATTTCGCGATATCGGGCGGCTACGCCACGAAATGATTTGGCCGGGAGAGACTGAG
>NZ_JAWRXA010000129.1:0-327 GCF_046535275.1 Chryseobacterium sp. SIMBA_029
GGAGGTAAAGCAGGAATCGCATTTCCACAGCTGTCCGGAAACGATATTGAAGCGATGAATATCACAGGATTAAAATCCGGAACACTGGTATACAGTACCTCTGCTTCTACGGCAGCCACCAAAGATATTACAGGAATAGGCTATTGGTACTGGAAAGATGCCACCGACAAATGGGAACCTGTCCTGATCAATGCCCCGAGGTTTTTCTATTCTCCTTCCCTGCCTATTGATACTTCCGTGGCTTCAGGATCTGTTGACCTGTATGCTAATTATACGGGACAATTTGCCACCCCTATGGCAAGCAGTACAGGATCACCTGGCAGTATT
>NZ_JAWRXA010000130.1:0-325 GCF_046535275.1 Chryseobacterium sp. SIMBA_029
CTGTTTCGGAGAATGCGTATCCTGGGAGCAGGAAACGGAGGCGTTCATTTGCTACTCGGCTCAAACGGTGCCGCCGACGCGGCAGATTTGGATGCTACTGAACGCCGGCGAGCATTAACGCAACGCTTGCTCAAACGCGTCGGTGTGCAAGTGTCCTCACGCCAGGATTTCTCCGAATCGCAAGGACGCTGCGATGGGTGCAGTGTGGAAGAAAACGCGTGACGTCGCCCATGCCGTTTAACGATGAAAACGCGCCGGTCTATTCTGCAATCCTCCTCGGCGGACGCCGAGACTTAATTGAACGGGCAATTGCGCTATGAGGGAG
>NZ_JAWRXA010000131.1:0-325 GCF_046535275.1 Chryseobacterium sp. SIMBA_029
AGACCATATGCAGAGGCTCGAGCTGGTTAGCTCACAGTGGCAATACCTCGACGTTTGGGAGTGTGAGATATCAAACGACCCCACCCTCTTAACTCGAGTAAGAAGCTTCTTGCTGCAGTAGTCCAGTCCTTTCCCCGGGACAGCCCCGTCCTCGCGACATGCCCTTGGATTCTTTTTTCTCCCACGGCTTTCTCGCGGACTTGAAGGTTTTATAAATTTTCCTGAGGCGCCCGCCATCCCCGAGCATCCAGAGGTTCGCGAAATGGGTCGAGGAACAGGACCAGTGGCGCGACCTTCAGGAACTGCCGTCGGTTCGGCTGCCGGT
>NZ_JAWRXA010000132.1:0-325 GCF_046535275.1 Chryseobacterium sp. SIMBA_029
GGCATTTCATAGATTTTGTTCGTGAAATCAGAACCTTATCGTCGTTGTGTCAAAACCGTACGTACCGCGGTTGTCTCTACGAGTCGCGAGCTCATTGTAACAGCTCTCAATCAGCAGTCCGTGCGTGTCCCGGCTTTTATTTGATCCAAGCTGCTGAGTTCGACGTAAAATCACATAATTGGAAACAGTGCGATGGTCTCGCATGCTTGTGACTGCTTCAGTCCGTTCGGCGCGAGATGGAGGATTGCCGTGCCTCGATACTTTTTCAACCTCCATGATGGGCACGATTTCATCGACAATGTGGGTTCGGAGCATCCCGACCTGC
>NZ_JAWRXA010000133.1:0-324 GCF_046535275.1 Chryseobacterium sp. SIMBA_029
GTGCCACTGCGCGTCGGTCAGGTCCTGCGGGGATACGGCAATGGCGGGAACTTCGCCACACCTCTTCATCAGCTATCCTTATCGGTATTCAGCCAGGTAGACACGAGGACACGACATCCCTGCGGGCTGGACGGCGTCGGCCGAATAACGTCGGACTGCCCGACGGCAGGACATTGCCGTCAGCGAGCGGCGATACGCGTGCGCGGGCCGCTTCCATGGTGGCGTTGCTGGCTTTTTCTTATCACTGGCTCGGGCATCCGGTATATGCCGCGCCGGCGTTTGGGTTTGCCTGTGGTGGCTTGATGCATTTGCTGGCTGATTGGC
>NZ_JAWRXA010000134.1:0-323 GCF_046535275.1 Chryseobacterium sp. SIMBA_029
GAAATACATTTAGGAGAAGTCATTCTAAAAGAAACAGATCAGACAGCCATCGATGAGAAAGTAATCAAAGCTATGCTCAAAACAAATGGGTTCGATCTCTTCTACAGTAAGAATCAAAAGACAATAGATCAGATCAAAGATACTGTTGAAAAAGGTATTCAACAACAATTATACACTGGTAATCCTGTGAAATTTTCTGCACTTCTCAGCAACGAACTTCATAAAGATTATGATTCACTAAGCTCGCTGTTCTCATCCTCTGAGGGATGTACTCTGGAAAGATTCATCATTTCAAGAAAAATAGAAAAAGTAAAAGAACTTCT
>NZ_JAWRXA010000003.1:0-472008 GCF_046535275.1 Chryseobacterium sp. SIMBA_029
TTACTTGGTTGTTATATTATTTTTCAATGATCTTCTCTTCTTCCGCTTTTTACAATACCCTACTTTCTGTCGTTTCGAATACTGATTTGCGAGTGCAAAAGTAATGGTTTTTATTAAACCAGCCAAATCTTTTTAAACAAAATTTTAAAGTTTTTTAAGTAACCCTAATCTATTATTCTCTTTCAAATCTGACCCGCTCTGCGCTCCCCCTTAAGGGACTGCAAAGATACAAACTTTTTTAAATTATCAAAATTAAATCCTGATTATTTTTTTAGTTCATCCCTTATCTCAATTACTGTCTCTGCGCTACCTACTATCTCTCGTTTTCAGTGGGGCAAAGATAGAAACTTTTAACCTCCCTACCAACTTTATTTAACATAATATCCACAAAGTGGATAAGTAATTACCTAATGTTTTGATTATGAATTTTTTATATCAATCAGTGGAGTTATCCACTTTGACACGATATTCATCTTTGTCAGGGTATCAGCTTCTTTACTGCTTATTTTCAGCATAAATTACACTTAAAAATTCTGCGTAAGATTTCTCCAAACCGATAATATCTCCAGTTTTCAGGTTTAAACCGCCTACTCCGGAGGTATCTGGTTTAACTTTTAGAGATGATATCTGAAAATACAGGTTTTCATCTTTATCTTTGGGCTGGATCTTTATTGCAGATCCTAGAAGTTTTTTCGTAGAAATAGTATATACTTCTCCAGGAACTGTCTTTAGCTTTATATAAGATCGGGGTGATAAGACATAATCTTTTCTATTGATGCTTATTTTTTGTTCTTTGTCTGAAGAAGCAAAGATGTATAATGCTCCGTTCTGGTCTGCAAGTTTTTCTTTAGGCGTATAGTATAATGCCAATTTATAATTTGCAGGATTGAAGGACTGGGGCGTACCTTCTATATTTTCAAAAGGTTTTAATGAAAATGTATTGGCTCCAATTTCTTTTGCCTTCTTATATATATGTGAAAAAACTACAGCATCATCTTTTGAAAATCCCTGCACTTCTAGTTCTCCCAGATATTGTCGATCTTTTATATCTTCATTTACATGGTATAAAAATTTATCTGTGTTGTCGTTTGTTTTTTCAACTTTGTTGAGATATACATTTTGTGCATTAAAAAGCTGAATACATAAAACGAAAATGATAAGTGCTGGATTTTTCATAGTATTAAATTATGATGAAAGTGTATTTACACAGTCTTCTAAACTGTTTTCCCAATGTTTGGGTTCTATTTTATAAACCTGCTCGATTTTATCTAAAGCTAATGTGCTTCTGGTTGGCCTTTTTGCAGGCGTAGGATATTGTTCCGTCGTTAATGGGTTTAATTTCACTGTGGACTTGGAAAATTCAGCGATTTTTTTCGCAAATTCGAACCAGGTTGTTTCCGGATAGTTTGAAAAGTGAAAAATACCAAACGTTTTATTTGGAGTTTCAATGATCTCCATAATCGCTTCGGCTAAATCATTGGCATTGGTTGGCTGGCCAAACTGATCAGCAACGATTCCAAGTTCGTCTTTCTGAGAGAAAAGATTCATCATTGTTTTAAGGAAGTTTTTATTGAACTCTGAATACAGCCATGAGGTTCTCAGGATTACTGTTTTCGGATTGATTTCCAACGCTAATTCTTCTCCTTTTCTTTTGGACTGGCCATACACTCCTATTGGATTGGTGAAATCATCTTCGGAATAGGAAAGATTGGTATCTCCATCGAAGACATAGTCTGTAGAAACATGAATTAAAATGCTTTTGTGGTCTACACAAGCCTGAGCAAGATGGGCTACCCCATATGCGTTGACCGCAAATGCTTTTTCTTCTTCTTTCTCGGCAAGATCCACAGCAGTATAAGCTGAAGCATTGATACAGAAGTCTGGTTTGTGATCATAAAAAAAATCATTTACCTGATCTTCGTTTGTGATATCTAAGGTTTGTGAGTCTGTAAAAATAAATTCATATTTATTTTCAAAATCAGGAGCTATTTTTCTGATACAGTTTCCTAATTGTCCGTTTCCTCCTATTATTACTATTTTTTTCATTATGAATTTTTTGCGTTTTGCGATCTTAAAAATTTAACTCTTGACTGGAAATCTTTTTGTTCCAGATCAACATAGAATTGATGAAATGTTTCTTTTATATCTTCCGGATGTATTTCCGATTTTCTCTTTTTTACATTAAAATAGATGATGGTAACCCATAATACGGCATGGATAGTTTTCTCGTCTAAACTTTTCATCAGGATTTCCACCTTCGCCGTCCTGTCTTGTATATCAATTGTTTTGCTGCTGATGACCACCTGGGTATTATATCTTACTTCTCTAAGATATGCAATCTCATTTTGAATGGCAATCCATGTACAGCCTGTTTTCTTGGTGTATTCTTCATATGTAAACCCGTAAAATGTTTCTACGTGATCTTCTCTGGCATTGAACATATAATCCAAATACTTTACATTATTCAAGTGCCCAATAGGATCGCAGTCGCTAAACCTTACTTTTACCTTAGTTGATACTTCTTTTTCCATACGGCAAAAATAAAAAAACCGCCTCTAAAAGAGACGGTTAATTTATAAAACTTTGTTAATTTATCGAATTATTGAATTCCTAATTCTTTTTTAACAGCAGCAGTAGCGTCAGCACCACCTTTGTAAACAAAAGCAGAAGAGTTAGAATCCATTACAAATTCGAATCCGCTAGCTTTAGCTACTTTTTCGATAGCTTCATTTAACTTTTTCTCGATTGGAGCGAAAGCGATGTCTTGCTTACCTTGTAGGTCTTTTTGCGCTTTTTCTTGCATTTGAGCAATTTCTTCCTGCAACTTCTGTAATTCAGTTTCTCTAGCTTTGTTTTCCTCAGCTGTTTTCTTAGGAGCTTCTTCGCTGTATTGCTTTAGTTTAGCTTGTCCGGCGTCTGCTTTTTTCTTGATTTCAGCTTGCTTAGCATCCAAGAAAACTTTTATATCAGCATCTGCTTTTTTCTTTTCAGGCATTGCGTTAAGAACCGCCATCACATCTAAAGTAGCAATTTTTTGAGCTTTTGCCATACCTACCGATACAACCATCATTACCGCTGCAAATAATACACTTAATTTTTTCATAATTGGTAAATAAATAATTTAATTTGTTTTAGATCTTTAATTGTCGTAAAAGTTAATTTTAAATATTACTTTTTACTTTTACTATTAGTTTTTTCTTTTTTATCAGTTCCTTTTAATAATACATCCAGAACTTTATCGGTGTAGTCATATCTTTTTTGAAGAAAAATGACACTAATGTTATTGCTTTTATCAAGAACTATGCCCAATCCATTTTTTTCGGACATTGTTTTGATAGCAGTCCAGATCTGATCCTGAAAGGGTTGTACTAAGTTTGTTCTTAGTTTGGTAATCTCTCCGTTGGCTCCAAAACGTAAACTTGTTGTTGTTTTCACATTTTTGTCCAGATCCATTACTTCTTTTTCTCTCAGCTTCAGTTGATCCCCTATCAATAATACCTTTTCACTTTCAAAAGCTGCTTTTTTTCTTTCGAACTCGGACTGCAGATTTTGCAATTCAGACTGCCAGGTATCGATTTGCGAGTTTAATCTTGCTTCTGCTTCTTTATATTGAGGCAATTTATTCAAAATATACTCTGTATCTACAACTCCAATTTTTTGTGCATTGCTTACTCCGAAAAGCAACAAAAATACAAATGTGAAAATGATTTTAAAGTTCTTCATATGTATGATTATAACGATTGGTTCATCAGGAAGTGAGTCTTCCATCCAGAAGGATCAGTTCCTGAAATAGTTTTATCAAAACCATAAGCAAAGTCAAATCCAATCAATCCGAAGGCTCCCATATAAACTCTTACTCCGACTCCGACTGATCTTTTCAGCTGGAATGGGTTGTAAGTACTCCAAGAGTTCCATACGTTACCTCCTTCAGCAAATGTAAGGGCATAAATTTTAGCTGTCTGGTTCAATGAAATCGGATATCTTAATTCCAAGGTAAATCTGTTATAGATTGTTCCTCCTCCTTTTTGAGTGATATCTTCAGCTTCACCACCATAGGTAGATGCATTTTCGTATCCTCTTAAAGGAATAAGTTCTCTACCATCATATCTACCTCCAAACAAACCGGTACCTCCAACATAGAATCTTTCGAAAGGCGGTGCACCCAATTGTTTGTTATACCCATCCATGAATCCCATTTCAGCAGAAGATCTCAAGACTAATTTTCCAGCGATTTCGTTATATACATCCGCTTTGAATTTGATCTTATAAAACTCCATCCACTTATACTTTTCAGTAGGTGTCATGGTTGAGTAATCTTTATTGCTGAATAATGAATACGGCGGAGTTAATTTTGCCGAAAGTTCAATATTTGAACCTGTTGTCGGGAAAATAGGATCTAAACCTGCAGAGTTTCTGCTCAACCCTAAGTTGATACTGAAGTTATTGGCATTACCGTAATATTCTGTAGTATTTCCAAATTCAAAAGGATAATTGTTGAATGTATACTTTTGAAACTGAATACCTGTGTATAAAGAGAAATAATCATCCGGCCAGTTCAATAGTCTGTTCAGACCTACTGAAGCAGAGAATATATTTAATTTCTGAGCATTTCCGCTAACATCAGAATATTTTACTCTAGATGTATTCAAACTTACAGAAAGAGCGGTAGGTTTTGTTCCAAATAACCAAGGTTCAGTGAATGAAACTCCGTAGTTCTGGAAATACTGACCTGCCTGTGCCTGGATAGAGAATGTTTGTCCATCTCCCTGAGGTACCGGTCTGAAGTCTTTAAATTTAAGGAAATTCTTTAAAGAGAAGTTATTGAATGTTAATCCTAACGTTCCGATAAAGCTGTTTCCACCATATCCTGCCTGAAGCTGAACCTGTGATGATCCTTTTTCAACTAATTTCCAGTTGATGTCCACGGTATTATCCTGTTGGTTTGGCTGAATATCCTGTCCTACCTGTTGAGGGTCGAAGAATGACATCCCTGCAAGGTCGAAATAGGTTCTTTTAATTTCAGTTTTCTTGAAAAGCTCACCTGGTTTTGTTCTTAATGCTCTCAATACAACGTGGTCATGGGTGGTCGTGTTTCCCTGCCAGGTTACTTTATTCCAAGTTGCCTGTTCTCCTTCATTAATTCTGATCTCCAGATTAACTGCATCACCTGTTACTGATTTTTCTACCGGTGTAACGCTAGAGAAAAGGTAACCGTTGTTCATGTAAATGGATTTGATATCGGAATCATCTTCCTTACCTCCGTCTTCTCCCACTTTTTTGTTGAAACCTACAGCATCGTAGATATCTCCTTTTTTATATCCTAATAATCTTTGTAAAACATCTGTAGCATACACGGTATTTCCAGTGAATGTAATATCTCCGATATAATATTTTTTACCTTCGCTAAGCTTTACATTGATCTCGTAATTATTTCTTTTGTTTCTCCATACGGAATCTGAAACAATTTTAGCATCTCTATATCCCAACGAGTTATAGTAGTTGATCAAACTTTGTTTGTCTTCCTGGTATTTATCGTCAATAAATTTGGAAGATTTAAGAATTCCCCCGATACTAAACCTTTTTTGTTTGGTTTCTTTGAATGCTTTATTTCTAAGCTGTCGGTCGGTAACACTTGGATTACCTTCAAATTCGATATGGTCAATTTTTATTCTTTTGCCTTTATCTACATTGATGGTCCAGTCTACTAAAGCGGGGTCATTTGCATTTACTTTGTCCTGAATGGTAATTTTAGCATCTGCAAATCCTTTCTTTATATAGTCTTTCGGGATATTGGTCTTAAGGCTGGAAATCAAATTTTGGGTAATTTTTGTACCTGGCTTCAGATTGTTATCTTTTGCCATTTTTTCATTCTTTGATTTGCCAATTCCTTTTCCTTTGAATTTAACTTCTCCAAGCTCTTTCAAATCTTCAAGGTAAAATCTTAGAATAACGGTTTTACCGTCGATGCTTTGCACGTATACCTCTACTTCAGAAAAAGATTGGGTATCCCAAAGCTTTTTAACAGCAGTGCTGATTTTCTGTCCTGGAATATCTACGCTTTCACCTTTGGATAGGCCTGTAAAACGCAAGATTTGAGCCGGCGTATATTTTTTGACCCCATCTACAACGATGTCCTTAAGCGTGTAAGTTCCTGCTTCGTTTTCTGCGTGTACAGCACTATTCACTTTCGTGCTGTCCTGAGGAGTTACTTGTCCATAAAAATGCGCAGAAGCAGCAAACATTATGATGGGTAATAGTCTAAACTTCATTTTATCGAGTCTTTCTTTTCTTAAAAATTTATTGAGCTTTTATTTGCTCTCCGGTTAATCCGTATCTTCTTTCTTTGCTTTGGTAATCTACAATGCACTGGAAAAAAATATCTTTGGTAAAATCCGGCCATAGGACATTTAAAAACTGTAGTTCTGCATAAGCAATCTGCCAAAGGAGGAAATTGCTTATCCTTATTTCCCCGCTTGTTCTAATAAGCAGGTCTACAGGAGGAAAGTCTTTTGTATAAAGATAGCTTTCGAATAATTTTTCATCAATATTCTCTACATCTACCTTTCCTTCTTTCACATCAGAACTTATATTTTTTATGGCATCCAGTATTTCGTTTTGTGAGCCGTAGCTTATTGCCAATACTAAATTGCCTTTTGTGTTTTCTTTTGTAAGTTCCACAACACGCAGCAATTGTTCTTTCACTAGGGAAGGCAGTTTGTCCAAATTCCCTATAACATGCATTCTCAATCCTTTACTAAAAATCTCTTCGGCTTCCAGCAATAAAGTTTCAACGAGTAAATTCATTAAAGTATTTACTTCATTTTCTGGACGGCTCCAATTTTCAGAAGAAAATGTATAAAGCGTTAAATAGGGTATATCGACCTCATTACATGCGTTAATAGCATTTCTTACAGCATTAATGGCATTTTTGTGACCGAAAGTTCTGTCTTCGCCACGAGATTTTGCCCATCTCCCATTGCCATCCATAATGATGGCTACGTGTTTCGGTAAATTCTCAGAATTTATTTTATCTTTAATCAACGACATATTAATTAATCACAATAGCATGGAGGTCTACCAAATGAATAAGTCAGCCCTAAACTGAATGTGTTCATCCAATCGTTAGAATTTCCATCCCCAATATTTCTTTTACCGATAATCCCGGCCTCTCTTTCTTTGGAAACTGCATAATAGTTTCCAGACTGTAGCAATGAACCTCCTGTTGAAGGATTCAAAATATCTGCATTATAAGAATACTTTACATCTTTAGAAAGCACTTTGCTGTGATCAAGCTGATCAGTCAAGGTATATCTAAATGTAGCTTCTGCAAATATTGCCCAGCTATGGTTAAATTTATATTTCAAACCTACCCCAAAAGGAATATGTACGGTTGTCTTTTTTCCTACTGAATATTGTGCAGTGGTTGTAAAATCCAACTCATTAATAGGAGCCTGCGCTACCCCATCTGCATCTCTTCTAAAATCATTAACAAGCGTTGCCTTAGGAGCATCAAACATCAAAGCACCGATCCCTCCAAAAATGTATGGACTCAACATGCTTATCTGATCATTATTCACTGGTAAAAAATTGTATTCAAACACTAAACTTGCTTCGTACACATTATTCTTTCCGAATGCATTTCTATTTTTTCTATATTCTTCTTTAGCAACTTTATCACTAAACTGAATCTGGTTATATCCCAAGTCCAATCTAACAGTCTGATGCGGATTAAAATTAAATCTATATAATAAACCTCCATAAAATGGAACTCCCCATTCTGACACTCTATCTAAATCCAACGGCTTTTGTAAAATATAATTGGTTCTTCCTACGTCCCCTACTAGGTTACTCATACCCAGACGAATTCCCAATTCGTTTCTTTGTGCTTTAACACTTACCAATCCTAAGAGGGCAAGAAAGCTAAACAATAATTTTTTATTCATAAAAGAATACGGATTTATGGTTATTTTAAAATTTAATTTTTGCAAATATAAAACATTTTTATATTAATGATAATCTTAATGTTTAGTTAAAAATAAACAAAAAAACATAATTTGTTATAAAGTAAACGATAAAGTGGCAAAAATATTCTTTTTTCGATAGAATGAAAATGATCAAAGTATGAAAAAACCCCCATTACATGAGGGTTTAAAACTCTATTTTTTATTAAATATTGTCTGTATCTTATTTCTTATTTTAATCAATAAAGGTTCTTTATAATTTTTATCTTCATCAAAATATCCATATCCATACCCGTATCCGTACCCATATCCGTACCCTTGTTTGGTATTATAGTCATTATAAATAAGCCCTAAATGCTCGATTTCATCGTTGTGATACTTTTCTGTTATCATCTTCAGCATATACTTTTCTGTATATTCATGACGAACAACATAGATATTGGCATCAGATTGTTTCATTAATTCATAGGAATCTGCTACCAAACCTACTGGTGGAGAGTCAATGATGATATAATCATACTTTTCTCTCAAAGCGTCAATAAATTTAATATTTTTTTCGCTCATTAAGAGTTCAGAAGGGTTTGGCGGGATGGGTCCCGATGTGGCCACATCCAGGTTCGGAACTTTCGTTTTATTGATAATCTGTTCTATAGATACTTCTCCTGTCAGATAATTGGAGATTCCATATTTATTGTCAATTTTAAAATCTCCGAAAATTTTCGGCTTTCTTAAGTCCATTCCTAACAGGATCGTCTTTTTATCACTCAATCCTATTACAGAGGCCAGGTTAATAGAAATATATGTTTTTCCTTCCCCTCCAATAGATGATGTTATCAGTATTACTTTTCCTTTTTCACCATCATTATTCATCAGGAATCTCATATTAGCCCTGATTCCCCTGAATGATTCTGAAACCGATGATTTCGACTGTTCCAGCACGGTAAGCATGTTTTCATTGGTATTGTTTCCAATAACTCCAAGTAATGGAATTTTCGTTGCGCTCAATAGTTCTTTGATATTCCTGATCTTACTGTCAAGCAATTCACCGATTAGAATAAACAGTAACGGCAGAAGTAATAATCCAAACATGATCGCTGCTTTGGTTGCTTTCACATTAGGACCGATTGGCGACTGTCCCAGATTCTTCGCAGGGTCAATTACAGTAATATCAGACTGATTGGTAGCTACTTTCATCTGAGCTTCATTCTGACGTCCCAACAAGCTGTTATAGGTTGCTTCAATCATATTATACCCTCTTTCTGCATCCAGATATCTTCTTTCTTTTTCAGGATATGTTACCAAATCAGAGTTTGCTTCTGCTACCTGTCGGTCAATCTTGTTAATTTCTTCGTAATATCTCGTGTAATAATTCCTTAAAGTTCCTGAAGAACTCATTTTGGCATCATCAATAAGCCTGTTGATTTCCTTCATTGGTTCGGAATTCGGTTTATAGATCGCCGCCATTTCTCTTTTCTTAAGATATAACGCTTTCAACTCGGTTACAGATGCAGAGAAAAGTCCATCTTCAAAACCTGCCGCATTGGTACTGATCATCTTGTCAAAATTCTGCGCCTGAAGGGTATTTTTAATATTATTCAGTGAACTTATTTTGCTTAAGATGTCAGCTTTTTTAGCTTCAAGATCTTTGATCGCCTCCAGAGATTTTTCGTCTCTGTCTTTGATATTATAAAGTTTTTCGGATGTTTTTAAATAATTTAAAACATTGGCGCTGGAATCTAATTTCTTACGTATACTGCTAAGATTCCCCTGAAGATAAACTTCTGTATTTTTATTAACTATATTCTTATCAGCCAATCTTTTTTTCTGAAGCTCTGTTACAGATTTATTCAAAAAGTTAACCGTACTGTTCAGATTATATCCTTTTTTGGAAATAATCATAATGGTTCCGATTTCTTTATCAAAATCTACTCCTGTTGTAGAAACAATTTCGTTAACGCTATTGTTTACCGAACTCAGATTTATGATAATATTATCAAGTTTAATGTTGGATGCAACTGGATTGGGAAGCAGCCTGAATCTTAGATTCGGCGCATCATACCATTCATTTATCTTTATGATCTTATTAGCGGGTCTATTATAGCTGCTAATAGATTGATATCCTTCTGATTCGTAGCTGTACAGACTGGTAGATTGTCCTTCTTCCGGTAAAACTACTTCATAGGTACCATTTCCTTTCGGTATCACAGTAATAGGATAGTCAATCTGCTGAAGATGTTTTTTGTCAATTTGCAGAAAAATAGGAGAATCATCTTTATCCAGATAGGTAGATTTGATCATTCCTTTAGTAGAATAATTAACAAAAAGGTCCAATTCTTTTACCAAAAACTCATTGTGAGATCTCGACAAAAGCATTTTTTTTAGATAAATTCCATCCTGATTCCCGTTTTGTCCCCAAATGAAGTTGATGGATTGATTAGGAGTAAAATAACTTGCCGTATTATTCGATACACTTAGGGATAAATTGGATGCATAAATGCTCTGTGCATAGTATTTGGTATATACCCAAGAAGCAAGGTATCCAATACTCAGCATCAGAACGAACCAATACCAATTTTTGAGTATTCTTCTCAGAAAATGCTCGATATCAAATAATGCAAATGATCCATACTTCTCTTTCGGAGAATCTTCTCTCCCTACTTTAATGTCTTTTCCTGGAATCATGATTAAAGGTTTTTAAGAAGTAGGTAAATTGATAATGCTGTAGTAATTACGGACACACCGGAAATTAAAGTCTGTATAGGATCTTTTCCAAATCCATTCAAGCTTTTCGCTCTGGTATTCAAATAAATCTCGTCCCCATTTTGTATGTAATAATAAGGAGAATTCATAACATCTTCACGGGTAAGGTCTATTTTTGCCACCTTAATCCCTTCCGGTAGTTTTCTATGTATGACAATGTTTTTTCTGTCAATGGTTCTGTTAAGTCCTCCATTAATAGCCAAAGCTTCTGTAATATTGAGGGTGTTTTTATGGGCTACTTTCTCTCCTGAAAGAGCTGTAGTTTCCACATCTCCAAGAATATAGTAGGTAATTCCGTCTGTATTCAGTCTTACTTCCGATTTTCCTTCCTGAAAGTTTTCATTTACTTTTTCCTGAATCTCTTTGGTCATATCCTCAAGGGTTCTTCCTTCCGCTTTTATATAACCAATTCCAAAGACATTTATATCTCCGTTGGAGTCAACTTTCAATCCGTTAAAATAGAAATTTGTATTTCCACCCGTGCCTGACGCTCCTCCTGTTGCAGGATTATTCGATGAGGCAGCGCCTCCTCCTCCTGAAGTATTAAACGAAGAGTAAAATTGTGCAGCATCACCTTTGGGAGTGGTAACAATATTCAAATTGAGTATATCGTTTTTCGTAATTCTGTAGGTGGGAATATTATAAGGGATAAGGCCTTCTTCGTTAATTACCAGACTTTCGTTTGGCTGCATATACCTCACATCTTTTGTTGTAATGCAAGATGTGATCAAAAAGGGTACTATTAAAAATAAATACTTAAAGTTCTTCATCATATTTGAATGTTGTTTACAAAAGTAAAGATTAAATTGTTAGTTTTTATTATTTCTTAAACGATAAACCATATCCGGCAAATAGGCACCCAAGAATCCTAACGACAGCACAATAAATAATAATAGATTTACATTTAAGTGCCTTAAATAATAGGCTGCTGCCACTATCATCAGATAATAGACAATAATATAGAAGCTTGATCTTCTATGGGTAATATTAAGCTTCAGCAGCTTGTGGTGGATATGATTTTTATCTGCATCAAAAGGGGATTTCTTGTTGCAGAGCCTGATAATAATTACATTTAATGTATCTACAATTGGTAAAATTAATATAGCTACTGCTACAACAGGCGCCGATTGAAGATGATACTTTGGGATATTAGGCAGTTTTTTATCAATAAAAATATCAATAAAACAGATGCAGGTAAATGCCAGTAAAAAGCCTAGCAGCATAGACCCTGTATCCCCCATGAATATTTTGTTGGTTCTATAGTGCGAAAGATTGTAGTACAGGAATGCCAAAACGGTTCCTATTATGATTGCAGATAAAACAACCAGCGGATAATTATATTCTCCTAATCTATAGTAACTTATTCCAAATAATGCACTGCAGATTACAGAATATCCACCCGCCAAACCATCGATACCATCAATCAAATTGAAAGCATTGATAAGGATAATAAAGGTGATGATGCTGAAAAGGACGCTTGCCCAATAATTAAATTCATATATTCCGAATATTCCGAATAAACTCCTTATTCTGATATCTGACCCAATAACGATAAGTGCAGACACAACAATCTGCGCAACAAGCTTTTTATAAGCCCTCATTACCACAATATCATCCATTACTCCAACATATAGCAGAATAATGAGCGAAGCAAATAAGAATTTATATAGATCAAAAAGTTCGTACGCAAAAATAGAAGCGCAGATTCCAATGGAATAAAAAATGGCAATACCTCCTAAATTAGGAATTTTTCTAAGATGTGAACTCCTTACCCCGGGTTCATCCATAAGATTCTTCCTTCTGGAGATCTTTACGATGGTAGGTATGGAGAAAAAGGTAATTAAAAAGGAAAATACGAAGCCTAACCCTATCTTCACGTAGAAAATAGAAATCCCCGACTCGCTTAAGAACAATTCAAAATTCTTCATTTTTTTTATCTAGTACAGCTGTGTTTCTTTTAATAACTTATCATAAGAATTGTATAAAAACATCCCTTCAAAGTTTTTACTGATCGAAACGATAGTACTTACATTTGTGTTTACATTAACTTTTTTATCAGTCTTTTTTGTCCGGCAAAAAACAACAGATAAAAAATCTTTTTTTTCAGGGGCAAAGATAAAAGATAATTTTTACCAAAACGACTATAGTTGAATATATCTTTGATTTTTATTTTTCTTTCCTTCATGAAAATGCTTAGTTTATCGGCCATTCCGTAAAAAGTTTCATGATCTTTTACAAATGCCAAATATGCAAGAAAGGAATAAACTCCCTCAAAAATCTGAAAATTTTTCAGTTCTTTTCTTTTATCAGAGTAGCTAGATTCTTCAAAATACCGCTCTACATCTTCTACTGCTTTCAGCATATCCACCCCCTTTTCCGTGTGGGTTTTTGTAATAGAGTCCGTGCGTTCAAGATATTGATAATGGAAATTTTGAGTCTGAGCAAGGATCTCACATTGCAACAAAAGCTGTGGGATAAGCTGAATGTCTTCAAAATGAATCCCTTTTTTAAATCTCCTATGCTCAAAAAGGTCTTTTTTAAATAATTTATTACATGCAAAATAACTGACGTCCGAAAAAACAGAAAAGTTCTTTTCCAGATCAATCTTTTCAGGCATGTTGGGAATTTGTGTCAGTTTCTGAGTGATTTTTCCATTCTGATCTACTTTTTGAATGTTACAGATGACCATTTTTGCCTGATGCTTCTCTGCAAGATGCAGCATTTCTTCAAACATTGTTTCTGTAACGTAATCGTCGCTGTCTACAAAACCGATATAATCTCCGGTTGCCCTGTCGAGCCCAAAATTACGGGCATCACTTAAACCTCCGTTGGTTTTGGAAAAAGCTTTTATTTTTTCGGGATACTTTTGTGCATATTGCTGAATGATCTGTTCAGACTGATCCTTACTTCCGTCGTTTACTACTACAATTTCAATATTCTGATGGCTTTGGGCCACCAAAGAGCTTAAACATTTTGCGAGGTAATTTTCAACATTATAAACGGGAACAATAATGGAAATCTTGGAGGGAATACTTGTCATACATTAAAATTTCGTCAGTCGCGCGTTCAGCCAGCCTTTTTTAGCTTCATCAAAGTCTTTTCTTGAACACGGAATGCAGTTTTCTATATTTTCATCGTCGCCAAAATACCACAAATTACTGAAAGTATCACGCTTGAATGCATATTGTGTGTCATCGATCAGAATATAAAACACTTCGTATTGTCTTTCTTTAGGATGCGACCGCTGAATATTGATCCCTTCAATCAGGTACCAGAGCATCTGAGCAAGGAGTTGGTGGTTCAGCTGATTTTCAGAATAGATATTATAATTGAAAATCCCTACGGATTTAAGGTTTTCACTGAGGCCTATTTCTTTCATATAGGCACATATTTCTCTTCTGTTTAATCCATTTACCTGTGGATTCATGGAAAAAGGAGTGCTAAAACTTTCTATCGCATCACAGTTTACCGTCACCAGATCTGCTTTTCTGAAGAAAGGTTCTGTTTTTTCTGTGGAATTCATCATTTCAGCCAGGCGGATGATTTCAAATTCCACTTCTTTAATCAGCCTTACAGAATCTGCTTCATTCAAGTGTTTCTGATATCCTAAATGGTGATAGTTTTTAATGGAAAAATCTTTAGCTCCAAAAATTTTACTTAAAAAAGTATATTCATTAATATGTTCACCCTGTTTTAAGGAGATGATATTGCTGATCTGTGTATAATTGATGTTTTTATGATGGAAATTTAATCCGGAAAACAGTGAGAAAGCAAAGTCATTGGATCCTCCGATGATAACAGGAATAGCTCTTTTATAATGACAGGCCGACAACACCTCCTGCAGGATGTAATGAGAATCCTGAACTGATTTTCCTGAAACCAGATCTCCAAGGTCTACCACCGGAATATCAAAATCCAATTGAGAAAGCTTGTAAAATTCTTTCCTTACAGCTGTAAAGTCCTGCACTTCTGCTTCTCCATCTGAACCTCTGTAATCTGAAACAAACAAAATAACAATACTGTCTTCTTTTATTTCTTTGGTAATCTGATATCCGATCTGCCAGCTTTCCGTTTTGAAATTTCTTGGTGAAATAATAAAGTCTTCAAAATCCATTCTCTAAATATGTCTTAAAAATCAAAAATATTAAAATAAAATCATTTTATGGTATAAAAAAAGCCATTAACACACAATGTTAATGGCTTCTTACTATCCTTTTATGATTACTTTTTCTTTGCAGCTGGTACTTTTTTAGCGGCAGCAGTTGTTTTTTTAGCAGCAGGCGCTTTTTTCTTTGCGGCTGGCTTCTTCTTCTCTGCAAAAGCATTTTTATCCTGATCGGTGATCCATTTTTTAACCTCATCTAATGAGATATCTTTCAGCTCATCCGCTTCATATTTGGTATCATCTTTTTTCTTAGGGATCTTGAACATGGCCTTTCCAAATTTAACAAAAGGGCCCCATCTGCCGTTTTCAATAGAAATTTTCTCTTTTTCCCACTGCTGGATGTATCTGTTGGCTTCTTTCTCCAGTTTAGCATCTATCAATTCATTGATATCGCTTTGAGAAAGGTTTTCAAAATCATATTTTTTAGGGACATTGACGAAAATGCTCTTGTATTTGATGAACGGACCGAATCTTCCTGTTCCTTTGGTTACCGGCTCTCCTTTGTAGGTAGCAATCGGTGCATCGGCAAGTTTCTTTTCTTTGATAACCTCTTCTGCTCTTTCCTGATTTACAGAAAGCGGATCTTCTCCTTTGGGAATACTGATGTACGTTTCGCCCCATTTTACGTAAGGACCAAATCTCCCAACACCTACAGAAACTGGCTGTTCTTCAAAATCACTAAGTTCAAAAGGCAGCTTGAAAAGCTCTAATGCCTCATCAAAAGTGATGGTTGCGATATTCTGCCCCGTCATCAATGATGCAAAAGTTGGTTTTTCTTCATCTTCTGTTTCTCCAATCTGGATCATAGCTCCAAATCTTCCGATTCTTGCATGAACATTTTTTCCGGTTTTAGGATCAACTCCTAAAAGCCTGTCTCCTGTGGCACGGTCAGCATTCTCTTCTACATCTGCAATTCTAGGATGGAATTTCGAGTAGAAATCCAGCATCATTTCTTTCCATTTCTGACCTCCACTTGCAATTTCGTCGAAGCTTCCTTCTACTCTTGCCGTGAATCCGTAATCCAGAATTTCTTTGAAATTTTCGGTTAAGAAATCACTTACCACTTCACCGATATCTGTAGGAATGAACTTATTTTTATCACCCCCGAATTTTTCATCAAGGACTACTTTTTTAATTTTATCTTTTGCTAAAGAAATTTTAACCACCTCGCGGGTTTGAGGTTCTATCTCTCTTTTATCTACATATTCACGATTCTGAATCGTCTGGATCGTTGGTGCATAGGTTGACGGACGTCCTATTCCTAAATCTTCCAGTTTTCTTACCAATCCGGCTTCAGTGTATCTCGCGCTTGGTCTGGTGAATTTTTCGGTTGCAATAATTGTTTTATAGCTTAAAACTTCACCAACACTTACTTTCGGTAATAGTTTTTCGTTGTTTTCCTCATCATCATCTTCCGCCTTTACAATTCCATATGCTTTTAAGAAACCGTCGAAGATAATTACTTCCCCCTGTGCTTCAAAATGCTGAGCCAGTTTTGGGTTTCCTATTTCGATTACCGTCTTCTCTATTTTAGCATTAGCCATCTGGGAAGCCAGTGTTCTTCTGTATATTAACTGGTATAATTTACTCAGCTGCGCATCTCCGATCGTTTTTACTGAAAAATCTGTAGGGCGGATGGCTTCGTGAGCTTCCTGTGCAGAGGCTGATTTTGTTGTATAATTTCTTGGAGCTGAATATTCTGATCCGTATTCTGAAACGATTTGTTTTTTTGCTCCTTCAATGGCTTCCTGAGAAAGGTTTACAGAGTCTGTTCTCATATAGGTAATGAATCCTTCCTCATACAGTCTCTGTGCAAGACGCATGGTATTGGTCACATTATACCCTAATCTTGAGGAAGCTTCTTGCTGCAAGGTAGAAGTTGTAAATGGTGCAGAAGCGGAACGTGTTCCCGGCTTTGTTTCAACATTCAGAACTTTGAATTCTGTGGTTCTCGCCTGCTCAAGGAATTTTTCTGCATCGGCTTCTTTTTCGAAATCTTTTTTAAGTTTGGAAGCGATTTCCTGTTCGTTGTTGTTTAAGAATATTCCATCTACTTTGAAACTTGCTTTTGGTACAAATTCGCGGATTTCTTTTTCTCTTTCAACAATTAATCTTACGGCAACTGACTGCACTCTTCCTGCTGATAATCCCGGTTTTACTTTTTTCCAGAGAACCGGAGACATTTCAAAACCTACGATCCTGTCTAATACTCTTCTTGCCTGCTGGGCATTGACTAAGTTCTGATCTATATCTCTTGGATTTTCGATCGCTTTCAGAATGGCATTTTTAGTAATCTCATGGAAAACAATTCGTTTTCTGTTTTCCGGCTTCAGTTTTAATTCATCTGCTAAGTGCCAGGCAATAGCTTCTCCTTCACGGTCTTCATCGGAAGCCAGCCAAACCATTTCGGCTTTCTTCACAGCAGACTTAAGTTCTGTTACTAATTTCTTTTTATCTGCAGAAACTTCGTAATCGGGGCTGAAGGTCTCCAGGTCTATTCCCATTCCTTTTTTAGGCAGATCACGGATATGTCCGAAGCTGGATTTCACATCGAAATCTTTCCCTAAATATTTCTGAATAGTTTTTGCTTTTGCAGGGGACTCAACGATTACTAAATTTTTCGACATTCTAAAATTTTTGCAAAAGTAAAGCTTTTTTATTACATACTTTTTGTTCTGGAAATTTAATTTGTCAATTAAAAAAGTTTACTCAGGGGTCGAGAATGCATTCCAGAAGACACCAACTGCTTCATACAATACGTTTTAAGCATCAATAAAAAGGGAAACAATGGACGATATAGAATTTTTCATCAATCGTCATAGAGTAAAGGATTTGCACAAATAAAAAAAGGAAGCAGAACAATTGGTTATATTCTACTTCCTTTATCAATCACTTATTCTAATCTTATTCTTTAATTATTTTTACAATGGTTTCGGAATTATTTATCCTTATTAAATATATTCCTGAAATCAATGATGAAAGATCTGTCTTTTCATTTTCAAATTTCCCGGACTTTATCATTTGTCCGGCCATATTATAAATCTGATAGAAGTATCCTTTTTCTTGTGTTGCTTTGATATACAGCATATTTTTCACAGGATTAGGGAATACAGAAATCCTATTTTCTTTAACTTTCGTGTCCACATCTGCTGCACTTAATACTGGAGCCGCCTTAGTTGCCGGCAATGCGGTTACGGGTAATCTGGGAACGGGCCCTTCTTCGTTTCCGTTGGTATCATATTTTATTTTGGAACAGCGGCAGCTCATGGCAAAATACGGATCGTTATTATCATGAAAAGCGATAAAACGGTTGGCCGTGGATGCTGCATCAAAAACAATACTCACTGATCTTCCCATATAGTTTGAACTTAAAGCATCAGTCCAGATCCCCGGATATTGAAAATTTATTGTATTAAATGTTCCCTGACTGTTTTGGTTTGCCGTTACACTTCTAAATCCGCGAGCTCCTGAATCGGGAAAGTTACCCACCTGGTAAGAGGCATTAAGGAACATATATCCTATCGTAGAAGTTGTAGAAGGATTTCTCACTCTGCTTCCCGCATAGTCTGTAGCTACACTATATGAAGTCGCTATATTTTTATCTTTTTTATACCATGGGGTCTGTCCAAAATCCTGTGCTGAAACAATTGCCGTACTGGTAAGATCTGGAATTCTCCAACCTTCAGGGCAGGGATCAAAAGGTGATTTCTTGCCACCCCTTCCCCATCTGTCGGGAGCCAAGTTGGGCTCATTAGCCAGCCAGTCCGTTCCATTGGTATAATTAGGAGTCGCACTGTTGAAAGGAGCAAATGAACTTGGAATCATATACACCAAAGGATTCTTTACAGAATATGACAATACTTTCGCCACTTTATCTGCAGGCACGTCAGAGGCTAATACATTGGAATTTCCTGCGTATGTAATGTAAGGAACAATGTAACTTCCTGCCATATTGTTGTATACGGCGGGAGTAAGTGTTGTATAGGTAATGGTTCCATTATCAGCTACTGTTCCTAAGAATACATTGTATGACGTCCTGTCATCTGCATTCTGGAAGACAGGGATAGGATCTTTTCGTCCCCATTGGTAATGCAGCCCCGTAGATGCTCTTATCGCCGCTAGTTCTACAGTATTGGGAGTAAGCGGATTGGCTACAGCTGGAAAGGCGTCGGTAGCCCCTAAATTCCTGTCCATAAATTCTGTCTGCAATATTACATCTGCTTTGGGCACATAGTTTACATAATTCACGGCTGCAGTTACCGGAAGTTCTGTTGTATAGGAATATGAACCTACGGTGCTATCTGTTATCCATATGTGCCAGCTCCAATATACCGGATTGGTAATACTTCCATTGTGAAGTGTTATCACTGCATTCCCACTCTGATTGGGTCTTATCTCAACTGAAATATTAGAATTACCAATTGTTGATAATGAAGCAGGAGATGGATTAACTACTGATATTTTATTGATTAAATTCGTATTGGTGGTCCATAGAACATTTGCTTTTAAATTGTTAAAACTGGATGGATCTAATATATCCTGGTTATTCAGCAACTGGCTTTGTACAGAAAATGCTTTACTTACCGGAATATCAATGGTAAAAGATGTTTCTTTTTTAACAACCTGATAGGTATTGGGATTGTTCATTCCCTCTCTATATTCTACGGGTGCCATTAAATATTCTGTAGGAAAATCATACCCATCAACAACATAAAGCGGATCTTTTATACATCGGCATCCGTTGGCATCTGAAGTATACATTCCAGCCAGTGGCTGATAAAAATACCGGCCTTTTATAGTAGGATAATTAGGATCTGGCACATCCAGCTGTCCTTTATCGGGAATCATGGATAATCCTCTGACTCCTACTGCAGGGGAGGCATCAAAATGTCTGGTCATTGTTGCGGTCCACAAGGCTGTATGATGCTGGTCACTGTATTGGCCTAAATGAGCTCCACGTATCAGCTGTCCGGATCCCGGGAATATTCCCATATTATACCCTCCTACATTCGATAAGTCGAAACCAAAATTAGAATAGATTCTAAATCCTGTCATAAACGCCGGCACACCATTATCAGTTGGCTTTATGATATGGTATTTATTGGTTTCGAAAGTATTCTTTGGCATGTTTGTCCTGACTCCAAAAGGAGAAAAATCTACCCTGATATCATCTATATATGATGGCGAAGCCAGATTGGCAACAAGCATCGAAGGTACTCTCCAGCCATTCGGACACGGATCATACGATGATTTATCCCTATACGGTCTTGCGCTGGTATCATTATTATAATTAATGCTTATTTTGCCTTGTGAATTATCAGACCATAAATTAAGTTCTGAGAGCCTGTTATCCGGCATTCCAGCAGATTTTCCAAACCAGTTAACAGGAAGGTTTGCATTGTTATTATAATATGCCTGGCCAGTGTTATCATTCTTATTCACATAGATCAGACTCAAAGGGTTTTTCACAGAAAGCCTTATGTTGTTAATGACTTCAGCATTTGATAAAAGAACAAATTGCCTTAGGTCATCAATACTCACTGCACCCGTAAAGTTTTTTGAGGCCCTATGCCTTACTCTTCCTACAGATCCTGAAACTTCATAGAAATCATTCCCTCTCGTCACCAAAGGAGGGATTGGATCTTTCCGTCCCCACTGATAAAGTAATCCTATACTTTTATTCCAATCTGATGCAGTAATAGAATTACTTAAAGCTCCTAAATTCCTATCCATCCATCTCCAGTCGGAATCCGGAATCGGCTCTATGACACCATCCGACCTCATTCTTGTAAGATTGGTAAAACTTTTATAGGTGGATCCATTCCCCGGATCATCCGTCACCCAAATATGCCAGCTCCAGTAGATATCACCATCTACCCTAAAAGCAATAACTGCGTTCCCTTTTTTAGACTTGTTGATAGGGATTTTTATTTTTGCATTCTGGCTAGTGTCCATTATCTCCAAAGAATAATTGGACCCTGATTTAATTAAACCATGAACATCTTCCCATAATACATCGGCTGTGATTTTACCGTTAGGAATTCCACTGCCTTTAATATAACTGTCCTGTTCCCACATCGCATAAGCTTTTCTTACAGGGAGCAACAGCCCTTCACTGCTCTGGCTTGGATCAAAAATATAACTGTTGGGCGCTTTTGTCCAATCTATAACAGTTGCCCTGCTATTCAGTTTATTGTAACCAGGTTTCCCTATTGAATCTAATCTTCTATCGGATGATAGCTTGTCAGTCTGTACAACCAAAGAAGTCCTCTCCTTACCTTCTAAACTATTTCTAGAATAGATACAAATCGACACTAAGCAAAAAATTGCCGCAATTTTTTTAACTAAATTTCTCATATCCTTGAATTGGTGTTATCACCACAAATACAACTTTTAAGCCTTTATCAAAACAAATCGATTTATAATATAAATAACAAAATCATACATAAATTATCATACAAATGATTCATAATAATAACATTATACATATAAAAACAATATTTAAAAACTTAATAATTGCAAAAATAAAAGATTGTATTTAATATTTTCATGACCAAGATCAAGTTGAACAAATATTAATAGCCCATTTGAAAGCTGTAATTCATAAAACAGAAAGACGACCATTGGGTCGTCTTTCTATGATATTGTTAAAAGAAAAATATTTTATTATGGAAGCAGGAAGTTTTTATAAAGATCAATTGTAAATCTTCCGGCCTTAATGTTATTAAAGGTTGAAAAAACAACGAAGTTGAAAATGGTAAGAGCGATAATAAAAGAATAAATCATCTTTTTAGTATTATCAGAAACCACATACATTGCATTAGGAATTATCACATAAGAGAATCCAACAAAGGCACCCGCCAGTCTTGATGAAAATATGGGATTATTCCTGAAAATAAAATAAAAACATATTCCAATCACAGTATAGTTTCTGTGGTATTCGTAGTAAGGATATTTTTCCTTCATCTGAGTATCAAACGCAAAAAGGAAAAAGGTAAGAATAAGCATCAATACTTCCGGAATACCGATGCCGCCGTTCAGCCTCTGAGAACCCACATCCACATATCCGTTAAAACCTTCTACAAGACTACTCTCAGCTGTCATACTGCCCAAAAAGTCACCAAATGCCCTGTACACCTCAAACGGTGACAAAAACACAGATCCAAGAATGAGGATAAGCATTACTGTTTTATTCAATGGTACGCGGGCCAGCCAGTACATCGGTAAAAATAAGTAACAGACACTATGGATTCCTGATGCCAGAAACACAAAGAAGAGATAATGCCACAGCTTCCGTTCTTTGATATAGCGTATCGCAAAATAAATCATGAAAGTTCCCAAATTCTGCCTGATCTGTCCGCTTTCCCCAATAAAAAAGTTGGGAATAAACATCAGCAATGTGAAGGTAAAGGGATAGAACGTATTGTCTTCGGTATATTTTATTTTAAAGAAGATGGCAAATATGGCAACCACCAGCGTAAGCATATAATAGGGAGCATTAAAGAAATTAAGCAATACCTTGTTGATCAATACATACAGCCATTCAACATCAAAAGTCTCCGGCCCCTGCATATGAAGAGCCTTCATGAATATACTCAGATAGCTATTCATATCAGAATAAATGTATATCCCTTTATAACTTCCGTAATCCGGCCCTACATCATTACGTAGTCCGGCAATGATAACGAGATAAACTCCCAGAAACCAAAACCATTTCTTCTCTACTTTATTTCCAAAAACTTCCTGGAAACTAAAGAAAAGCATGTAGATAATTGCTAGGATATAATATGGGTGTAATAAACTCATGTCAAATCTAAGGGATTTTTAAACTGATGATAGGCAACGATAATCCCTGTAAGAATCAAGGGCAGGAAAAGTCTTACTTCCCAAAATAACCCAACCAGCGTTATCATAAGGAGATAAGGAATGGAGAAGAAAAGATACTTCCCAAAAATAATTTTATTGTCTTTGCTGATACAAAGTTTGTAGATAAAATAAAGGACTATCACCGCAAAAACCAGCCCTGCAAGATTAAAAGGACTTGAGAAATTTCTGTTGATATAAAATCCTTCTACAAAAGTCGTCTCTTTCTGTGAAATCATCATCCTAAGTCCAAGGTAAGGAAGCAAAAAGGCAACAACCAATGGAAATATTTTCCAGATTACCTGATATTTTCCTTCTTTCAGATCCTTTATATTAAGGAAAACGGCTGCAAAAAAAGCAATATTGATGCATGCAGTTTCTCTTACAAACGTTGAAAAAACAATCAACCCTGTTAAAGCATAGAAATAGACATTTTTTCCGATATGCAAATATTCCAGCGTGAGTAAAACCCCTGTTAAGTAACAGAATAAAGCAATCATATCACAATTGGTGGGTGCATACTGAGTAATGACAATAAAGAAAACACCCAGTAAATGAATGATTCTTTTGAAATTAATGTTTAAATACTGTTCAGTCCTGAATGTAAGCAGCTTATTTAAAATCACTGAACATAAAACAAAGAAAAAGCTATTGAATATAAAAAGGGCATGATAAAAAGGCGTCCCGTTTTTTGAAAGAAAATCTTTAAAAAAATAAAGATAATGCTCTTGTACATAAGCAAATGCATCTGTCATATACAAACTCAGATAATTAGGAATCACCCGGTACGCATAGACTGATGTGAATAAAAAATCCGGAGGCCTTTCTGCGGTCTTCAATCTGGTATAAGAAGACTCGAATCCATAATAGGACATCGCAAAAAGTAAAAGAGGGAGCACTATTACAAATAGAAATCCATTTATTTTTTCATCATTTTTTTTCAACATATCAAAAACAGATTCTTATTTTTTTAATAATAATTTGGCTTTAAAATACATTATATCATAAGGGAACTTTTGCAAAAGTAAAGTTTTTTTTATTGAGTCCGGAATATTTTATTGATTTTCAGATAAAACTTCTTTATTAAAACTTGTTAATCTAATGCTTAAAAAATTAAATTTGCAGACTTGATTTTACCATGTAATGCATCGCGCTTTTATATTTTTATACTACCAGATTTCAAAAAACAAAATCCTTTCTGTAATACTTGCAGTAGGATTTGCCGTTTTATGCGGATTTTTCGCCTCAAAAATCAATTTTGAGGAGGATATCAACCAGATTATTCCGAAAAGTGAGAAATCTGACCTTACCGCAAAAGTTCTTAAACAGTTGAATTTCTCAGATAAGATCATTGTCATCATTGAAAACCAATCTAAAGAAGACAACTTCCAGCTGTCTGAAACTGCCGATACTTTTCTACAGAAAATAGAACCTTTACATCAATATATCGGTTCAGTACAGGGCAAGATCAATGATCAAGAAATCTCAGAAACCTTTGATTTCGTCAACCAGAACCTCCCTTTATTTTTAGATGAAAAGGATTATCAGGAAATTGAGAGAAAACTTCAGAAGGACAGCATCGCCAAACAGGTAGAAAATAATTATGTATCACTCGTATCACCTACCAGCCTGGTAACCAAAGATTTTATAAAAAAAGATCCGCTGGGAATTACTTTTTTAGGAATCAAAAAACTCAATGCCCTTAACATCAGCAAGGATTTTAAACTGGAAGATAATTACATCGTTACCAAAGATGGCAAAAATCTCCTGCTTTTCATTGATCCTAAAAACAAGAGCAACGATACCAAGAAGAATGAGGTTTTTGTTGACCAGCTGAACACGATAAAAGAAAATATCAACAAACAATTCAAAGGAAAAACAGAATTGAGCTATTTCGGATCGCCCGTGATTGCTGTTGCCAACGCACAACAGATTAAAAAGGATATCCAGAATACCGTGATTATCTCCATGACCGTTCTTCTTATCCTGTTGATTTATTATTTCAGAAATGTGTTTACCCCGATCATTGTTTTCCTACCCACCGTTTTTTCAGTGCTGCTGGCTTTAATGATCTTATATTTTATTAAAGATAAAATTTCGGCCATCTCCTTAAGTGTAGGGGCTATCCTGATCGGAATAACGATTGACTACGCTCTGCACATTCTGACCCACTATAAACACAATAATAATATTGAAGAGCTTTATAAGGAAATCACACAGCCGATTATCCTGAGCAGTGCAACTACAGCAGTTTCATTCCTGTGTCTGATTTTTGTCCGTTCAGAGGCATTGAAAGATCTTGGCCTTTTTGCATCCATTACCGTATTTTTATCTTCCGTTTCAGCGCTGATTATCGTACCGCAGCTATACCATCCGAAAGAGAAAGAAGGAAAGCTGAGCACCAATTTTATTGATGTTATCGGATCTTATCCTTACGAAAAGAACAAGCCTCTTATTATTGGCTGTTCTGTGGTTATTATCGCCTGCCTGTTTGGTTTCAGGCATGTTGGCTTTAATGAAGACATCGGAGACCTGAATTATATTCCAAAAGATTTAAAAATAAGTGAGGCAAAACTGGAAAAACTATCAGATATCACCTCAAAATCTATCTACACCATTTCTTATGGGAATTCTGAAGAAGAAGCACTCACCAGAAATTCTCAGTTGAGCAGTTTCCTGGAAAAAGAGAAGAAAGATGGAAAAATTTTAAGCTACAATTCCCTGGGAAATGTCGTTTTATCTGAAAAAGAACAGCACAAGAGAATTGAAATCTGGCAAAAATTCTGGAACAGTGCTAAAAAACAGCAAACTTTATCTGAATTAGTTTCCAATGGTAATAAATTCGGCTTCAACAGTTCTGCATTTGACAATTTCAATGAAAATTTAAATAAAGAATATCCTATTTTAAGCTTACGGGATTACGAAAAGGTAAAAGCGCTGCAGGTTTCTGAATTTTTAAGCAGTGAAAAAGGATTCTATACCGTTTCCAATGTAGTGAAGGTAGACGAAAAGAAAAGAGATGCCTTTATTAAAGATGTGGAAAAGAAGCACGATGCTTTGGCGATTGACCGTCAGCAGATGAATGAAAATTTTCTGGGTTTACTGAAAAGGGATTTCAACACCCTGATCAATTATTCTTTACTGGCTATCGTTCTTACCATTATTGTATTCTTCCGGAATTTTGAACTGACGCTTCTTACCATGTTTCCTATTGTATTAACCGGAGTGGTAACGGCAGGAATATTATATTTCTTAGGACTGGAACTTAATATTTTCAGTACGGTGGTGTGTACACTGGTTTTTGGAGTCGGGGATGATTTCAGTATTTTTCTTACCAAAGCAATGCAAAAAGAGCATACTACGGGGAAAAATGAACTTCCAACTTACAGAACATCCATTATTTTGGCTGTATTCACGACGATCCTGTCGATTGGATCTTTAATTTTCGCTAAACACCCAGCATTACATTCGCTGGCACTGGTTGCGTTGATCGGGATGTTTTCCGTTATCATCATTACCTCAACATTATATCCTTTCTGGTTTAGGTTTTTAATCATCAACAGAGCAAAGAAAGGACTTTCACCTATTACTTTCAGGCTCTTCTTACATTCGGTTATCTCCTTCTTGTATTATGGTCTGGGAGGATTGTTTTTCTCATTGTTCGGGAGCTTCTTTGTGAGAAACTCAAAAGGAAAAACCTTAGACTTTATCAAAATAATTTTAGCGCGATTTTTAACTTCTGTCCTTTTTACGAATCCATTTGTAAGGAAAAGAGTCATTAAAAATGCTAAAGAAGATTTCAGTAAGCCAGCTGTGATCATTGCCAATCACAGTTCTTTTCTGGATACCTTAGCCATTGCTATGGCTACGCATAAAATTATATACTTAGTAAATGACTGGGTGTATGATTCTCCGGTTTTTGGAAGGCTGGTAAAAGCGTTGGGCTTCTATCCGGTTTCTCAGGGTATTGAAAATGGCATTGATCCTTTAAAGGAAAAGATCGCACAAGGATATTCACTGGTGGTTTTCCCTGAAGCGGAACGTTCTTATACCAATGATGTAAAGAGATTCCACAAAGGAGCTTTCTATCTTGCGGAACAGTTTGGTCTGGATATTTTACCGTTGTATATTCATGGGAATTCTGAAGTTCTGCCAAAAGGAGATTTCATTATTTATGACGGAAGTATTACCGTAAAAGTGGGCGAAAGAATCAGTAAAGACGATATGCAGTTTGGAACTAATTATTCTGAAAGGACAAAAAAGATCAATGCCTACTTTAGAAATGAATTTGCAGCCTTAAGAAATGAGATCGAAAATGAAGATTATTTTAAAAAGAAATTATTGTTAAGCTTTCTCTATAAAGAAAATGAGGTAGTGAATGAAGTAAAAGCTGATTTCAATGCCCATAAGTCTGTATATTTTGAATTGAATAAACATATCCCGAAAGAGGCATCAATTCTTCATATCGCTGATGACTTCGGACAAAAGGATGTTTTACTCAGCCTTTATCAGGCAGGCAGAAAAATATTCAGTTTCATTCATAATGAGGAAAAAAGAGCCGTTGCTGCTCAAAGCTATGTGATTAAGAGAAGAAAGATACAGTATATACAGGACGTTTCGGAGATCAGCAAAAAGATAGATGTTCTTCTTGTGTCCGATGAAAGTTTTAATATCAATGCTTTATCAAGCTTTCCGGATACCATAATTTTCATCAATATTAAAAATGTAAATTTTGAAAACAAAGAATACCATAAAGAATATCAATCAGAAACAATAAAAATATTCAAAAAACACTAAATACATCTGAAAAGCATATTTTTGTAACCGATAAAGAAAATCAATGAAAAAAAATATCCTTGTCATCTATTACTCACAAACCGGGCAACTGGAAGATATTGTAAAAAATATCGCCCAACCTTTTGAAAATAAAAAGGAGGAATACGATGTCACGTACTACAATATCCAGCTTAAGGAAGATTTTCCTTTTCCATGGCCAGGTGATGTTTTTTTTAATACATTTCCTGAATCTTATCTACAGATTCCCAAAGAGATTTTTCCTCCGGCAGCAGACGTGCTGAACAAGAAATATGATCTTATTCTGTTTGGATACCAGGTATGGTATTTGACGCCGTCTATCCCGATCATTTCATTCCTGAAAAGCAGCTATGCAGAAACTCTTCTGAGGGGTTCTAAAGTAGTCACCATTTCCGGAACAAGAAATATGTGGATGCTTTCTCAGGAAAAGCTGAAGGTACATCTGAAGAATTTAGGGGCAACATTGGTGGGAAATATCGCTTTAGTGGACAGGCACGACAATTATACCAGTGTTCTGACTATTTTACGCTGGCTGACCACCGGACAGAAAGAAAAATCCGGAATGCTTCCCGCAGCAGGAATTTCTGATGAAGAAATTTCAGGTGCAGGGAAATACGGAACCATTATTGAAAAGCATTTCAGCAGTAATGATTTATCCGGTTTACAGCCTGAACTGGTAAAAAACGGAGCGATTGAAATAAGACCGTTTCTGGTAAGAGTAGAGAAAGTAGGAAACAAAATTTTCACGGTCTGGTCCAACCTCATTATCAAGAAAAAAGAGAAACGCCCATTGCTGATAAAATTCTTTAAGGTATATTTGATGGCTGCGATATGGATTATATCACCTATCGTTTTAGTTTTACACCTACTTACCACCCCTATATTTTGGTTTAAAAGAAAAAAACAAAAAGAGTATTTACAAGGAATTAATTTAAAATAGAATGTACGACGTATTTATAACAAAATCATCAACATACTTACCTAATGAGCCGGTATCTAATGATGAAATGGAGACTTATCTTGGTTTAATTAACGGAGTTCCTTCCAAAGCGAGATCTCTGATTTTAAGAAACAACAAAATCACCACGAGATATTACGCTCTAGACAAACAGGGAAAACCTACCCACTCCAATGCACAACTTACAGCAAAAGCTATTGAGGGACTTTTTGACGAAAATTTCACAAAAAGTGATATGAAATTACTGTCTTGCGGAACGACTTCTGCGGATCAGATTCAACCGTCACACTCTTCTATGGTTCATGGTGAGCTCAACATTGGCAGATCTATAGAAATTAATACAGCAACAGGTCTTTGCAACTCAGGGATGAATGCCCTGAACTACGGTTTCCTTGCTGTAAAAGCCGGAGTACATGAAGCGGCAGTATGCGCAGGTTCAGAAAGAATGTCTTCATGGATGACTGCTGATAAATTCAATCATGAAGCAGAAAATTTAAAGCAGTTGGAAGAAAGACCTATCATCGCTTTCAAAAGAGAGTTCCTGAGATGGATGCTTTCTGATGGTGCGGGGGCTTTCTTACTGGAAAATAAACCCAGAGAAAACAGCATCTCTTTAAAAATAGACTTTATTGATTTCTATTCGTATGCTCATGAAATAGAAGCGTGCATGTATGCAGGATGCGAAAAACAGGAAGACGGAAGCTTACAATCATGGGCAGATTACCCATCTGACGAATGGCTGAAGCAGTCTATTTTTGCATTAAAGCAAGACACGAAAATTTTAGATAAATATATTTTGGTGAAAGGAGCCGAAAGTTTAAGATCTTCTTTTGATAAACACAATCTTGATCCGGAATCTGTCGATCATGTTTTAGCCCATATTTCTTCAGGTTACTTTAAAGAAGGTTTAAAGGATGAATTCGCTAAGGTAGGATTAGATTTCCCTTGGGAAAAATGGTTCTATAACCTTTCTGAAGTAGGAAACGTTGGTGCTGGATCTATTTTTATTGCTCTTGAGGAATTAATGAATTCCGGTAAGCTGAAAAAAGGAGAAAAAATCCTTCTTTGTGTTCCTGAAAGTGGAAGATTTGCTTATTCTTGTGCCTTGCTAACGGTTTGCTAATGGAGAACAAACTGCCAACTTCTGATCAGAAATTTGTGGAAAGCCTTATTCCACAAAGGTTTCCTTTTGTGATGGTACACGAGATCTCAGACTATTCCGAGAGCCATCTGGTTTCTGGATTTGAAATAAAGGAAGACAATATCTTTCTTCTGGACGGTACTTTTCAGGCATCAGGCCTTATTGAGCATCAGGCACAGAGTGTAGCACTCCATACCGGATACAAATATTATCTGTTAGGAAAAGAAGCTCCGACAGGATATATTGGTGCCATCAAATCTTTTGAAGCAGAGGAGCTTCCAAAAGTGGGAGATCACTTGAAAACCGAAGTTACCATTCTAAATGAAGTAATGGGAGTAACGCTTGTTAATGCCGTTACCACTCTGAATGATCAAATCATTGCAAGATCTGAAATGAAAACTGTTGTAAAATAAATAGCATGGAAACCAAGGAAAACAACCTCATCAATATCCATCAGTTCTTACCCCATCGCAATCCTATGCTGATGGCTGATTATATTTTGGAATTGACCAAAGAAAAAGTTGTGACCTCCTTTACCATACTTGAAGACAATATCTTCGTTCATAATAGTGAGTTTGTAGAGGCCGGTTTAATTGAAAACCTTGCCCAAACCTGCTCTTCTATTCTGGGACAGAGTTTCTTTGAGAACCCTGCAGCAGATACCAAAGTGATCGGCTTTATTACCAATATCAAAAAGATTGAGATTTTTTCTTTACCGAAAGTGGGCGACACCATTATTTCAAAGGCATCACTGATCTCTATGTATGAAAATATATGCAATATCTATTGTGAAACTTTTAATAATGATGAATTACTGATCCGTGCTGAGATCAATCTGTTTATTCAGGAAGTAAAGTCGTAGAAAAATTCAATTGAAATATCAAAGGCTGTGCGGTTTCGTGCAGCTTTTTGTTTTTTAATTCTCTTTCTTTTTACCACAGATTACACAAATTTGCACAGATGTTGATGTTAAAAAAATTGTCTGTTATATAAAAACAAAAAGTGAGGCATTGCTGCCCCACTTTCATTATAATAATAATCCAAGGAAATTAGTATCCGAAGATCTCTTCCAGTGATATTTCTTTGAACTCACCCATTTTATTAATAGATTCCATATTCAGGTTTTCTCTTTTCCCGATGATGGCAGTGTTATATTTCAATGGCTTTACTTCCGTATCATAGAAACCGGTAAGCTGAGGTAATGTCAGACCCTGGATTTCTGAATAAACATCTTTTCTGATATCATAATCAACGCCCAATTTTTTAAGCGATAACTGGCTGTAGAAAATATTCGTTCTGTTGATTCTGTTAGAAGCGATCTGCTTCAGCGCAGAACCTTTAGAGTTTTCAAACTGCGCAGGAATCTGAGGCAGCTGTGCCATCAGGTCATTCATCGCGTTAACGGCTAACGGCAGCTTATTAGACTGTGTTCCGATGTAGTTGGTTACATAATTCGGATGGTCTTTTTCTGTAGCGTTGGCATAAGATACATATGCAGAATAGGCCAGAGATTTACTTTCTCTGATCTCCTGGAATACAATAGAAGATAATCCACGTCCAAAATATTCATTGAAAACATTAGCTTTTCCAAAGTTGCCTAAATTCACATTGCTTCCTTTTGCGATTTTAGACATTTCCATCTGCACCATGTCGTAATTGGTGAAATACACCTTTCCTTCTGTAGCTGGTTCCGCATACACCTTCGCTTTCGCAGGCTGCAGGTTTGTGTTTACAATATATGGCTTAACCGCTTTCTCCAGAGACTTCTGATCTTTTCCGTACAAGAAAACTTCGTAAGGATATTGGTTCAGTGTTTTGATTTTTGACATCAGTTCAGCAACATTAATGCTCTGTAAACGCTCTTTAGAAATTATATCTGTCATTCTGGAATCCTTTCCATATTTCGCATAATTGCTTAAAGCCGCCATAATTCTGGTTTTGTCTTTTTTAGCAACTTCTCTCGATTCCAGAATTGTTTTTACAGTTTGGTCATAAATTGCTTTATCCGCTTTTACGTTGTTTAACCAATGATTCATAAGCTCTACTCCTTTCTGCATATTGCTTTCCAGTCCGCTTAACGTAATCACTGTCTGATCATTTGAAGTTCTAAAATTATTAGAAATTCCCAACTTATAAAACTCTTCTTTAAGCTGTTCCGGACTGTACTTGTCTGTTCCCAGATATTGGAAAACCGTTACCCCTAAAGATAATTCCTTATCATTGTCTGTTCCGAAAGGGAAAATATAATTTACTTGGGCAACTTCGTTATATTTATTCTCTACAAAACTTACTTTCTTATCTTTGATCTGAGAAGTAGCGATGGCTGCTTTATAATCGATAAATTCAGGCTTGATCTCAGAAGCTTTAACCGCTAAAATATCCTTAAGGAAAGGTGACTGTGCTTCCCTGTTCAGTTTGATAGGCGTAATGCCCGGGTTTTCTACACGAACAAGTTTATCATTCACCCCTTTTTCCTTATAAACTGCCACATAATTATCCTTGAAAAACTCATTGGCAAATTTTACAACATCTGCTTTTTTAATTTTCTCATACTGATTGATTTCGTCCAGTTCCTGCTCCCAGGTCAATCCATTGATGTAAGTTCCATACAGTGTGGTAGCCAGCCCGTCTGCCGTTTCCCACATTTTCATACGCTGAACCTTTTTGTCATTAAGAATAGCTTTCAGCATCCAGTCCGGGAACTGTCCTTTTTTCACAAGATCAATCTGATCCAGCAACAGTTTTTTAGCTTCATCAAAGCTCTGTCCTTCTTTTGGAGTAATCGTTAAGTTAAAAGAACCATACATTTTGAAAGGCGACTCGTACGCTCCTGCTCCTAATGCTTTTTGTTTTTGATTGATATTAAGATCTATTAAACCTGCATCCCCATTATTGCTTAGAATTTCAGCGACCACATCGGCTAACCTTGCCTCCTGAGTTCCGTTAGAATCCGTTCTCCAGGCTAAACTTAACCTTGGGGTTGAAGGACTCTTTACCGTTCTTGTAACCACCTTGGTCATTGGTTCTTCCGTTACCATTTTTTTCATCGGAAGCTCCTTATATTTGAAAGTCCCGAAATATTGATCCACCATTTTGATGGTTTTATCAAAATCCAGATCTCCTACCAATACAACTGCCATATTATTAGGCACATAGTACGTGTCGAAATATTTATGGATGGCTACCATAGAAGGGCTTTTCAGGTGCTCAGAAGTCCCGATAGTAGTTTGCTGCCCGTTCGGATGTTTTGGGAAAAGAGCTTCCATCATTGCATAATTTACAAGACGGCCGTCATTATCCTGGGCTCTGTTATATTCTTCGTACACTGCTTCCAGTTCAGTATGGAAAAGACGAAGGACCAGTTCCGAAAAACGCTCCTTTTCCACTTTCAGCCATTTTTCAAGTTCATTGGACGGGATGTTATTTTTATATACGGTTTCATCTAACCAGGTGTGTGCATTGGTTCCCGTAGCGCCCAATGAAGAGATCGCTTTATCATATTCATTGGCAATCGCATATTTAGAAGCTTCCTGAGAAACCTCATCTATCTTTTTATAAAGCTCTTTTTTCTTTACAGGATCTTTTTCAGCTTTGTGTTGCTCATAAAGATCTGAGATCTGCTGAAGAAGCACTTTTTCTTTTGCCCAATCCTGGGTTCCCAGATGAGACGTTCCTTTGAAAACCATATGCTCAAGGTAGTGAGCCAATCCGGTATTCTCGCTAGGATCATTGTTTGAACCAGTTCTTACAGGGATATAGGTCTGTATTCTCGGGGCATCATCATTTTTAGCCAGGTATACTTTTAATCCATTCTTCAATGTATACACTCGTACTCCAGCCTGGTCATTCTTCACTGTTTCATAGGTGTATCCCTGAGTATCCGTCACCTTTTGTGTGTCAAATTTCTGAGCCATTGCACTCAGCATACAAAAGAGCGAAACAGAAATAAAAACTTTCTTCATAATATTATTTTAGTTAAATCTATATATAGATTAGTCTTACTTAGACATCTACTTGTTACAGATCAATGGACGGTTAATGAATCATTATATCTGTGAAAAATATATTCATCTTTTTCTTAGATTCTACTAGACAAAATTCATATTATCATATCAATATATTCTATGTGATTTACATATAATGTATTTTCACTATTTTAGCCACCTGATTATAATAATCATAAAAACAGATGAAAAACATTCATTTGGAATTTAAAAATATACTATTCAGATGAAAAAGCAGGATCTTCCCCAAGACGAAAGCAACCTGAAATCAGCCAACATGACTGAGGTTCTGTATGTCACTGATGAAAATGACAATTATACAACCGCCAACAGTGTGGGCTGGGAAGCCAAGAAATTAGCGTTGAATGAATCGCTGGATCTTATCAATGAAAGAATCCAGGAAGCCAGACAAAACGTTGCAGACCATATTGCAAGTCCTATTATTTATTTCATGGAACTGAATAAAATGGATTTGGGCGTCCTTTCATCCTATGTCGGAATGTGGCAGTGGAGAGTAAAAAGGCATGCAAAACCAAAAATATTTAAGACACTAAGCGAATCTGTCCTGAAAAAATATGCCGATGCATTTGGTATTTCAGTAGATGAATTAAAAAACTTTGACGGAAAATAATCAAGCATTACAGTGCCTGCTTCCATCAGACTAAGGAAAAAATAACAAGTTACGAATGAAACTTAATTTTGAACACCATCAGACTGCACATTGCGAAAACGGTGTTGCCTCTAACCTATTAATCAATAAAGGTCTCAAACTCAGTGAGCCGATGATCTTCGGAATCGGTTCCGGACTGTTTTTTGTGTACCTCCCTTTCTTAAAAGTCAATTTTGCGCCCGGTTTCAGCTATCGCCCGATGCCTGGTGCTATTTTCAGTAAAGCGGCCAAAAGATTAGGAATTAAAATTAAAAGAGAAAAATTCTCAAGTCCTAAAGATGCCCAGCTAGCATTAGAAAGAAACTTAGAACAAAATATACCTACAGGGCTACAGGTAGGGGTTTTTAACCTCACTTATTTCCCGGAAGAATATAAATTCCACTTCAACGCCCACAACCTGGTGGTCTACGGAAAAGAAGACGGAAGGTTTCTGATCAGTGATCCCGTAATGGATTACGTCACTTCCCTATCCGAAGCAGAACTGGAAAAAGTACGCTACGCCAAAGGAGCACTTCCTCCCAAAGGCCACATGTACTATCCTACCTATATTCCGGATGAAGTAGATCTTAAAGAAGCCATTAAAAAAGGCATCAGGGATACCTGCAAAAATATGCTGGCTCCCGTTCCTCTTATCGGGGTAAAAGCGATGAGATGGGTAGCCAAGAGCATTCCGAAATGGGCTGAGAAAAAAGGTACGAAAGTAACCAATCATTACCTGGGACAGCTGATCAGGATGCAGGAAGAAATCGGGACCGGCGGCGGCGGTTTCAGATTTATTTATGGAGCCTTCCTACAGGAAGCTGCCGATATTCTGAAAAACGATCAATTAAGAGAATTATCCAAGGAGATTACCGCTATCGGAGATCTTTGGAGGGATTTTGCAGTAGATATCGCCCGTGTTTACAAAAACAGAAATTCGAAAAGCAATATTTATCAGGAGCTTTCAAAATCAATGCTTCATATTGCAGATCTTGAAGAAGCTTTCTATAAAAAACTAAGAAAAGCGATCTAATATGGCGGAGAATATGATTGAGATCAAAAATCTATATAAAAAGTACAAAAATTCTGAAGACTTTTCAGTCAACGATATTTCGTTGAATATCGAAAAAAATGACATCTATGGAATTCTTGGGCCCAACGGAGCTGGAAAAACCACTTTGATTTCCATGCTTTCGGGATTGATAAAACCTACTTCAGGACAGTTTACAATCAATGGATTATCGCCTCAGAAGGACAGCTTTAAACTGAAACAGATAATCGGAATCGTTCCACAGGAATATGCTCTTTACCCTACTCTTACTGCAAAAGAAAATCTGATGTTTTTTGGAAGCCTGTACGGATTAAAGCACAAACACCTCAGCAAAGCGATTGATGAATCGTTAGAAACAATGGGACTCTCAAAATTTGCCGATAAAAAGGTAGAACAGTTTTCAGGAGGGATGAAACGACGATGCAACCTCATTGCCGGAACCCTTCATAACCCGAAGGTCCTTTTTCTGGACGAACCTACGGTAGGAGTAGATGTACAGTCTAAAAAAGTAATTATTGATTTCCTCCAGGAACTTAATAAAAACGGAACGTGTATCATTTACACCTCCCACCACCTTTCTGAAGCAGAAGAGTTCTGTACCAAGATTGCAATTATCGATAAGGGCAGAATCCATGCGGTGGGAACACCAGAAGAACTGGTAGCCCAAATCGCTAGTGCAGAAAACCTAGAAGATGTTTTCATTTCATTAACCGGAAAAGAATTAAGAGATGTTGTTGTATAAATTGTGGCGGAGTTTTATTAAGGAAATACTTTTGCTGAAAAGAGATATCGGAGGGATTGTCATTATTTTTGTGATGCCCCTATTACTGATCATCACCATTACGCTGATCCAGGACTCTACGTTCAAAAATCTTGAAGGCTCAAAGATTCCGATTATTTTTATCGATAAAGACCAGTCTGAAGTCTCTAAAAGTATCAAAAAAGAACTGGAAGGCAGCAAAACGTTCCAGCTGATGACTCAATATAACGAAGCATCTGCCCAAAAAGCGGTTTTCTCAGGAGAATATCAAATGGCTATCGTCATTCCTGAAAACCTCACGAAAGACCTGAATTCCAATATCGATTCCAAGGTACAGACCATTGTAAGTTCATTTGGAATAGAAGCAGATTCTGCGGCAACCAAAAAAACAGCTCCAAGAGCCAAAGAGATTCATTTGTATTTTGACCCTGCCACCAATGCAGGATTCAAGAACTCTGTGATGAATTCCGTCAACAAAATGGTTTTTGAAATTGAAAACAAGAAGATCTACAAAGCGTTCCAGGATCAGCTGGGAACTACAGAAAATCTTGAAGAAAATAAAAACCTGATCAGTTTTAAAGAAATCACCCCTAAAAAAGGACCCACAGAAATTATGCCCAACTCAGTACAGCATAATGTTCCCGCATGGGCACTTTTTGCTATATTTTTTATTGTGGTTCCTCTTTCTATTAATTTAGTGAAAGAAAAAAGCCAGGGAACCAGTGTGAGGGCAAGAATAAGTCCGACGCCGTATTACGTTCACATTTTAGGAAAAACGTTTACCTATCTTATCATCTGTATCATCCAGTTTTTATTGATGGTTGCCGTGGGAGTTTATCTGTTCCCGTATATGGATCTTCCTCAGTTTGATGTTACAGGTAAAATGTTCCACTTGCTTATAGTTACCGTCTTTGCCGGATTAGCAGCCATCGGTTTTGGTATTCTGCTGGGAACTCTTGCAGATACACAGGAACAGTCTGCTCCTTTTGGTGCAACTTCTGTAGTAGTTCTGGCAGCCATTGGCGGAATCTGGGTTCCGGTTTTTTTAATGCCTGAATTTATGCAGACGATTGCCAAGTTCTCCCCGATGAACTGGGGGCTGAACGCCTATTATGATATTATTTTAAGAAACAGTGGTATTGCAGGGATAGCTAAAGAATTAACCTTCTTATTTTTATTTTATCTTGCCATGGTCACTATTTCTATTTTTTACGAAAGAAAAATTCATAGTGTATAAAAAGTTTCAGGACTACGATGTACATTAAAAACAATAAAAAATCTCAGAAGAGAATAAAAAATGCAGTCTAAAGAGAAAATACTAACCTGTACCGAAGAAGTAAGAGTACGGTTCAATGAAACGGATCCATTAGGAATCGTTTGGCACGGCCATTATATTGTATACTTTGAAGACGGAAGAGAAGCTTTCGGACGGGAGCATGCTCTCACCTATCTTGATATTCAAAACGCAGGATATGTAACCCCTATTGTAAAAAGTACGTGCGAACATTTTCTTCCTTTACGATACGGAGAAACGTTTAGAGTGGTAACCACTTTTGTGAACTCAGCTTCTGCGAAATTAATTTACAGATACGAACTTTTCAATCAGGATGATCAATTAGTATGCAGCGGAGAAACCATTCAGGTATTCTTAGACAGCAACGGCAGTTTATGTTTATATAATCCTGAGTTTTTTCAGGCATGGAAAGATAAAATGGGTTTATCATGAAACGAGAAGTTTATATTACAGACCACAACTGTGTTACCCCGCTAGGATTTGATGTGTCTTCCAACTGGAATGCATTGCTTCAGGGACAATCCGGAGTGGCAAAACATAAAATCATTGAAAATCTGGATGCTTTTTATGCCTCAGCCATTGATGATGAAAAACTGGAAGAGGAATTTAACCTAAATTTCGAACGTCAGGATTTCACGAGATTAGAAAAGATGTTCCTGTTATCCCTGAAACCCTTAGTTGAAAAACATACAATCTCAGAAGACACTGCTTTTATTTTATCGACTACAAAAGGTAATATCAGTCTGTTGAAAAACCAGACCACGCTGCCGGAAGGAGTTTACCTTTCCCGGTTAGCACAAAAAATTGCTGATTTTTTTGGATTCACCACAAAACCGATTGTGGTTTCCAATGCCTGTGTTTCCGGAGTAATGGCGATTGCCGTTGCCAAGAATATGATCCAGGCCGGAAGATATAAAGATGCCTTTGTCGTAGCAGGAGATGAACTTTCAGAATTCGTAATCTCAGGATTCAATTCCTTTCAGGCGATCGGAAGCGAACCTTGCAAGCCTTATGACAAAACCCGCAACGGAATTAATATTGGAGAAGCTGCCGCTGCTGCGTACATCACCTCCCATCCTTCTGAAAACGAAAAATTCAAATTTAAGATACTCGGCGACTCTGCGGTTAATGATGCCAATCATATTTCCGGGCCTTCCAGAACGGGAGACGGATTGTACGCAAGCATTAAAAACGCAATGACCGAAGCTCATGTTTCCCCGGAACAAATCGATTTTATTTCCGCTCATGGAACAGCCACGCTGTATAATGACGAAATGGAAGCCATCGCTTTCAACAGAATGGAGCTTCAGTATGTCCCTCTGAACAGTTTGAAAGCCTTTTATGGCCATTCTTTGGGAGCATCAGGACTGTTAGAAAGTATTATTTCGATGGAAAGTGCTTTACACAATATGTTACTTCCCTCGAAAAACTTTAAAGAAATGGGTGTTTCGCAGCCGCTGAATATTATTACAGAAAATCAATCGGCCGAAATCAATTATATTCTGAAAACCGCTTCCGGTTTCGGAGGATGCAATGCAGCCATTGTACTGGAAAAATGCTAACGTAGAATTCATGAAAAAAATCAATAGCTGTACCATAGAACACTCAAAAATCGTCATTAATGATGAGGTTATTTTTGAAAGCCAGGCTGAACTCTTTTCAGATTTTGCCAAGGAAGCCTATAAAAGTCTTCATCTCAACTATCCGAAGTTTCACAAAATGGATTATCTGAGCAAGCTTGCTTTTCTGGCTGCAGAAAGCCTTTTACAAGAAGATGATCACAGCAGAACAGCTTTAGTGTTTGCGAACAGATCTTCAAGTCTGGATACCGACTTTAAATATCAGGAAAGTATTAATTCTCAGGAAAATTTCTTCCCGAGTCCTGCTGTTTTCGTGTATACCTTACCGAATATATGTGTTGGTGAGATCAGCATTAAACATCAGATGCAGACAGAGAATGCTTTTTTTGTTTTAGATGAATTTGATGAAGAATTTTTAAACGATTATTCCCGGCAGATTCTAGAATCCGGAAAGGCTGAAAAAGTCTTATGCGGCTGGACAGAACTATATCAGGAAAGTTACAAAGCTTTTGTATATTTGCTGACCTTATAAAAATGTAACAATTATAAAAATATAGCAATGTAACAATCTTAATGGGTTAACCGCTACATTATTACCTTGTTAAATGAATGAATATTTATGGAAAATTTAAAAACCGAATTGAAACACAAAATTATTGACGTTCTTAATCTTGAAGACGTATCTATTGAAGAGATCAACGATTCAGATCCGTTATTCGGTGGCGGACTGGGATTAGATTCTATTGATGCTCTTGAACTGATCGTGCTTCTTGATAAAGATTATGGAATAAAATTAGCCGATCCTAAAAAAGGAAAGGATATTTTCCAGTCTATTGACACGATGGCCAACTTCATCGAAGCGAACAGAACAAAATAATTTAATATACCTATTTAACACTATAACAGTCCAGCAATGATGGGTAAACTGCTATATTGATACACTGGTAAATTTTGCATAAAAATGAGTCAAAAAATTGCCATTACAGGAATGGGCATCATATCTTCCATTGGGAACAATGTAGAGGAAAATCTTATTTCATTACAATCCGGAAAACACGGTATTTCAGATATTGAACTGTTTGAAACCCGACATGCCGGAAACATTAAAACGGGTGAAATAAAATTGTCTAATGAAGAATTGGTACAAAAGCTTCAGCTGAGTGAAGACAATCATGTAACAAGAACTTCTTTATTAGGAATGGTTGCCGCTCGGGAAGCCGTAGAAAGTGCCGGAATTTCTGATATTAATGAATACAGAACCGGTCTGATATCTTCCACCAGCGTAGGCGGAATGGATATCACTGAAAAGTATTTCTACTCCTACGAAGACTTTCCTGAAAAGCAAAAATATATTGACGCTCATGATGCAGGAAGTTCCTCTCTGGCGATTGCTGAACGGTTAGGCCTTAAAGGTATGGTTTCTACCATCAGTACCGCTTGTTCATCAGCAGCCAATGCCATTATGATGGGCGCCAAGCTTATTAAAAACGGAGTATTGGACCGTGTGATTGTGGGGGGAACAGATTCGCTTTCAAAATTTACGCTGAACGGATTCAATACGCTGATGATCCTTACCGATTCTTACAATACCCCTTTCGATAACGACAGAAAAGGATTAAATTTAGGCGAAGCTGCTGCTTTTTTGGTGCTTGAATCTGAAGAAATCGTACAAAAAGAAAATAAAAAAGTACTAGCCTACCTTTCCGGCTATGGAAACGCCAATGATGCCCACCATCAGACCGCTTCTTCCGAAAACGGACAGGGTGCTTATCTTGCTATGGAACAGGCATTGAAAATATCAGGACTTTCAAAAGAAGAGATTGATTATATTAATGTTCACGGAACTGCTACCCCTAATAACGATCTATCGGAAGGAATTGCGATGATCAGGATTTTTGGAGAAAATAAGGTTCCTGAATTCAGCTCTACAAAAGCATTTACAGGTCACACGCTTGCAGCAGCAGCCGGAATTGAAGCCGTATATTCCATTCTAGCCATGCAGAACAGCCTGATCTTCCCAAATCTGAACTTCAAAACGAAGATGGCAGAATTTGATTTGACTCCTGTTACCGAACTGAAAGAAAAATCCATCAATCATGTCCTCTCTAATTCATTTGGATTTGGAGGAAACTGTTCAACATTAATTTTCTCAAAATCATGAGTGCCGTTTACATCAACAGTGCAGCCTGTATTTCAGTCCAGGACACTTTAAATGAAAATTTCCTGCAAGGTCTTACCACTCGAGATGATATCCAGCTTTTAAAAGCTGTTGAACCCAATTATAAAGAATTTATTCCTCCTGCGATGAGCAGAAGAATGTCCAAAACCGTAAAAATGAGTTCCGTAGCTTCTCAATATGCTTTGAAAGAAGCGGGAATTGAACAACCGGATGCCATTATTGTAGGAACAGGAATGGGATGTTCCCAGGATTCTGAAAAGTTTTTAAAAAATGTGATTGATAATAACGAGGAGTTTTTAACGCCTACCTATTTTATTCAATCCACCCATAATACGGTTGCTGGCCAGATTGCTTTAGGTCTGCAGTGCCATGCTTATAATTTCACCTATGTGAATACTTCGTCTTCACTGGAATTCTCTATGTTAGATGCTAAACTTCAGATCAATGATGGCGAAGCAGAAAACGTACTGGTGGGTTCTACGGATGAACAGACTGAGAGAACCATGCAGCTTTACTGTTTAAACAATACCATTAAAAAACCGGAAGACCTTCCATTTGACCTTTTACAGTCAAAAACAGACGGCGTTATCTGGGGAGAAGGCTCAAGCTTCTTTGTACTGGGAAAAAACAAAACAGAAAATTCCTATGCACAGCTTAAAGACATTCAAATCAGCAATACAGTGGAACTTGATGAAGTTCAACAGTATATCGGAAAGTTTTTAGCGAAAAATAATCTTACCTTCGGGGAGATTGATGTGGTTATTTTAGGTTTCAGTGGTGATGCTACATCTGATAAGTATTATACGGAAACAATGGATCTTTTCCCTGATTCTTCCTTGTTATATTACAAACATCTGAGCGGAGAATTCAACACAGCAAGTGGTTTTTCTATGTTTATGGCCAGCCATATTCTTAAAGACCAGCACATTCCGGAAGCGATGATGATCAATACCGTGAAAAAAGACACGATTAAAAATGTTCTTTTGTATAACCATTTATTGGGAAGTGACCATAGTTTGGTTTTGTTGGAAAAGATATAGGAAAGATAATATAATCAGTAAAAGTATACGGCATCACTGTCATTTCGACGTAGGAGAAATCTCTCAATATTATAATTGAAATTAAAATAGTAAGTTTGGGATTAAGCTGGTAAGAATAGTAAGATGAGATTCTTCACTACACTCCGTTTCGTTCTGAATGACATATGAACGGTTTACAAGTCATACACTTTAAAATAATAAAGATGAAACACTATCTGTTTATCCTGTTCTATCTGTTCTGCAACGTATTTACTTATGCGTTTCACGGGACGTTTTGGGTGTATCTATTCTGTTTCCTGCTTTTTTCCGCAGTAGTCGTTTGGGGATCTTTTACTATTGAACTGGGATATTTTGTCAACAGCATTACCCACAAAAGAACAAAGACTAAAGAAGTCGCTTTAACTTTCGATGACGGACCGACAGAATATACCCCTCAATTTTTAGATCTGCTTAAGGAAAAGCAGATAAAGGCTACCTTTTTCTGTATTGGAAAACAGATCGAAAAATATCCCGACACCTTTAAAAGAATCATTACTGAAGGTCATACCATAGGAAATCACACACTTTCTCACTCCAACTCAACAGGTTTCTTATCAACTTCAAAAATGGTTGAAGAAATTCGTAAGTGTGATGAAATAATGTACAACGTCGGAAGTATTACAACAGATCTTTACAGACCTCCTTTTGGCGTAACGAATCCGAATATTGCGAAAGCCATTGCAAAGACCGGTAAAAAAAGCATCGGCTGGAATGTTCGCTCCCTGGACACTATTACCGATGATGAGAAAAAAATTTACAGAAGAATCACCAAAACAATGAAACCGGGAAGCATTATTCTTCTTCATGACACTTCAGAAAAGACGTATCGCGTTTTGGGAGATTTATTAGTATTTTTGAAGAATAAAAAGTATTCAGCTTTTACCATCGATTCCATTATAAAATCAAATAAAAAATGATTAAAAATATTGCTTTTGGAGCATTTTTATTAGTTTCAGGCTTCTTTTTTGCTCAAAACACCTCAATGACCGGAGCTGAAGCCAAAGCTTTTGTTACCAGAATATCTTCAGAAACCCAGCAGATTAAAACGCTGCAAAGTGATTTTACCCAAACCAAAAAAATGGATTTTCTGGACAAAAATATTGTCACTTACGGCAAAATGTCTTTAAAATCCCCGAATATGCTGAGCTGGAAGTATACAAAGCCTTATCAGTACAGTATTGTTTTTAAAGACAATAAAATTTTCATTAATGATCAGGGGAAAAAATCTTCTGTAGATGCCAAAAGCAAAACCTTTGAGAAGATCAATAAGCTGATCGTAGGCAGCTCTAACGGAAAGATGTTTAATGATCCTGAATTCACCGTAACCTATTTCAAGAACGGGAATTACAACATTGCGAAGTTCATCCCAAAATCTGCTCAACTGCTAAAATACATCAAACAAATCGAACTTCATTTTCCTAAAAATGAAACAACGGTTTCTCAGGTGAATATGACTGAAGCTTCCGGAGACACTACGAATATTCTATTCAAAAATACGAAGATCAATGCGCCGATTCCTGCTTCAGAGTTTTCTTTATAGTATTATCTTACTGGTATTGGGATCCTGCAAAACCTATAAGCTTGCGGATGTCCAGCCGATTTCGGGCACAGAGAAGACAGTAGAAAATTTATATTTTTCATCTTCCGAAGATTATGTCTATAAGTGCCAGATGGATATTTACAACAACCATGTCAGCGGGATTTTAATCGTCAAAAAGATCAATGATACGATGCACCGCGTTGTTTTAACGTCTGATTTCGGGAATAAACTGATTGATTTTGAGATTTCCGAACATAATTTTAAACTGAATTATGTGCTGCCGGATCTGGATAAAAAAATAGTCATCAATTTTCTGAAAAATGATTTCCAGCATCTGCTGAGAAAGGAATATCCGGTGAACAGCCGTTTTGAAAATAAAGAATCCAACATTTACCTTTCAAAGCTTGATAAAAAGACATACTATCTTTTCTTTAATAAAGAGAATGGTTTACTGAATCAGATCATTTATACGAGAAACAACAAGGAGAAAATCGATTTTACATTTGCAGCAAAAAAACATATCTTCGCGGACAGTCTGAATCTGCAGCACAAAGATTTTAAGATTAACATAAAACTATTCCAAATAACCGAAACTGATTAATTTTCATGAAAACATTCTACTTCCTAGTTTTTATCTTTTTTACAAGCTTATTTTCTGCACAGGTAACTTTCAAACCTGGAATAAGAGCAGGAGCTAATTTTTCTCATTTTTCACAAAGCAATGATAATGCTACCTATTATTATTACAATAATTCGTCTTATCAGACAATGAAAACGAATTATGACTTTAAAACCCGCACGGATTTTTACCTAGGAGTTTACGGAAATATCAGACTGGCTAAATTTTATGCTTTACAACCGGAGATCAATTACTCCAGACAAGGTTCAAAACTGGATACTTCCGGAAATTATTACAGAGATAGCTTTGCCGTTTCTTATCTGGGAACTCAATTAATCAATAAGTTTTATTTCAACAAATTTAATGTACACATCGGCCCGACTATTGATATCGTTGTAGATAAAGACTTTACAATGGCTAATGAAATTGATTTCGGAATTGTAGGAGGTGTAGGTTATGACATTACAGATAACTTTGGAATTGAAGCCAGAGCAAAACGAGGATTTTTTCAAACCATAACTTTTGAAAGCCATCATACGAATGTGGTATTCCAGGCAGGAGTTTATTATTCATTCAATCTGAAAAAAAAGTAATATGCAAACCATTCTTACAGACTTTTATACTTTAGAATCATATGAACAGGCAGAAAATGGAAATTTTACGGCCTACATCACGCTGAATAAAGACCACGATATTTTCAAAGGTCATTTTCCGGGCAATCCGGTAACTCCGGGAGTTTGTATGATGCAAATCGTGAAAGAACTTACCGAGGAATTTACCTCTTCAAAGTTATTTTTACAATCGGCATCAAATGTAAAGTTTATGGCGATTATCAATCCTTTTGAAACTCCGGATCTGAAACTTCAGTTAGACATTAATGCTACGGAAAATGAGGTTAAAGTAAAGAACACCACTTCATTTGGCGAGACAATTGCATTAAAAATGTCTGTACAGTATAAAAAATTGACCTCATGAAACTGATCTTTTCTTTAGTAACCGCTTTTATTCTTTTCTTTCAGTCTGATATAGAGGCTTTAAGGAACAGCTATGCAAAAGCGAACCAGTCGAATGCCAACACGCAGAGTTTTATTACCATCGCTGAAAATCAGACGGGTTCTGATGCTTTAACGACAGGTTATAAAGCCGCTGCACAGATCATGGAAGCTAAAATAACGACCGAAAAAGGCAAAAGAAAATCGTTTGTAAAAGCAGGTGCTACCCGTCTTGAGAGTATTATCAAAAGTAATCCGAATACGATTGAACTGAGACTGATAAGACTCAGCGTTCAGGAAAACATTCCCATGATTGTAGGCTACCGCGGAAGTATAAAAGATGATAAGGCTTTCATTCTGAATAATTACAGCAAGCAAAGCACTGCATTAAAAAATTATATTAAAAGGTTTGCCCTCCAGTCTAAATCTATGACGGAAGCTGAGAAAGCGTCCTTAAAATAAAACCATGACCCTTCCTGAAGTACAAAATGCCATTTCTGAACAAAAGATCTGCATTGTAATACCTACCTACAACAACGAAAAAACTCTGAAAAGAGTGATTGATGGTGTACTGGCTTATACGCAGAACATCATTGTAGTGAATGATGGTTCTACAGACTCCACCCCTCAGATTCTAAAGGAATATCCACAGCTTACGGTACTTTCTGTTTCAGAGAATAAAGGAAAAGGTAACGGGCTTAAAACCGGCTTCAGAAAGGCAACAGAACTTGGTTATTCGTACGCAATTACCATTGATTCAGACGGCCAGCATTATCCTGATGATATTCCCGTGTTTGTAGAGGCTCTTCTTGCTGAAAAAGAAGAGGTACTGCTGATTGGCAACAGAAATATGTCGCAGGATGGCATCCCGAAGAAAAGCAGTTTTGGAAACCGTTTTTCTAATTTCTGGTTTTGGTTTGAAACCGGAATAAAACTTGAGGATACCCAATCGGGTTACAGGCTATATCCTTTACATAAAATTCCCAAAAAATATTTTACTCCAAAATTTGAGTTTGAAATTGAAATCATTGTAAGAACGGCATGGAGACATGTTCCCGTAAAAAATGTTCCGATAAAAGTTTTGTATGATCCTGCGGAAAGGGTTTCTCATTTCAGGCCGTTCAAAGACTTCACAAGAATCAGTATTCTGAATACCATTTTGGTAACGATCACGCTGTTGTATATTATTCCGCGGAATTTTATCAATAACTTCAGAAAAAAAAGTTTTAAAAAATTCATTAAAGAAGATGTGCTGGAAAGCGACGGAAGCAACCGTACCAAGGCACTTTCTATTGCTTTAGGAGTATTTATCGGATTCTCTCCATTCTGGGGATTTCAGACCCTTCTTGTTATTTCTTTATCGGTTCTCTTTAAACTAAATAAAGTACTGGCTTTTGTAGCATCTAATGTCAGCCTGCCGCCTTTTATCCCCTTTGTGATCGCCGCCTCCTTATTTTTGGGGGCACCTTTTGTACAGGGGGACAGTAATTTTTTAAGTCATGAGCTTAATTTTGATCTAATCAAGAACCATCTGCTTCAATATGTTATCGGAAGCGGCATTCTGGCAACCACCATGTCTGCACTTTCCGGAATTGGCGTGTATCTATTTTTGAATAAGATCAATCCTGAGAACAGTTAAACACTTTCGAGTTTTTCGAGTTCATTCTTTCTTTTCCTGATAAAATCTTTCGGACGGATCCCGTTGATCTCATAAAACAGATCCGAGAAATTTTGCCGGGAAGCAATACCACATTCTTCGGCGTAACTTTCTATGGTGTAGCTTAAATATACTTTATTGCTGTACAGTTGCTGGGTAATGTAATTGATCCTTAATTCTCCTAAGTATTTATTAAAATTGGTCCCTTTATACTCATTGATCACCTGGGAAAGGTAATGGGCATTGGTTCCCAGTTTAGAGGCGAGTTTATTCAGGGTTAATCCTTTCTGGTTAAAAAGTTTTTTCTCTTCAAAAATCTTTAATTTTTTAAGAATATCATCTACTACTCCTTCGGGCATTCCCGGTTTTTTTTCCCTGGATAGTTCGGGGACTTCATCAGGTATCGCTGCATCGGTCGTAATCTCCTCTATCGGGTTATCCTGCTGCATCCGGATCTTCTCTTCCAGCAGGTTATATTTTTTCTGAATATTCCTTTCTCTTGTCAGGCGAATGGACAATAAAACCAGCAGGATGATCATTAAAGCCACTAAGCTTTTGATGATAAAAATGCCTGAAGATTTTTCTTTTTCCAGTTTTTCTTTTTCATTCAGTAATGTCCTGGTATCATATTCTTTATGGATTTTGGAAGAGAGATAGCTGAAGTCTTTAGATATCAGGCTGTCTGCTTTTAAAAGCTGCTTGGTGTAAAAGAGTTCCTGTTTGGGATCATTTTCTTTTTTATAATAATTGATCAGCAATTCGTAGTTTTCCCGGAGCTCAGGAAGAATGAATTCATGTTTTTGAAAAATTGAATCGACTTTCTTAAAGTTGCTGATACCCATTTTCTCATTCATCAGTCCTAAATAGCTTTTCCCGATGTAGAAATAATCCACCGAAGCCCACGCAAAATCATCATTACGAATAATCTTAGGCAAAGAGGCGTTCAAAGATTCAATGGCTTCCTGGTATTTTTTCTGATGAAAATAGGAGATCCCCCGGCATTTCAGGAAATAACTTTTTTCCTGAAGAAAATCATCTGTAGTTCCTATCTGATCAATCCCTATCAGTGTAAGAGAATCCACCTTCTGATAATCTTTCATATTAATATAGCACACAATCATCTGATGAAGACTGTTGAAATATCCTCTTTTATTATTGAATACTTCATTGGGATGTATATTCTGCCTGATTTTAGATTGAAAATAGATGATACATTCTTTAAAGTGAACCAAAGCATCATCATAATATCCCAAATAACTCTTGACAACGCCTAAATGATAAATGATTTTGTATTTCAGATATTCATTTTTGGTTTTTTCAGCATATTCATAGGCTTTCAGATATTCATCAAGGGCGGGTTTATATTTTTTATAGTTAAAATAATACACAATTCCCTTTCCCAGGTAAGCAGTACTTATAAGATCTTTATCCTCTGATAAATGGGCAGCCCATTTGGTACTGTCTGCATATTTAAGTTTATTTTCTTTGGAGGAGGAATAAAAAACCCCGTCTTTATATCCCTGTACAAGCATAGGGTAGTTGTTTTCATCTTTAGCTTTATGGATGTATTGGTTAAGATATGGAAGTGCCCTTTCATCATTTTCTTTATAATTTTCATACCTCCCTCTTAGTTTTTCATAGCTGTTTTCGTCTTTTGAATGCGGATAAGCAATATTAAATATTAATAAAACAAGCAAATACACGGTTTTTTTCACAATCATATAAGAGAAACTTTATATTATATAATAAAAATAACGAAAAACAATATAAAATCACACTATATGGAGTAATTTTTATATAAACATTGATTAACACATGATTAGAGGCCATTTTTTGACTGTCCTAATTCATAAATTAAGACGTCCTGATTCTTAAATAGTGACAGACAGTGTTTTTAATCTCCATAATCTTCCTATAAATTCGACATCGGAATCAACACCAATCACCTGGCCGGGATAACTTTTAAATCTTAAAAAATATGAAAAAGCTTATCTCAATATGTATAATAACAATCGTAATGGTGTCTCTTAGTGCCTGCAGACAGGATAACGATGAGACTATTTTTGAACAAACCGGAAAAAAAGACACACAAACAACTAACAGGTCTGGCGAAAATACAGACAGAGACACCGCCCACATCAATCCCACAGATCCACCGGTAAAAGACGGACAACAGTGGAAAATAAAAAAATAATGATTATTTCTGACCTGTTGCAGTGCGCAATGCAATAGAAACAGAGGCATCATAAGCGCCTTCGGGCAAATGTAATTAAACCAAACTAATTTCAAAATTTAACACCATGAAAAACATCATTTACTTATCATCAGGGATTCTAGCAATTACCCTAATGTCTTTCAGCAGCAACAAAAGCAACAATACGGAGATCATCGAAGTATTAGGCAAAACTGTTCACGTAAAAAACACTCAGGCGGTAAAAGCTGCGGACCTTGCCTTTTTGAGCCAAAATCTTGTAGGATGGTCTGTTTGTGACTATCAGGCTGTCAGTAATGAGTGTACATCGAGATATAGCAATTTTCCTGACGATGTAAATATTGCGACCAAAATCAAAGTAATTATTGCAAAATATCAATAATTTTTTATGACAGGGTACTGTAAAAGGTACCTTGTTATTTTACCATGAAAGGGATTTTTCACTTCAAAGTTATACTTCAAACAACTAACCATGAAATTCAGAATCTTTCTGAACCCCTCCAAAAACTAATAACCGCGAAAACTCAATTTTAAACATTTTGATAATGAATAAGCCCGTAAAAATTATAGAAATAGTGGTTTTTACCGCTATCCTTTGTAAAGTCTTCGTCACAGGAATACTCACAACCATGTCTTCTTTCTGCGAATTCTATGAATATAAATATCCGGACCTCAGCGAACGGATCAATAACAACCCGCTATACAGAAATACCATTTCCACCTATGCAGGCTTTGATACCGGCTACGGTTTTTTTGCGCCTAATGTTTCCAGCAACTTTGTGATCATCAGCCAAAACTCAAATAAATCTTATATTTCCGATGACCTGCTGAAAACCAACGAAGGTAAAATGAGGTTTATGAACGCGAATGATATCTTTTTCAAGAATTTTAATAAGGTAAAGGGAACGGAACATGAAAAAGACCAGATCGCAGTGAATAAGATTATTCTGAAACGCATCAATACCGTTTTTGAGGAAAAATACAATTCAAAATTCAGGACTTCCGTTTATCTCTATGAACATCCGAAACTGGAAAATATGGCAAGCAGAAGAGAACACCTAATAAAAATCGATGAAACCCCATGAAAACTTTACAGACTATTTTTTCAAAATCCTTTTCACCTGAATTCATTGTATTCTTTAGGATCGCGATCGGAATCATAGTATTGATTCATTTTTTATCATTCTGGAGCGATTTTGATCTGCTTTACACCAATCACAGCATCATACCCCTGGAATTACACACCGCTTACAATACGTTTGATATTTTAACGATAGAAAAAATATTAGGATTCCTGAATAGCTATTTTACTGAAAATCAATCAATATTGATCTTTAAATACACCTATGTAATTTTATGCATTTTGATTATTTCAGGGTTTTTCAGCAGAATCAGTGCTTTATTCCTTCTTATTCTCCAAGTTTCCTTTGTGAAATCCGGCAGTCTCTTTTTTTATGGCGCCGATTTTTTCACGAGCATGTCTTTATTTTACATTATTCTTTTCCCTTCAAGCTCTTTTTTTTCTCTCCAGCAAAGATTATTTCCGAAATTATCCCGAAACTTCCAATCTTTAACGCTGTGCAAAAGACTTATCCAGATTCACGTATGTATCGCTTATTTTTTCTCCGGACTTGATAAGATACTGGGATTTAACTGGTGGAACGGAGAATCAATCTGGAAGGCGATACACCTGCCCAATTTATATAAATTTGTTGCATTAGGTGATTACATACAGAATCCTGTTTTTTATATCATTTTTGGATGGGGAACGATTATCATCGAACTTTTTTATCCTTTATTCATCAATCTGAATAAAACGAGAAAATATTGGCTGATACTCACGATCTCAATGCATGTTGGAATCATCATATTTTTCAATCTCTTTTTCTTTTCAGCCATCATGATCGTTTGGAATCTTACTTCATACTATTTTAATTACTACAATGAAACTAAAACAGTTGCTGCTCACAGCCCTTCTGTCAGCGGTATTTAACAGCTTTCTTACAGCACAGTCCTATAAAATCATCTATGAAATGAAATGGAAACCCACGCAAAATGCTGCACAATACAATACTGAACTTTGCGCCTTAATTACGGGTAACGGACAGGCATCTTTTTTTGAGTCGTATGAAAATTTCAGGCAGGATTCTCTAAAAACCAGAATCATCACTGAATATGCTAAAAATGACTCAAAAGGTTCATTGCGGATTCCCTCGAGCACCAAAACATCATTGTTCAGGCCGCTGATCATCAAAAATATCGTTGATAAAAAGATCACCGTGGAAGAAAGGCTGTATATCAAAACATTTGTAATGGAATATCCCAACTGTCCTATACATTGGAAAATACAGCCTGGAAATACGGAACAGATTTTCGGATATAAAGCTGAAAAAGCAGTCTGTGAATTTGGAGGAAGAACATGGACCGCATGGTTTACGCCTGATATTCCGATCATGGATGGTCCTTATAAATTTTATGGATTGCCCGGTCTTATTCTAAAAATACAGGATTCCAAGGAAGGCTATATTTTTGAAATCAAAGGACTTACGAAAGAAGAAAATGATATTGGAAAAAGGAATTTTGGTTCTCAGCAATCCATCAAATTATCCCCTAAACAATGGGCCTCATTCTGGGAAAGGTATAAGAAACAGCCCTCCTCTATTCTTGAAAACCTCAACAGCTCCCAGACGACCTATGTCATCAATGGGAAAAATGCCGACAGCCGCGAAGTAAAGGAAGAATACAATAAAAAAGAATGGAACGCTATGAAAGGTTTTGAAAACCCCATTGAATTATCTCAACCCTGTAACTGATCCAACCTATGATTATTTTTTATGACAACTGGTGCCCGAAATGCAGCCGATTTGTTAAGCTGGTAAAAAACCTTGATTGGCTCTCGCTGATTCAGGAAAAACCGTTGAGAGATTTTCTTTCGTCGCCGTATTTTCCTAAGCTGGACCGGAAACTCGCTCTCCGACAGATGGCTTCCTACAACGGAAGCTGGCATTATGGCTTCCAGTCGATTTATCTTATTTTGATAAGCCTTCCTGTGTTTTGGCTGTTTATCCCGGTTTTATATCTTCTGAAAGTCTCAGGATTAGGACAGTTTCTTTATATCCAACTGGCTGTAAAAAGAAAGATCATTCCCTTCCACTGTGACGATAAAAGCTGTGAAATCCTATTCTAGTCTACCCATACACCACATCAGAAAATAACAGAGTCGTCATAATCGTTACAAATATGGCGATGACTACCAGCACCATCTGAAGCATATAATAGGTTTTTTCTTTATCTTCCTCTTTTACTTCAAAGGAAAACTTCATCGCATCCGGTTTCCTGATACACATCCATATAAACATCAGGATAATCAGGTTGAGAACAACAGGTAAAAAAAGGAATTTTTTACTTCCAAATCCATCCGCATTATTTCCATAGCCATGAATGGGTATGGTGTCAGGAATGGAGCTGTATTTACTCATAAGATATCCTAAATAACAGATTATAATAACGAATGGAATGCAAAATAGGAGTTTTATATTTTTAGGAATCATCTTAGTTTATTTTCTGTTTTCTTCAGGTAATTCTCTACCTTTTTCTGATCAGGAAGGGTGGTAATTTCTTTTGTCAGTGCTTTTTCAAATTCAGCTTTTGCTTTCTGATATTCTTTTCTGTTAAAATAATACCTGCCAGCCTGTTCATAGACCAGCCAAAGATCGGGATTTAAAGACTGATATTGACGAATAAAATCATCTGTCAAAGATTCTTTTTTATGATCAATCGCTTCCTCTATTGTTGAGCTCAGCTTTTTATAGGCTTCATAATTTTTAAAATCAGCAGAATTTACAAAAGGATCTTTAGGGATATTGAGTGCTGAAACGGCAAACTCTCCTTTTTTCAGTCTGTTTTCCGAAAAGATAGTATTCAGATCGTAGCACACAAATTCTCCAAGCTGATAGGGATTTGAAGAAACCCAGACTAATCTTTTTTCAGGTGAAAATATCACGGCATGATGAGCTAAAAGCTGATTGATCGCCTTTTCATTCCCATATCCTATTTTTTCATCCTTCAGTCCTGATTTGTCTCTTAATAAGGCAGCCATCTTTTCAGGTGTAAGCTTTTTATTTTCCTGCACAAGCTCCTGAAGTTTTTCATACCTATATTCCGAATGGCTTTCAAGGATATGTTTCTGGTTTCTCTTATCATTTTTGTAAGCTTCCGACTGAAAATGATTGGTGCAAAATATCTTGCTGCTGTTCTGCACTTTATAAACACCGAAATTATTAGGTGAAACTTCTATAATAACAGCCGTTCTATCATGGGCGCTTCCTACTAAAATAGATTCTGAAACGAAGACTTTCCTTTTTTTAGCAATGGCAATCGCTTCTTCTATATTTTTGGCATACTGTAAGATTTCCCTTGTTACCAAAGAAATAGGTGTTTTTGCTGTTAAGGGAATCTTAGATTTCCCTGCATTGATTGTCACGGTAATCCCTTCCTTATTCATCCCGGAAACCACTCCGATCATTCCCGGCCAGCTTACGGACAGATAAGGGATGCCCTGCTCTGGTTCTACCAGTTCTACCAGTTTGTTTTTTGCAAAATCATCACCGACGTAGAAATCAAAATTCCTTCCGATCAGCAGGTCTCCATCCTCTGTATTTTCATTCCAAACGGCTAAAGAACTGCATCCAACTACCGCCAGATCCTGCATTGCATGTCCGATATCGTGGGCACCATGCAGATAAAGGCTTCTCAGGTATTTTGGGGCAATAAAGTCATACCGGTCTGATGAATATTGAGACATTCCATACAATTCTGCCTGATAGTCTTCTCTTACATTCAGGTACATTTTCCGGTTGTACCATTTCAGAAAGCCTCTCAGCAGTTTTTGTTTAAATTTCGAAGGAACAAAACCTTCCACTTTGGAAAAGAAAATCTCTTCCTGCTGCTGCATCAGTTTTTGAGTCAGTGCTCCGTTATTATATCCCAGCTGTAAAGGATTTCCTTTGATATAAAGCTCCCACAACTGTTGTTTATTTTTGGTTAAATAATTCTGATTATAGCTAAAAGTGGAATCGTTGATCTTATGAACCGTTGGAACCTCCAGTGCATATTGCTGTACGTCAGGAATATGTTGTATTGACTTTCTGACCCCGCAAGATGTGAAACTTAGGATTAAAACAATAAAAAAAAAGGATTTCGTTACATCATTTCGGCTAAAGAAGACTTCTAAACTTGGTAATTTAGATCCTTCGCTCCACTTAATTCCGTTATGGATGACAGCATGCCGCCTACTATTTTTCTTCACTCTTACTGGTATTAATCATTTGTGTTAAGCGTTAAGCGTTCATCGATACGTTCCTTTCCCAGAATTTCTGCACAGGTATTGAATGCCCCGATGGTAACTCCTAAAATTCCATGCATATTAACCGACTGCCCGGTGAGGTACAGGTTATCAATTTTAGTGCGGGGAGAGACCATAGTTTTCAGCGGGTTTTCAGAACTTTTCATATATCCGTACATATTTCCGTCAAAACCTCCTATATAGTCACGATATGACAGCGGAGAAGAAGTATACACCTTATGGATGGATCGTTTTAAGCCCGGAACTTTCTTTTCTAAGGCATTAATCATTTTTTCCGCCTTTTCAAGTTTAAACTTTTCGTATGCTGTTCCTCTCTCGTGTTCGTCTGCAATGGTATTGATGGTTTTCTCCCAGGCTTTTACCTCATCAAAATCCATGTAGGAGATCGCCGTAAGGCTTTCTGCAAATTCCGGATGATGTTTTGAAGGGGTTGAGGAAAGCATATAAGTTTCCGGCCATTTGTCTTTGGTGTATTTAAAAGCATTCCAGACCATTTCTTCTGAGGAATAATGGTAGCGATTATAATTAAAATTGCGTACCGACTGAGGTTTCAGAACAAGATAAATACTGAAGCATGATGATACCGGCTTCCAGCTTAAGACTCGGTTGAGAAAAGATTTTTTCAACCGGTCCTTACCGATCAGCTGTATGGTAGTACGGATCTCTATATTAGAAATAAACCGTTTGGCGGCATATTCTTTACCCGATCTGGTTTTTACAGCAGTTAATATCTGATTTTCATTAAAGATCATTTCGGAAACTTCGGCATGTTTGTACACTTCAGCGCCGTATTGTCTTAATTTCCTGATCAATAGCTTGGAAATCTGGCTTCCTCCTTTCACACATTTATAAGCGCTCTGGATATATGAATTCACCGTCAGGGCATGTACATAAAAAGGAATATGTTCAGAGTCTCCACCGTACAGGAAATTTGAACCCAACAGGACAGACTGTAGTTTTTTGTTCTGGGTAACCGATTCAATGAATCTTTTGGTATTGAGATGCAGGATTTCCTCGTTATACTGATCTTTTCCTACCACATGATACCGTGGAAACTGTGCGCAAACATATTGTATTTCACTACAATAGCTCTCCAAGTTTTCTTTTTCATCCGGAAAATAAGCTGTAAGCTGTTCCACAAAATTATCATATCCCTGAGCATGCGGATATTCAATCTCATCATCTCCGAATGTAATCCGGTCATAGCCGTCCTCCTCCATTTTCTGGAGATCAAGATCATCCATAATTTCGAGATAGGAAAAGAACTGATAGAGGTTTTGACCTTTTGAAAGCCCTCCTAAGTAGTGAACTCCGGTGTCAAAAATCAGTTTATCGCGTGAAAAAGTCTGCAGATTTCCCCCATATTGATTGTTTTTCTCCAATACGCAAACCTTCAAGCCTTCTTTAGCCAAAATAAGAGCCGAAACAAGGCCTCCCAAACCGCTTCCGATTACAAGTATGTCGTATTCTTTTTTCAAAGGAGAAAAATGTGTTTTTCATAGAATAAGATCTCATTTTCAGGACAAAAGCTGCACCTGGTTTTACAATACTTCATATTTACGTTTAAAAGGTCGCAACACTTAGTATTGTAAAAAATCTTCATTTCTACAATATTTTTAATAGTTTGAGTTTTGTTATTTGTTTTCGGGGATAAAATTAGAAAAATTAATCAATATCATCCCAAAAATCAAAGTAATTGAACCATTGAAGGGGATATTTTTTAATCATAGATTCAAGGTTTTGAACATAAGAGTTCAAAAGTCCCTGAGAATCGCGGTTTTTTATGTTTTGTGCAACGCGTGCATACAGATGGTAATGAAGATTTTTTTCTTTCATTACGTACACATACACAACAGGAACACCTAATCTGGAAGCAATCAGGAAAGGACCGGCGGGAAATTTGGCGCTTTTCCCTAATAAATCTGCTTCGAGGTATTTTGAACCTTCGAAATAGCGGTCACCGGTAAAGCAGATAAGCTCATTCTTTGATAATGCTGCATTAATCTCGAAAATATGGGACATATCTTCTTTCACATAGATGAATTTAATACTGCTTTTTTTAACCGCCACACTTTCCAGATATTCTTTAATGACCGTAACTTCCTGATCGGTCGTCACCAGATTAATCTGACAGTCAAAATCTATATCCGCAAAAAAGTGTTCTGCAATTTCAAAATTACCAATGTGGGCACTGATCAGCACGCCTCCTTTCTTCTCGTGTAAAAGATTTTTGAGGTTTTCAACGCCGTCAAATTCGTAAGTGAATCGATCTCTTAAGCCTGTGGAAATAGCCGTTTTGTCAATCAGCACTTTCCCGAAGGTAAAATAGCTTTTAAACACAGCTGTTTTTGTCTTCCAAAAGCCATATCCCAATCTTTTTGAAAAATAATAAGAAATATAACGGTTGCTCTTTTTGAGAAATAAAAAATAGTAGGCAGCTACGAAGTAAAGCACTCCATATGAACTCCGGATCCCGGCATTTCTAATGCACCAGACGAATATTTTATATCCTGCTATGGTTCCTTTAGATTTACCTTTCCACTTGTTCATTACTTACAGTTTACCAATTTATCAGTGTACCAGTGTCATAATACTTCGGCTGAAATAGTTATGACACTGGTACATTGTTTTATTGTTACATTATTAAAAAATAAAGTTTCAATCAATAATTACGCTTTTTTTTCAATAATTTTATTTTCGATCGTCGTATAGAAATCGTCAAACGTGATCATTTTTTTAAAATCTGCTTCGCCTAATTTCACTCCGAAATTAGATTCAATAATCACCACCATATCAATATAGTCCAGACTGTCTAAGCCCAGCGTTGTTTTAAGGTTGGCATCATTGCTGATTTCGTCGCTGTCAACTTCAAATTCATTGACCAAAAAATCATTAACGATCGCAACAATTTTTTCCCTTTCCATGTTTTTAATCAAATTTTTTTACAATTAATGCGGAATTGGTACCCCCAAACCCGAAAGAATTCGACAAAAATACATCAATTTTTTGATTTTTCGTTTTTGAGACCAAATTTATCTTTTTCGCCTCATCATCAGGGTTTTCCAGGTTGATATTCGGAGCAACGAAGTTATTCTGCATCATCAGAATAGAGTAAATTACTTCACTCGCACCCGCCATCCAGCATTCATGACCCGTCATTGATTTTGTAGAACTTACCGGAACCTCACCTCCGAAGATCTCATAAATTGCCTTCGCTTCATTGGCATCTCCTAATGGTGTAGAGGTAGCGTGGGCATTGATGTAATCAATATCCTTTGCCGTTAATCCGGACTGTTTTAATGCGCGGTCCATGGCTAAAGCAGGTCCGTCTACATTGGGAGTAGAAATATGTCCTCCATTGGAAGAGAAGCCATAGCCTACAATTTCTGCAAGGATGGGCACGCCTCTTCTTTGTGCGGATTCCAGACTTTCAACCACCAAACTTGCAGCTCCTCCGCTAGGGATAAGTCCGTCTCTGTCAGCATCAAAAGGTCTTGAAGCTTTGGCGGGTTCATTTTCTCTTGCTGAAAAAACACCCAGTCCGTCAAAGCTTGCCATAGAATATTTATTGGTTTCCTGAGCTCCGCCGCAAATGATCATTTCCTGAAAACCATTTTTAATCATCATGTAAGCCAGTCCCAACGAATGAGATCCGCTTGCACAGGCCGCACTGATGGTAAGATTGATCCCTCTCAATTTAAAAATCGTTGAAAGGTTCATGGTAACGGTGGAGTTCATCGATTTAAAAATCGCTCCCGAGCCCATTAAAGTAGTGTCTTTTTTTTCTCTTGCGATGTCTATGGATTCTACAACCGCTTTAGAAACGCTGTCATTTCCATATAATATCCCGACTTCGTACTGATCTAAAAAGTCCTGGTCGATTTTCGCCTGCGCCAGTGCATCCAGGGTTGCGAGATAAGCATATTCGCTTTCTTCACCCATGCTTACGCGCTGTCTTCTATTGAGATAGTTTTTAAGGTCTGGTTTGGGAACTACACCCGTTAATCCGGATCTGAATCCAAATTCTTTTCTTTCCTGGTCTAAAACGATACCGGATTTTCCTTGATATAGGGATTCCTTGACCTCTTCTAAAGAGATCCCGATGCAAGAATAAATTCCCATTCCGGTAATTACAACCCTATTTTCCATTTTATTTAATTTAGAAATGTATAAGTCTGGCAGTATAACAATGAGGTAATGGACACTGGTAGATTGGTAGATTGTTATATTGCCAAATTGTTACATTATTTAAGAGTAAATTCCTCCGTTAATATTAATCACTTCTCCTGTAATATAGGAAGCTTTTCTGGACGCTAAGAATGCAACCAGGTCTGCCACTTCTTCTGCTTCACCAAACCTGTTGACAGGAATCATCGCTTTCAATTCATCTTCATTAAAATCCTGCGTCATATCTGTCCTGATAAATCCAGGCGCTACGGCATTCACCGTGATATTCCTTTTAGCAATCTCCTGTGCCAGAGACTTTGTAGCGGCAACCAAAGCGCCTTTTGCTGCAGAATAATTGGTCTGGCCGGCTGTTCCTTTTACTCCGGAAACCGATACCATATTGATGATTCGTCCGTATTTATTCCTTAATAATTTTTGAATAAAGAAATTCGTTACGTTGAAAAACCCATTTAAACTCGTGTTAATCACACTGTTCCAGTCTTCTCTCTGCATCCACATAAACAGGCCATCTCTTGTTATTCCTGCATTATTTACGATCACTTCTACCACAGCATCAGGGTTTCTCTCCTGCCATTGTTCTAAAACGCTTTGCGTTTCTTCTGCATTTCCAACATCAAATTTAAGGATTTCTCCTGTAGCACCAAGTTCTTCTACTTTGGCTAATGTTTCTTTTGCAGCCTTTTCATTGGATGCAAAATTGATCAGCAGGTGATAATTTTTTTCTTCTGCGAGTTTGATACAGATTGCTCTTCCGATTCCTCTGGAGCCTCCTGTTACTATTGCACATTTCATGTCTTAGTGTTAGTTTTTTTTAATTTTGAAAAAGTTCTGCATTATAGAACCATTTATTTCCCAATACGTTTCCGGATGTATCAATAAAGCTCCATTTCCCGGATTTCTTCACTCTGGAAACACCATCATTGAAACCTTTATTCTTTTCATTGAATCCAAAACTTACGGAGATGTCATATTCCATCGGAATTACCAGTTTTCCTGAAGGATCAATGAAACCCCAGCTTTTTCCTTTTACCGGTGCAAGACGGTCGTCACTGAACACCTCAGCATCATTATAAGCAGGTTCAATCACATAGTTCCCATCCAGGCCTATGTACCCCCATTTTCCTCCTACAGATACGGGAGCCAGGTTTTGGTTAAAAGCTCTTGCTTTGTCAAACTTAGGCTCTATAATCCAGGTCCCTGTTTTATCCGTAAATCCTACTTTCCCATTTTTGCGGGCGTAAGTGATAGATTGACTTCCAAAGTCCCAGATATCGTCGGCTCCTTCCAATTCTCTGAACAGATCACCATCAATAATTCCATAGGCATCTCCTTTCTGTGCCCAGGTAATGCCGTTCACATATTCTCCAATATTGTCATATTCTAACGGGACAATTAATTTCCCGGTGGTATCAATGATTCCCCATTGCCCTTTTTTAGATACTTTTGCAAACCCATTGTTAAAAGGTTTAATCACATCATATGCTGCAGGGATGATTACTTTGCCATTGGTATCAAAGGCTCCGATTTTTCCGGCTACTTTCATCAAAGCCAGTCCTTCATTAAAATCATAGAGCTTATCGGAAGAAGGCATCGTCAGTTTTTCTCCTTTTTTATTGATATAATACCAGGCACCATCACTTTCAGCCATACAGATTCCGTCATGAAAATCTTTCACATTTGAAAAGGCAGGTTCGATCTCCATCTTACCGTCTTTGCCTATAAATCCCCAGAGCTTTCCCATTTTTACAGCAGCCAGTCCTTCTGAAAAACTTTTCGCGGTATCAAAGTTCGGTTCTATACTATATGTACCTGATGTATCGATATAGCCAATTTTGGCTTTTTCTTTAACTAATGCCAGTTTTTGGGCAAATATGGATTGCCAAAGGAAAAATAATGAAAAAATGATTACTTTTTTCATGCTTTGGTTCCTTTAAGATACTGCTTCACCTTCTCCAGATAAGGATACATAACCATATCATCTGAAAAGGCTGGAATAATCTTTCTTATTTCATCATACAATTCTTTTGTAGATGAAGATATTTCATCCTGAAAACCCAGATATTCAATAGCCTGCACAATGGTAATAGCTTCAATCGCCAATACTTCGAATGCATTTTCAATTACCTTCCTGCAGATCACTGCAGCATTGGTCCCCATGCTTACAATATCCTGATTATCATTATTATTAGGAATACTGTGAACATACATTGAGTTGGACAGCATTTGGCTTTCAGCCGTCGTAGAAGTTGCCGTAAACTGAACTCCCTGCATCCCGAAATTGAATCCTAATTTTCCCAAATTCACAAATGGAGGCAGAATTTCATTGATTTTTGCATTCAGCAGATAGTTTAACTGTCTTTCAGCAAGCATGGTAAGTTTGGTCACTACAATTTTCAGTTTGTCCATTTCCAATGAAATATAATCGCCATGAAAGTTTCCACCGTGGTATACGTGCTGGCCTTCAACATCAATAATCGGATTATCATTGGCTGAATTGATCTCATTTTCAAGGACATTCTCTGTATATTCCAACGTATCTAAAACAGGTCCTAAGATCTGCGGAACACATCTTAATGAATAATATTCCTGAACTTTTTCTTTAAATACTTTTTCCTGCTCTTCAAAGTGAGTGTACAGGTGGTCCGCTCTCTTTCTAATCAGCTTGCTATCAGACAAATGAGCACGCATTCTTTCTGCAACTTTCTGCTGACCGTAGTGCTTTTTGGTTCCGTTCAACGCTTCTGATAAGTGATCATCATACGCCTGAACAATTTCATTGATCGCACAAGAAAGTTTGATTGAAATATCTGTCAGTTGATTCGCTTTGTAAGCGTTCACAATACCGATTCCTGACATTACGGATGTCCCGTTCATTAAAGCAAGTCCTTCACGGATCTCTACTTTTATAGGATTCAATCCTTCAATTTCAAAAACTTCTTTGGTTAATTTCCGGTCTCCTTTATAGAAAACTTCTCCTTCACCGATCAGGACTAATGCCAGATGAGCAAGCTGTACAAGATCGCCGCTCGCCCCTACTCCGCCATGTTCAAAAATAAGTGGCGTAATATCTCTGTTAATCAATTCTCTAAGGAGGTCAATTACAGAATGGTGTACTCCGGAGTTTCCTAATGATAAGGTGTTTAATCTCGCCAGCATACAGGCTTTAACTTCCTGTGCAGGCAGAGGATTTCCGATGCCGGAAGAATGACTTCTTATGAGATTATACTGAAGCTGATGGGTGTCTTCATCACTGATTTTAAATTGAGCCATCGGCCCGAAACCAGTATTTACCCCATATATTACTTTGTTTTTCGAAAATTCTTTTAAAAATTGGAAACTGGCTTCCACTCTATGTAGCAGAGAATCATCCAATTCTATTTTTTCATTCCCAATGATAATTTTTTGAAAATCCTTCAGTTCTAAAAAGTTATTTATTTTCATCAATTAAAAGTAATAGTTGCTAATTTTGTAAAATATTAATTATTTGTCACTAATTTTGCGGCAAAGATAGAAGTTATTATTAAAATAAAAAATCAAGATGAGCAAAGAATTTGTTGATGTTCTCGTAATCGGAGCTGGGCCTTCCGGATGCGTATCTTCTTCATACTTAAAGAAGAACAATATCAACGTGAAGGTTGTTGAAAAAACAAAATTCCCAAGATTGGTTGTCGGTGAAAGTTTAATCCCCAGGGTAATGGACCATTTTGAAGAAGCTGGTCTTTTTCCTGCTCTGGATGCCATGGGTTTTGAAAAAAAACTGGGCGCCCGCTTCTTAAGAGGTGACGAGGTTTGTCTTTTTGATTTCAGTGATAAATTCGGCGAAGGCTGGAACTGGACCTGGCAGGTTCCAAGAGCTGATTTTGATAATACCCTGGCACAGGAGGTGATTAATAAAGGAGTTGACCTTGAGTTTGAAACTGAGGTTGTTGGGATTACATTCAACGGAACAGATTCTATCACCACAGTCAAAAATAAAAATGGCGAAATGAAGGAAATTCATTCCAAGTTTGTCATTGATTCTAGCGGTTACGGAAGAGTACTTCCCCGTCTTCTTGATCTTGAAAAACCCTCAAAACTTTCTCCCCATTCTGCTATTTTCGCCCATGTAGAAGATCTTAACAGAGAGGAAGGTGTTGAAGGAACCTTGATTTCTTTTGATATTATTGAAACTGAAGTATGGCTTTGGGTGATTCCTTTTTCTAATGGAAATACAAGCATAGGAATTGTTGGCCCGACTGATTATATTGAAAAACTGTCCTCAAACGGAGACCCGACTGAGGCCCTTAAAAAGGCAATTTCCCTTTCTGATTATTATGTTAAGCGTTTTGGAGACGTAGATTTCCTTTTTGAACCCAGACATCTGAAAGATTATTCATGTTCTGTTAAAAAATTATTCGGTGATGGATTTGCATTAACTGGCAATGCCTCGGAATTCCTTGATCCCGTTTTCTCATCAGGAATGGCATTTGCCACAGAATCAGGAATGCTTGCCGCAAAACTGGCGATAAGACAGCTGAATGGAGAAACTATAGACTGGCAGAAAGAATATACCGACTATATATTATACGGTGTAGATGTTTTCACCACCTATGTAAAGGAATGGTATACCGGAAACCTTCAGGAATTATTCTTCCACCGGCCTGAAAATGAAGATGTAAAGAGGAAAATATGTGCCGTTTTAGCGGGATATGTATGGAATAAAGACAATCCTTTTGTAAAGAAACATGATACGGTAATTAAAAACCTTGCGAATTTGATCAAGTCCGAAAGAGAGCAAAAGCAAGAATAATCATAAAAAACCGGCCTGAAATTCGGGCCGGTTTTTTATATCTATATCTACTGATGATATTTTTCTATCTCTTAGCAACCTATCTTAAATCAACAAAAGTGATTGGTTTTCTGCTATTTGGATGAAAGACTGTCTTAGACAAAACCGCAAAGTCTATCACTTCAATTTTTGGACTTACTCTTAATTTTGCACGGAAATGGTCTCTCACCTCATTGACAAAATTGTCATGTTCTTCTTCTGTACTTACTTTAATGATAATTTCATCCAATCCCAATTCATTAGACTGAATAACAATCTGATAGCAGGAAATGGTATTAAAATCATTCAGGATATCAGTCATTGCAGGAGGATACAGCGTTGTCCCTTTGTATTTGATCATCTGCTGTTTTCTTCCTAACACGGGTCCCAAACGCATCGTTGTCCTTCCACATTGACAAGGTTCATAATGCGCTTTTACGATATCACCGGTTTTAAACCTTAACAAAGGAATTGCTTCTACGCCTAATGTGGTAATCGTCAGCTCACCGCTTTCTCCTTCTTTTACTGGATTCTCATTATCATCAAGAATTTCAGTGATGATCAGTTCAGGATGATGGTGCCCTCCAACCTGAAATTCACATTCGGTAAAAGCGGTGCTCATTTCTGTCGAGGCATACGTTGAGAATAATTTAATATTCCACTTTTCTTTGATTTTCTGGGAAAGAATATTATCTGTAAAATCCTGATTTTTGATGCTTTCTCCAATACAAACAGCCCCATACACACTGGAACTTTTATAATCTATTCCATGTTTTTCAGCATAATCAATCATTTTCAGTAGAAAAGAAGGAACGGTGATCAGATATTTCGGCCGGTATCTGAAAATAGAATCCCATTGCAATTCAGGAATTCCCGGACCCATTCGTACCACACTGGCTCCCATTTTCCTCAAACCCAGAAAATAAGCCAGTCCCGCCATAAATCTTTTATCAATTGTGGTTACCATTTGTACCACATTGCCTTTTTGGATCCCCGCACAGGCAAAAGAAACCGCTTCATTGTAGGCCAGTCTTTCAAGGTCACTGTCAGACAATCCAAAAGTTACCGGATCCCCCAGAGTTCCTGAAGTCGTACTATAATCGACAATTTTATCCGGCGGAATGCAGAAAAAATCGTGGTTATGCTCCTGAAGATCATTCTTTGTGGTTGTAGGGATTTTCTGCAGATCTTCTAAAGACTGAATATCATGAATGTTGATATCATGTTCTGTGAATAATTTCTGGTAGAATGGAGAGTTGTTTTGAAGATACACCAAAAGCGCCTGAAGTTTTTTCTCCTGAATTGTTTTGATTTCCTGAACGTTTGATCGTTCTATTGATGGATAGAATTCCAATGATTGTAATTTTTAGAAGACAAATTTATTAAAACTTAGATATTGTATGGAGGTATTCATGTAAAATGTAGCTATAATATTGTAAAATCTACGCAGGGAGAAAATTGCAGAGCCTTTATAACCACAGATTGCACAAATTTTTACAGAGGTTTGCGTTTAAAATCTGCATGATCTGCAGAATCTGCGAGAGTAAAATAAAACACTTACATTAAATTCATGATGTTGTAAAATCTATGCTAAGAGAAAATTACGGAGCCTTTATGACCACAGATGACACAAATCTTCACAGATGTTTGCGGTCAAATAGTTTGGTAAATAGCATTTGTGCAATCTGCAAAATCCGCAAGGAAATACGAAAATTTGCAGTAATTTAAATTAAAATAAAGACTCATTTATCATTAGCAATTCCCTTGATAAACCTCCCAGCATTTATATTTCTGAAATTGAAGTTTTTAATAGATGATATCAAAATAAAACATATATTATAAACCGACAAAAAATCACTAAATTTGCAGACTTAATTAATCAACGATATTGAGATAATACAATGAGCCAATTTAAAGAATATAAAAACCTCAACCTTATTGATATAGCCGAGAACGTATCGGAATTTTGGAAACAAAATGAAACTTTCAATAAAAGTGTTGAAATTCGTGAGGGTCAACCCGAGTTTGTATTTTATGAAGGTCCGCCTTCAGCAAACGGTATGCCTGGAATTCACCACGTAATGGCAAGAGCGTTAAAAGATATTTTCTGCCGTTACCAAACCCAGAACGGAAAACAGGTTTTCCGTAAAGCGGGATGGGACACTCATGGACTTCCTGTGGAGCTGGGTGTTGAAAAGGAATTAGGAATCACTAAAGAAGATATTGGCAAAAAGATTTCTATTGAAGATTACAACAAAGCATGTCGTGAAGCGGTAATGCGTTATACAGACGTGTGGAATGAACTGACAGAAAAAATAGGATATTGGGTAGATCTTGAGGATCCCTATATTACATATAAGTCAAAATACATGGAGACCGTTTGGTGGCTGCTTAAGCAATTATACAGCAAAGAATTGTTGTATAAAGGCTACACCATCCAGCCTTATTCTCCAAAAGCAGGAACAGGACTTTCTTCTGCGGAATTAAATATGCCTGGAACTTATCACGATGTTTCTGATACTACAGTGGTCGCTCAGTTTAAAGTAAAGAAAGAATCTTCTGAATTATTTAGTGATGCTGAAGGACACGTAAGCATTCTTGCATGGACGACCACTCCATGGACCCTGCCTTCCAACACAGCGTTGGCTGTAGGAAGAGATATTGAATATGTCTTAGTTAAAACGTTTAATCAATATACTTTTGAACCGATAACCGTTGTTTTAGCGAGAGTACTTTTAGAAAAGAACTTTGGTAAAAAGTATGTGGAAGGAAGTCATGAAGATTTCGCTAATTATACATCAGAAAGTAAGACGATTCCTTATCAAATTTTAAAAGAATTTACAGGAGTAAAATTAACCGGAACTCAATACGAGCAATTAGTTCCCTGGTTTGCTCCAAACGACACTCCTGAAAAAGCGTTCAGAGTAATTTTAGGAGATTTTGTAACGACTGAGGACGGAACCGGTATCGTTCACATCGCTCCTACTTTTGGTGCGGATGATGCAAGAGTGGCAAAAGAAGCCGGAATTCCGCCAATGTTGATAAAAGACGAAAATGACAATCTGGTTCCGCTGGTAGATTTACAGGGAAGATTTATCAAGGGAGAAAATGTTCCTGAATTATTCTCCGGAAAATACATCAAGAACGAATATTACGATGATGGAACTGCGCCTGAAAAATCCTGGGATGTAGAGCTGGCCATTTTATTAAAAACAGAAAATAAAGCCTTCAAAGTAGAGAAATATGTTCACAGCTATCCACACTGCTGGAGAACTGATAAGCCTGTATTGTACTATCCGCTGGATTCATGGTTTGTGAAAATGACCGCTGTGAAAGACAGACTGGTAGATTTAAATAAAGAAATCAACTGGAAGCCTAAATCAACGGGAGAAGGACGTTTTGCAAACTGGATTGAAAATGTAAACGACTGGAACCTTTCGCGTTCAAGATATTGGGGAATTCCTTTGCCGATCTGGAGGACGGAAGATTTAAAAGAAGAAAAGATCATTGGTTCTGTAGAAGAATTATACAATGAGATTGAAAAATCTGTTGAAAAAGGATTCATGCAGGAAAATCCTTTCAAAGATTTCGAAATCGGAAATATGTCTGAGGAGAACTATTCTTTAGTTGATCTTCATAAAAATGTAGTTGATAAAGTAATTTTAGTTTCAGATTCCGGAAAAGCAATGAAACGTGAAAGCGACCTGATTGACGTTTGGTTCGATTCAGGTTCGATGCCTTACGCTCAATTGCATTATCCTTTTGAAAATAAAGAATTAATCGACACCCGTAAAGCATTCCCTGCAGATTTCATTGCAGAGGGTGTTGACCAGACGCGTGGATGGTTCTATACACTTCATGCGATCGGAACTGCAGTTTTTGATTCAGTTGCCTATAAAAATGTAATGAGTAATGGGCTTGTTTTGGATAAAAACGGACTGAAAATGTCAAAATCCAAAGGAAATGGAGTTGATCCGTTTGAAACATTAGCAGTTTATGGACCAGATGCTACGAGATGGTATATGATTTCGAATGCAAACCCTTGGGAAAATCTGAAGTTTGATATCGAAGGAATCGATGAAGTAAGAAGAAAATTCTTTGGAACTCTTTATAATACGTATTCATTCTTTGCATTATATGCTAATGTGGATGGATTCAATTATTCTGAAAAAGAAATAGAAAACCGTCCTGAAATTGACCGTTGGGTCCTTTCTGAACTGAATCTTCTCATAAAAGAAGTGAAAGCATTCTATGAAGACTATGAACCGACAAGAGTAGCAAGAGCCATCAGCACGTTTGTAAATGACAACCTGAGTAACTGGTATGTAAGATTATGCAGAAGACGTTTCTGGAAAGGAGATTATTCGGAAGATAAAATATCTGCTTACCAGACTTTATATACCTGTCTGGAAACGGTTGCTAAATTATCGGCACCTATTGCTCCATTCTTTATGGATCAGCTGTATCAGGATCTTAATAAGGTTACAGGTAAAGAAAACGGTGAATCTGTGCATTTAACGGATTTCCCTGTTGCAGATGAAAGCCTGATCGATCAGGATCTGGTTGAAAAAACGCATTTGGCACAAAGCATTACGAGTATGGTCTTCTCTTTAAGAAAAAAGGAAAATGTAAAAGTACGCCAGCCTTTACAGAAAGTATTAGTTCCGGTACTGGACGCCAAAGCAGAGGCACAGATTCTGGCGGTTGCAGAACTGATCAAGCAGGAGGTAAATGTTAAAGAATTACAGCTCATCAATGCTGAAGAAGCTGCTCACTTAATCATCAAGCAGATCAAGCCTAACTTTAAAACCCTAGGTCCTAAATTAGGAAAAGATATGAAAGTTGTGGGAGCTCAAATTGCTGATTTTTCAGCGGAACAGATCACAGCTCTAGAAAAAGAAGGCAAAATAGATATTCAGGGTTACGAAATCACAATGAATGACGTTGAAATTTCAACAAAAGACATTCCCGGATGGACTGTAACTTCTGATGGAAAAACAACTGTGGCATTAGATTTGACGCTAACAGAAGAGTTAAAATCTGAAGGAATTGCAAGAGAATTGATTAACAGGGTTCAAAACCTTAGAAAAGAGAAAGATTTTGAGCTGACAGACAGGATCAACATCTTTTTGGAAGAAAACTCACCATTCTTGGATGATTTCAAGAAAAATGAGGAATATATTTCATCCGAGGTCTTGTCAAATAAAATAGAAATTGTATCTTCACTTTCAAATTTTAACGAAATCGAAATAGATGAGGTTAATTTTAAGATAAATGTTGAAAAAAATTAACATATAGTTATTGGATTTCAAATTCCATTTCATAATTTTATTAAAAAAGAGAAAAAGAACATGTCAGACGAAAGAGTAAGATACAGTGATGCTGATTTACAGGAATTTAAAGCAATCATTAGAGAAAAAATAGACAAAGCAGAGAAAGATCTGCAGCTGATCAGAGAAAGCTTCATCAACGACCAGAATAATGGAACAGATGATACTTCGCCTACTTTTAAAGCTTTTGAAGAAGGGGCAGAAACACTGAGCAAGGAACAAAATTCTATCCTGGCAGGAAGACAGGAGAAATTTGTACGCGATCTGAAAAATGCTCTGATAAGAATAGAGAACAAAACGTACGGAGTATGCAGAGTAACAGGAAAGCTTATCCCTAAGGAAAGACTTCTTGCCGTTCCTCACGCTACACTTAGTATTGAAGCTAAAAATATGCAAAAATAAACCTTCAGGGTTTGTAAATAAATTTGGGTTTATATTGTATTTCATCAATACTTTATAAACCTAATTTTTAATATATATCCATGAGCGAATATTTGATTTTAGGCGTTGTCCTTATTGTCGTTTTAGGGTTTTTCAACAGAGAATGGATCAAAACCAAATTCTTTCCTGCTCAACCCAGAAACTACACAATTGATGATCAGTTCAATTCAGATAAACGGGAAAGGGAAAAAGAAATCGACCATCTTTTAAGTAAAATGGGCAAGAACGGGATCAATGACCTGTCTGCAAAAGACAGAAAAAGACTTGATGAACTGTCTAAAAAGTAAAAATTTAAATCGAGAACATATGGAATCTATTATCGTCCACACTAAAAATGCAATGGAATTGAATGCTTTGAAAAGTGTTTTAAAAGACATGAATATTCAATTTGAAAAATTCCACACCAAAAACACATTCCATAATCAAAAAACGATCAAGAAAGTTATCGAAAAAAAGAATGAAAAAATAGGAAAACCTTATAAACCAAAAGGACTGTAATGAAAAAGATTTTAGCTGTAACTTTTCTTATTCTGTTAATTGATCAGGCTTCAAAAATATACGTTAAAACGCATTTTAACCTTGATGATAGTATTTCCATACTTCCAGGTTTTAAATTAACTTTTGTAGAGAATCCGGGGATGGCCTATGGATTTCATTTCGGGGGGGTTATCGGTAAGTATTTCCTTGTTATTGTAAGAATATTTTTAATCGGTGGAATGATCTACCTTTTCAAAAAATGGCTGCAGAGAGGGGAATCCAATTATTTATTAATTCCAATGGCAGTTATATTTGCCGGAGCAATCGGTAATCTGATCGATGGAATGTTCTACGGACTTATTTTCGACAGCGGAACAATGTATGATGCAAGTATCGACCGATGGATTGGCTATGGAGGTATCTCCAAAATGGTTCCAGTAGGGCAAGGCTATTCTACTTTTATGAGAGGGTGTGTAGTAGATATGCTTCACTTCCCAATCGTAGACTGGTATGTGCCGGATAATATCCCATTGATCGGCGGAAAACATTTAGAGTTCTTTAAATACATTTTCAATGTTGCAGACTCAGCGATCACAGTAGGAGCCGCTTTCTTGCTTATTTTCAGAAAAAAAGCATTCCCGAACGGCCTCGAATTTTAAAAGAAGTACCATTCGATGAAAAAAATTATAAAAAACATCTTCATATTTTTCCTGCTTCTTTTGGTTGCAGGAATTATTTTTATAGCCTGGGCCAATTACAGCATCAGGAAAGACAGTGCGCCGTTTGTCTCTTACAAAATAGCTGAAGTTCCGGAAACGAAAACAGCATTATTGCTGGGCACCGGAAAAACCTTAAGCAACGGTCTGCCTAATACTTATTTCTATAACAGGATTCAGGCAGCTATTGATTTATACAAAAGCGGAAAAATCAAATACATTATTGTAAGCGGTGACAACAGTACCAAAGACTATAACGAACCTGAAGACATGCAGCTGGCTTTAATGCAGTATGGCATTCCGAAAGACCACATATTTATGGATCATGCTGGGTTCAGAACACTGGATTCTGTGGTCAGGGCTAAAGATATCTTCGGACAGACTCGACTGGTGATTATTTCACAGAAATTCCACAATGAAAGAGCGGTTTTTTTAGCCCGAAAAAATGGAATGAAAGCCTTTGGATACAATGCGAATGATGTCAACAAATATGCCGGGTTTAAAACCAATATGCGTGAATATCTGGCGAAAGCAAAAGTATATTGGGACCTTTTGTTTGGGGTAGAACCTAAATTCGGCGGGGAGAAGGTTTTAATTCCTTAATCTTTTAATTCATTATTCCCCCAAACCCCTTAAATTTGCAATTCATTAATTTTTATAAATAATTTTAAAATGTCAAGAATTCTTACCGGCATTCAAGCCACCGGAACACCCCATCTTGGAAATTTACTTGGGGCCATCATTCCTGCTGTTGAACTATCCAAACAGGAAGGAAATGAATCGTTTTTATTCATTGCAAACCTGCATTCTCTTACCCAGATAAAAGATGCAAAGGAGCTGAAACAAAATACCTACGAGATTGCTGCGGCTTGGCTTGCTTGTGGATTAGATACTGAAAAAACATTCTTTTACAGACAAAGTGATATCCCTGAAACCTGTGAACTATCTTGGCATTTATCATGTTTTTTTCCTTATCAGAGATTAACGCTGGCTCATTCATTTAAAGATAAAGCAGACCGTCTTCAGGATGTGAACGCCGGTTTGTTTACATATCCTATTTTAATGGCTGCTGATATTCTATTATATGATGCAGAGGTTGTACCTGTAGGAAAAGATCAGCTTCAGCATTTAGAAATTGCACGTGATGTAGCATCAAGGTTTAATAACCAGATGGGAGAAGTATTGGTACTTCCACAGGCTGAGCTTCAGGAGAACACAAAATATGTCCCTGGAACAGATGGACACAAGATGTCTAAATCCAGAGGAAATATCATTAACATTTTCCTTTCTGATAAGGAGCTTAAAAAGCAGGTGATGAGCATTGAAACGGATTCTAAATCGTTGGAAGAACCTAAAGACCCTTCTACCGATAAGGTTTTTGCTATTTATGAACTGATTGCAACCCCTGAACAGACTGAGGAGTTAAGAGCTAAATATCTTGCCGGAAACTTTGGGTACGGCCATGCAAAAATGGAACTTTTAAATCTTATCACCGACCGATTTGCTAAAGAAAGAGAAATCTTTGCATATTATATGACTCACCTTGACGAACTGGAAGCTAAACTTCAGGAAGGTGCTGTAAAGACAAGAGCTATCGCAACACAAACCATTACAAGAGTAAGAGAAAGTTTAGGAATTTAATTACTAAATATAAGGGGTGCATTATCCCGCATTTTTAGAGAGCATAAAGTAATGCATCCCTTCATCAAACTCATAGGCAATATCCCATCCGGGATATTGTTTTATTATAGACCTGATGATAGAAAGGCCTAAACCGGTAGAGCTATGGTCTGAACCCTGTTTATAAAACCGATTGAAAATCTGGGATGGGTCTAATGAAACTCCGGTACCCGTATTTTGAAATACAATTCTTTCCTTTTCTGTAATAATCTGAATCGTTCCATGCTGACGGTTATATTTAACTGCATTCTTAAGCAGATTGGAGAGTAAAATATCTGCCAGATCCCGGTTAAAATTGGCTTCCAAAACTTCTTTTTCTACTAGATTAACCTCAATTTTCTTGTATTCTATAAAATCCTGATATTCATTAAGCAGCTCACTGATCAGTTCATTAAAATTAACATTCACGGTTTTTGCAAATTGATTGTTATCAATTTTCGAAAGCATTAACAAGGATTTATTCAGTCCGGACATTCTTCGGAGATCATTTTTAACCTCGTTTAAGAAATTCAGGTTTTTCTTATCCAGCTCATCATTCTGAATCGCCAGATCGATTTTATTAATGGCAATTGCCAAAGGAGTCTGCAGTTCGTGAGAAGCATTTTCTATAAACTGTTTTTGCTGATGAAAAGCACGTTCATTACGTTCTATCATCTCGTTGATTTCTATATCCAGTTCTTCAAACTCTTTAATAGAAAAATCTTGCGGCATTTCCGAAGGCGGAATCCCAAACTGATATTTTTTAAGTTTATCCAGAATCAGATAAAAAGGCCGCATTGCTTTATGAAGGAGAAATCCATTCACCGCAATGATGCTCACGACCAACAGCAGGTACAATACAATCAATGCCGTGGTGAGGTCATACACCAGCTCATCCTGTTCTACCGTTGACGTTCTGATCACCAACTGCTGAGTCTTTCCGAACTGGTCTATAAAGTCTGTTTCAAGAACCCGGTAAGGCTGGTCTTTATCATCATATTCCATATAGTACATTTTATTGTACAATCGGTTTTTAGGCTTATATGAAGAAGCAGAAACGGGATTAATTTTAAACTCATTAAAACCAAATTCATTATTCTTCAATAAATTTTCGTCAAAGTACACTGCTTTTATAATCTGTATCTTCCTGTTTTTAAGACCATCATCCACATTATCATACACTTCATCTAAAATATAGGCATAGAATAAGGCGGCCCATACTGCAATGATAAACAGCAGGATCGTAATCAGATATTTTATGGTGTAATATTTTAACGAAATCTTCATCAGACAAATTTATAACCAATTCCGTAAACCGCCTGAAAATCTGCTTCTGCGTTGAGCGTTTTTAACTTTTTACGAAGATTTTTAATCTGTGAATAAATAAAATCCAGGCTGTCTGCCTGATCAATATAATCTCCCCAAATGGCTTCCGCAAGCATCGTTTTCTGGAGCGTTTTTTCCGGATGTATTACAAAGTAGTAGAGAAGATCATATTCTTTCCTGTTCAGAATAAGTTCAGTCTCTCCTATCTTCACCGTTCTTTTTTCAGGATCAATATAAATATTTTTATAACTGATTGTATTTTCACCATCCTGGTTTTTCCTTCTTATCACCGATTTGATCCGCGCCATTAATTCTGCAAGGTGAAATGGCTTCGCCAGATAGTCATCCGCGCCTATTTCCAATCCGTTCACCTTATCATCCACTGAATCTTTAGCCGATAAAATGATCACAGGATCTTTCTTATGCATATTTTTAATTTCCTTCAGCAGATCCATTCCATTACCATCAGGCAGCATAATATCCAAAAGGATACAGTCATATTCATAAGAAATGATCTTTTCAAGCCCGGATGTATAGTCAGAGGCATGCTCTACAATAAAATGCTCAGCTTCCAGGAAGTTTTGCACGATATTCCTGAGTTCAGGTTCATCTTCTATAATAAGAATTTTCATACTAAGAATTGTTGAAGTAATATAAGATTAATTTTCAGAAAAAACTTTCCCTTTCGCCAAAATAACCTCCTTTTTCAGGAGGCTATGATGCAGTTATTTTAAAAAGAGAGTTCTTAAAAAAATTCCTTTTGAATTAAAAATCAAAGCCCTACCATTCATTAATCTTATATTGTAGGTATTGCTTGTGTTTTCTATAGAATCAACCACAGCACATGGATGATTTCTCGTGATATAGCTCAAAATGTTTTTTCTAACCGCTTTACCACTCATTATATTCCAATTGATCATATCGTTACCATTTAGTTGTTAAAAAACAGGACTTTTCATCCCCGGCTTACCCACTGTATTAATCGTCAATTCTTTTAAAATTTCCATTTTTGTCGAATTCCAGATCAATACCGTTAGAAAGTTCGGCTTTATAAGACCAACGTTCTTTCTCTATCTTAACGATAAACGTATTGGGAAAGGTTTTAGCAGCGTAGTTTTTAATAGATGCCGGAATAAAACCATACGGAAGCTTTTGGTGCTGCCCATCAACTTCTTTCCAGTTTCCATTGCGGTCAAATTCTACTTTTACGCCATTGATTAAGAGAACTTTGTACTCATCTACTCCGTATATTTCACGGTCTTCTATAACAGAACCGGCCGTTATTCCTTTAAAATGAGCTGCCAGAAAGCTTTTTGCCGCCTTTGGAAGCTGATTAGGATGTATCGCTTTATCCTGAGCAAAGATAGAACCCGCCATTAACAGGAAAATGATACTGAATGCTTGTGTAATTTTTCTTAAATTTTTCATATGATAGAATTTTACTTATTAAATTGTCAAGCAAAATTCTATAATCATTTAGGAAAGAATTAGGAATGCAGTAAAATATTTTTTTTAAAGGTATTCTTTGAGCTGTAAAAGATGCGTAACCGCCTTCAGGTTTTCCTCCTGCCTGTTTTCATGATATACATCAAAGAAAATAACATCTATCCCAAAATTCCGGGCTCCTACAACGTCTGCCACCCAATCATCACCTATCAGAATACTTTCTTCCTTCAATGCCTTGGAAAGACCTAATGAATACTCAAAAATTTCAGGTTTAGGTTTTCTTACCCCAACAGAATCAGCGCTCGTAATCGTTTGAAAATAATGGGCAATTCCAGAGAGGATACATTTTCTTTCCGTTACTTCCTGAAACCCGTTTGAAATAATATGTAAAGTATATTTTTTAGATTTCAGATATTCCAGTATATAGGCGGCACCTTCTACCAGTTCATTATGATTAAGGATTTTATCCAGAAAATGTTCTTCAAAAAATTGGGAAAGTTCTTCGTCATCCACACCAAAGCGGTTGAATGTATCATAAAAGCGGTGCTTTCTTAAATATTCTTTTCCGATAAGGCCATCCCGTATATCTTCCCAAAGCTTTTCGTTAATCTCATGATATACCGCATGAAATTCTTCAAAATCAATTCCATATTTCAAGTTGATTTCCTGTTTTTCAAAAAGAGTTTTGATGGTAAGATAGGCGTTCTTGCGGTGATCCCAGAGCGTATTGTCCAGGTCAAAAAAAATGTGCTGAATTTTCATACAGCACAAAATTAATATTTTAATTTTTGGAAATCGGGAAATTCTTATTCTTGGCTTTAATTACTTCAAGATTTTTCGAAAAACTGAGTAAAAACTCAATGGTTTGTTTTTTTGGTTTCAAAGTTTTCACTTTTAAAGAATCATTTTTTCTCATAGGCGTCTAAATGTTTTCTTTATAACGTGAATTTTTACTAATTATTATCTGGTCAGTATAATATTATTCTCATCCATAATTTTTCTTAAATTGATCAAAGCATACCTCACGCGTCCTAAAGTGGTATTAATACTCATATCCGTATGATCCGCGATTTCTTTAAAACTTAACCCGTCAAAAAATCTAAGCTTAATCACTTCCTGCTGATTCTGAGGCAAATATTGAAGCATTTTTAAAAGATCTTCCTGAATTTGATTCGTAACCAGCTGGTCCTCAATATTTTCTGAAGGCTCTCTTATTAAATCAAAAATAGAATAATCATCAGTTTCAAAAGTAGTTTCTGAAACTTTGATATTTTTTGATTTTAATCTAAAGTGGTCTATAATAAGATTGTAGGCAATTCTTTTAGCCCAAAGAATAAATTTGCCTTCTTCGTTGTACCGTCCTTCTTTCAGCATGACAATTATTTTCATAAATGTATCCTGAAAAACATCGTTGGCTAGGTCTTCATCATTAATTTTATAAAAAATGAATGTAAACAGTTCTTTCTGATGACGATGGATAAGGGCTGATAATGCATCCTCGTCTCCTTCCTGGTAAAGGGAAATTAGTAAACTATCCGATTTTAATTTCATAACTCTTCTCAATATAAAATAGTTGTAGACAAACTTTCCTCCAGATATTTTATCTGGGCATAGCTGTAATTACAAAACAGTTTTTTAGAGTAAAGTCAAATCAATAGGCGGTACAATTTTACAGATGTAAATATAATAAAATTTTAATACCTGTTAACTAATTATTAAATTTTTACGATAAATATCTAAAAAATATCACTTAAACATGTCATGAATAAACACAGTAGGGATATTTAGTGTGAAATTAATATTCAAACCTTTCATTTCTTTCCCGTTAAGTCTGGCATCTCCAATAGGGAAAGCATAGCCTCCCGTCAGGTCCAGCATTCCAAAAAGGCTTACCCCTATCTTAGGAGCGATGTATTTATTGGTTCCTTCCGCTCCCATCAGAAAATAATAGGAATGATAGAAATCTACATCTTTTTGAAAATTAAGAAGGACATCCGCCTGAAGTTTCGGCATGATTGCAAATTTTGAATGGGTGGAACCCATCAATGCAGACGCTCCCAACCTGTAAATAACATCATCATTTTTTAAGAAAAGCAACTTACCTCCCACTTCTCCAAAGCTCTGGTTTTGGTACTCGTATCCCACGGTGATCATTTTATGCATCGTATACTGGGCTTTCGCACCTATGCTCAGAAAAAATATTGAAAAAACAGCAATTGCGGACCTCAAATTCATCATCTTAAATTTATTTATGGTGTAAAATTAAAAAAAACTGCCTTATCTGGTGAAGATAAAGCAGTCTATTATTGTATTAAGAAAAAATTAAATACCGAAAGCGGTTTTAATCTCTTCTACTTTGTCTAGTTTCTCCCACGTAAAGAACTCAAGATCTTTTAACGTAAGCTCATTCTTGTGACCTTTATTAAAGGTTTTATCAGCTACAAAATGTTCTCTTCCCATATGTCCATAAGAAGCAGTTTCCTGATAGATAGGGTTTCTTAATTTCAAATTCTGCTCGATAGCATAGGGTCTTAAATCAAAAATAGCAGATACTTTTTTAGCAATTTCGCCATCGTGAAGATCTACTTTTGCTGTTCCGTAGGTATTGATGTACAATCCGCAAGGTTCAGCAACACCGATTGCATAAGAAACCTGTACCAACACTTCATCAGCAACCCCTGCAGCCACTAAATTCTTAGCGATGTGTCTTGTTGCATAGGCAGCGCTTCTGTCAACTTTAGAAGGATCTTTTCCGGAAAAAGCACCACCACCGTGAGCTCCTTTCCCACCATACGTATCAACGATGATTTTTCGTCCTGTAAGACCGGTATCTCCGTGAGGACCTCCGATTACAAATTTTCCTGTAGGATTAATATGGTATTTGATCTGATCGTTGAATAATGCCTTAATTTCCTCAGTCTGCTGTGCTGCTACTCTTGGAATCAGTATACTTTTGATATCCTGACGGATTTTGTCAAGCATTTCTTCTTCTGTTCCAAAATCATCATGCTGTGTAGAAACCACGATAGAATCAATTCTTACCGGCTTGTGATCATCAGAATATTCAATGGTAACCTGGCTTTTTGCATCTGGACGAAGGTAAGCGATTTCTTTATTTTCTCTTCTGATGGCAGAAAGTTCTTTAAGAATAGTGTGAGCAAGATCTAACGCAAGAGGCATATAATTAGCCGTTTCGTTCGTTGCATACCCAAACATCATCCCTTGATCTCCAGCACCCTGAGCGTTTGCTTTTCCTTCAAAGGTTTCATCTGTAACAATTCTGTCAACACCCTGATTGATATCAGGTGATTGTTCATGGATTGCAGAGATTACTCCACAAGAATCTCCATTGAACATATATTCTCCTTTCGTATAGCCAATTCCGTTGATTACTTCTCTTGCAATCGTCTGAACATCAAGATAAGCGTCGGATTTTACTTCTCCTGCAAGAACTACCTGTCCCGTCGTTACAAGAGTTTCACAAGCTACTTTTGAATTTTTATCATAAGCCAAAAAATGGTCGATTAACGCATCGGAAATCTGATCGGCGATTTTATCTGGATGCCCTTCTGAAACGGATTCAGATGTAAATAAATAAGACATATTATTCTTTATTTTTTAGATTAAAAATAGACGAAGAAAAATAAGAAATAGATACCCAGAAAGCTGAAAAAGAATTACTGTTTTAGCTTTTTTTTATAGAGGTTGCAATCAGGTCAAATTTTTCCTCGTTCATAAACGTTGGCAAATTTAAGTACTATTTTTTTAATACTCAAACCTTTTGTTTACTAATTATAATTTTCTTTAAATTATTGATCTGTCTTACTTTAAGAAAAAGAAATTATTGTGGCTTAATACTTACGAATTCTTTTGGGCTTTCGTTATAATTAAGCTTTTTGCTTAATGAAGCAGTAATAGAATGTGCTAATTCATCAATAATTTTTTGCTTGAAAGTAGGCTTATAATAGATAATACTGATCTCTCTGTAAGGGAAAGGCTTTTTAAATCTGAAAACATTGGTCTTCTGTTCTTCAGAAAGCTGACTTAGGGCAAGCTCCGGCAAAATACTGATCCCTCCTACTTTATCTACCATATGTACCAAAGTCTGGATGTTAGAGGCCAGGAAATCCAGATTTTTAGGCTTCAGTGTATTTTCTTTTAAATGACAGATATTTTCAAATTGATTTCTCAGACAGTTTCCTTCTTCAAGAAGCCAAACTTTTTCAACGTTCAGATCTTCAGGAATGATGTAAGAATTTTTCTTGTTTGCTTCTGTATTCGAGCTGTAGATCATCAGTTCTTCATTAAATAAGAAATCCTGATAAAACTCATCTGCCGTATCATAAGGAGTGGAAATAATTCCTGCATCCAGTTCTCCGGCTTTTAAAGCTTTGATAATATTATCTGTAGTCATTTCTTTGACATTCATCTGGATTTTTGGATTGTCTTCCAGAAACTTGAAGATTTCAGTCGGCAGAATGAAAGAAGATACCGTAGGAATGATTCCCAGGTTAATTGTTCCTCCTAAAATATTGTTTAAAAGATTGGCTTTATTTTTAAGCTCATTGACAGACTCTATAATGACCTTAGCCTGATCGATGATCTGCACGCCCACATCTGTGGTACGTATCGGGTGTGTAGTTCTGTCAAAAACCTTTACATCCAGTTCATCCTCAAATTTTTGTATCATTGCACTTAGCGTAGGCTGTGTAATAAAGCATGCTTGAGCCGCTTTCCCAAAATGTTTGTACTTATCTACAGCGATAAGGTACTCCAATTGCTGAATGTTCATTTGATTAATATTATCTATTACAAAGATAAAAGGTTTTTGCTATAAGCAATCAAAAATTCAAGTAAATTTGACATTTGATACGTCTACACAAGACATCTGCAAAGGATATCAATCATTCAAATATAACTATATGGATTCTAAAAAATTAACCTTAGGTAGCGGTGCTCCTTATTTCGAACATCAAGATTCACAGACTGTAGGTCCCAGAGGCCCTGTCCTGCTTCAGGATTTCATACTTCAGGAAAATCTTGCTCATTTTGTAAGAGAGAGAATCCCTGAAAGAATTGTACATGCAAAAGGAAGTGGTGCGTATGGTAAATTTACCGTGACCCACGATATCAGCCAATACACAAAAGCCAAATTATTTTCAACAGTAGGAAACTCCTGCAAAATGTTTGCGCGTTTTTCTACGGTAGGCGGAGAGAAAGGAAGTGCAGACACCGCAAGAGATCCAAGAGGATTTGCCTTAAAATTCTATACCGAAGACGGAAACTGGGATTTAGTAGGAAATAACACTCCGGTTTTCTTTATTAAGGATGCCAAAAAATTTCCGGATTTTATCCATACCCAAAAAAGAGTTCCCAAAACCAATTTAAAAAGTGCCACGATGATGTGGGATTTCTGGAGTTTAAATCCTGAATCGCTTCATCAGGTTCTTATCCTGATGTCTGACAGAGGAACGCCTCACGGTTTCAGACATATGCATGGCTTTGGTTCTCATACTTTTTCAATGATCAATGCCAATAACGAGAGAACTTGGGTCAAGTTCCATTTTAAAACAAAACAGGGAATCAAAAACTTCAGCAATGAAGATGCTGTGAAAATGGCAGGTGAAAACCCGGACTTTGCTCAGGAAGATCTATGCAGCGCTATTGAAAATGGTGATTTTCCAAAATGGACGATGTATATCCAGGTCATGACAGAAGAACAGGCTAAAGATTTCAGATGGAATCCTTTTGATATTACTAAAGTTTGGTTCCAGGGAGATTTCCCATTGATCGAAGTCGGAGAAATGGAACTGAATGAAATTCCGGTTAACTATTTTGCTCATGTAGAGCAGTCTACCTTCTCACCGAGCAACTTAATCAACGGTATTAGCTTTTCCCCGGATAAAATGCTTCAGGGAAGATTATTCTCTTACCCGGATGCCCACCGATACAGAGTAGGGGTAAATGCTCATCAATTAGAGGTCAACCGATGCCCGTTTGCCGTTAACAATTATCAAAGAGATGGATATATGGCAGATTCCACAGATTACGGAGATAAGCCGAATTACCATCCTAACAGTTTCGATGACATCAAACCGGATCCTTCTTATAAAAGCTATGATTATGAATTAGACAGCGCTCATGTTGCCAGCTATAACAGAAATGAAAATGATGATGATCACTACACTCAGCCAGGTCTGTTATACACAAAAGCAATGAACACAGAAGACAGGGAACACCTTATCCATAATATAGTAGGAAGTATGAGAGGAATTGATGGCCCTAAAAGGGATGAGATCATAAATCGTCAGCTATGTCACTTTTTCAGAGCCAATATTGAACTTGGCATGAAAGTAGCTTCTCAACTAAATATCAATATTGACGCAAATATGATGAACCATTCCAAATAAGCATATTGAACAATAAATTCAATTAAAAGGAAAAAAAACCAATATTTTTTCCTTTTTTTTGCAAAAAATTTATAATTTGCAAAAAATAATATTTTAAAGTGGAAAAATGAGTTACGAAAATATATTATTAAAAAAAGAAGATAAATTATCTATTATTACAATAAATAGACCTGAGAGTTTAAATGCCCTAAATGCAAAAACAATTCAGGATATCAGTGCAGCTCTTGACGAAGTGAATTCTGACCCTTCTTGCAGAGTCGTAATCCTTACAGGAAGCGGGGAAAAATCATTTGTTGCCGGAGCTGATATTAAAGAATTTAGTGAATTTGGACAGGAAAAAGCCGAAGAACTGGCTAGAAACGGACAAAATACGCTGTTCAACAAAATTGAAAATATGTCTAAACCTGTTATTGCTGCCGTTAACGGATTTGCATTAGGAGGAGGTTTAGAGCTTGCTATGGCGTGCCATATCAGATATGCATCGGAAAATGCCAGACTGGGACTTCCTGAAGTTACCCTGGGATTAATTCCTGGTTACGGAGGAACCCAAAGGCTTCCTAAGCTTATCGGAAAAGGCCTTGCCAACGAACTGATCTTCTCTGCCAAAATGATTCCTGCCCAAAAGGCAAAAGAAATCGGATTGGTGAATGAAGTATACCCTATTAATGAACTATTAACCAAAACAAAAGAACTCGCCAACACGATTGCCCATAACTCACCGATGGCAATCTCTAAAGCAATCCACGCGGTGAATTTATCTGATACGGATAAAGGTTTTGATACTGAAATCAAGTATTTCGGAGAACTTTTTGAACTTGAAGATAAAAAAGAAGGAGTTTCTGCTTTTTTAGAGAAAAGAAAGCCTAACTTCTAAGACTAAAGACCAATTATTTCGAAAAAACAAACAACAATGCAGCGGTATGAATAAGTTTGATAAAGCTTATCTAAAAATGGCTCAAGAATGGGCAAAACTCTCCTACTGTAAGAGAAAACAGGTAGGGGCTCTTATCGTAAAAGATAGGATGATCATTTCAGATGGTTACAACGGAACTCCTTCGGGATTTGAAAATTGCTGTGAAAATGCTGACGGAAACACACACTGGTACGTACTCCACGCAGAAGCTAATGCCATATTAAAACTGGCTGCTTCTACACAATCTGCTAAAGGTGCAACGTTATATTTAACGCTTTCACCATGCAAAGAATGTAGTAAACTTATTTTACAGGCAGGAATTACAAGACTGGTGTATATTAATGAATATTCAGACGACGACGGGATATCGTTCCTGAGAAACCATCATATTGAAATAGAGCAAATATCAGAATGTGAACTAAAAAAATAAGCACAAATGACTTGGGATGAAAAAATTAAGGATTTTGAAATATTTCTTCGATTCGAAAGAAATTTTTCAGAAAACACTCTCGACGCCTATGTTCGGGACATTAAAAAACTAAAAGAGTATGCTGAAGAGGATCTGGAGAATGTCGGTCCGGACTCTATCGCCTACGAAAACCTGCAAGAGTATATCTTCAATCTTTCTAAAAAGAAATTTAGTGAAAGATCTCAGGCAAGATGGATTTCTTCTATTAAATCTTTTTTTAAATTTTTACTTGAAGACGAATTCAGGGATGATAATCCAGCGTCACTTCTTGAAGGACCAAAACTAGGATTGTATCTTCCTGATACGTTAAGCCTGATGGACATCAATAAAATTATTGCTGCGATCGAGATCAATTCTGATCTTGGAAAGAGAAATCACAGCATTATTGAAGTACTCTATGGGTGCGGATTGCGCGTTTCAGAACTTATCGATCTTAAAATTTCGAATATCAATTTCAAAGAACAGTACATTAAGGTGATCGGAAAGGGAAATAAAACCCGTTTTGTACCTCTTGCTGACTATACAGCTGAATTGCTGGACAGTTACATCAAGGATGTTCGTTCGAAAAACAAAATCAACAAAAAATATGAAGACACTCTGTTTCTGAACAGCCGGGGTACCTCGATGTCCAGAGTGATTGTCTTTCTTATTATCAAAGAATTAACTGATAAAGCGGGTGTAAGCAAAAAAATATCTCCGCACACCTTCAGGCATTCTTTCGCAACGCATTTATTACAAAATGGTGCAGATCTTCGATACATACAGGAAATGTTGGGTCACTCCAGTATTACTACAACCGAAATCTATACCCATTTAAAAACAGAAGAACTGAGGGACGTTATTTTAAGTTATCATCCGAGAAATATGAATATTGCTCAATGAAACTAAGTTCCATCTGACATTTAGAAAATTATAACAGATGAAATTATTGAAATATTGCCCAAGCTGTGGCAAAGAATCTCTAGAATGGGATGGTGAAAAGAAATGGAGCTGCCCCAACTGCGATTTCAGACTGTACAACAATGTTGCCGGGGCAGTAGCCGTGGTCATCAGGTGCGGGGATGAAGTGTATCTTACCAGAAGGAATCAGGAGCCTAAAAAGGGGAAACTTGATCTGGCAGGAGGCTTTGTTGATCCTAAAGAAAGTGCAGAAGAAGCTTGCAAAAGAGAGTTATTTGAAGAACTACAGCTCAACATTGATATTTCAAACTTAAAGTATATAACGAGTCTCCCTAATATATACCAATACAAAGAGATTGATTATAATACAATTGATCTGTTTTATGAATACACCGTTTCAGAAAAGTTTGATGTCAATATCGAACTTTCTGAGATCTCAGAAACACAATGGATTCCACTGAAAGAGGTGAATCCGGATGATATTGCCTTTGATTCTCAAAAGAGATTTTTTGAAGCCTATTTGAAGTCAATATAACCCAAAATATTATTCCCGTAGATGTTAAATCTGCGGGAATTTTTTATATGAATGTATTTGATAATTCGTAATTATTATCTGTTGAACTAAAAGGTATAGACTTATTAATCCTCTATTAATAAGCTTTTGCTTTCAACATGTCTTCAAAATAATGAATCAACAATGTTCTTTCAGCATCAGAAAGATTCGCTTCTTTATGGTATACGATATAACCGGGTAACGGCATCATCTTATTTTGAATTGTTTCAGTGGCTCTGGTCAGCATATTGGTCTTTAAATCCTTGTTATAAGTACCCCATACAGAAAAATTAAGCCGTTCGCGGCCATCATTCACATGGCTTTTGATAGACCAGGAAATCGGAGCAATATCCGCATATTTTGGATAGACCGTTTCATTGGAATGGCAATCATAGCAAGCCCCTTTAAGTAAGCCTGCAATCTTCTGAGGAGTCTTGTTAACCTCTATAAAGTTTACAGAATGTTTCACTGGCTGATTTACCTTATCAATGGGAATAAACTGAATTAACGCAAAAGCTACCAGCGTCCAAAATATCACTTTTTTTATCGTCTTCATTATTTTACTTTACCGGAGTTAAGACTGCATTATCAGATTTCAATTCTTTCTTTACTTCCTTTGTTACAGGCGCATCCTTAGCATCAGTTTCAGGTGTAGTAGTAACACCGGAGACTGTTGTTTTAGGGCTGTCCAATGTTCTGATATCTTTTAAATCCCAATCTTCATGGGTTTCCCATAACGGTCTTATGACTGCTTTTTTATAGAAAATATAAGAATCTTCTGCAAAAACCTCATTGGTAAAATCGGCTTTATCCCAATATTTATTTCCATTGTTGTCTACCAATATTCTTACAATGTATTCTTCAGGTTTTAAGATATCGAATTTAACCTTATCTCCTTTGGTATACTGCTGATAGATGACCTTTTCAGCTGAATCCAGAAGCTGAATCCAATAATTCGTTGTCGGTGCATTTTGAATCGTGAATTCAATACTTCCAAAATTATCTATTTTATCAATATCAAAGTCAAAACGATACGGCGCACTCGTTTTATCATAGAAAGATGAAACACTCTTACTAGGAACGGTAAGCTGATATTTTTTTCCCGTAATAAAATCAGAAGTCACTAAAATCTCATATGGATTCGTCTCTGAAATCTTGGCCGTAAACTGCTGAGTCGTTAAACTATCGCTCTTTAATTCCCACTTTTCAGGGTTTATTTTATCTATGATATAGTTGGAAGTAATTTTAAGCTGTGCTTTGGGAGATAATGTACCGCCTTCATTATTTGAAAGCACCATTTTATTTTTTGTATTATACTTATAAAATACAGAAACGGTATCTTTTTTACTGTCTGCATCATAACTGAACTTAAGGTTTTCCGTCACCGTCTGCCCTACTTTACTCGCTACCGCATCAAACCATATGTTTACAGAGTCTGATTTTGGTCGATGGGTTACTTTGATGTCCTGAAGTTTATCGTTAATAGAAAGCACCTTTACGTCTGTAGGATCTCCTTCAAAAGTCATCAAAATTCCACCAGGGTTTTCCTTCATTTCAAGATATTTCACCGGTTTTTTTGACGGATATATCTTTAAATTTAATCCTGAAATAGATTTTTCAATAGTAACAGGTTCTTTCTGGAAACCAATCTTTTCAGTTCCGGGATCGTAAATAGAGTTTTCATTTTCGTCTTCGAAAGCGATGATTTTATATTTTCCCGGTGACAGATAATTTAGTTCATAATAGCCGTCATCATCTACTTTAGTGATATAATAAGGCTTCTGCTTATAGTTCATGGTATCTTTCACCTGATACAAACCAACCACCAGTTTGTTTTCACTGCTGCTGCCTTTTTTCTTGGTAGCAAGGGCATCTTTTATTTCTCCGCTGATATACAGATCGTCTAATTTATCACCTGTAGAAAATGCAAAATTAAAATAACGCAGAATATTCGTTTCATTATTATCGGCAATAGAATTCCCGAAGTTAAAATTATACGTTGTATTGGCCTGCAGTGTATCTTCCCACTGAATCAACACATATTTGTTGGCAATATTGGAAGGAAGAATACGCTTTATTTTTTTGATAGGGGGAGAAATGATCAGATTTTTATTGATATCCTTCAGGGTAATATATTCGTCAAAATCCAGTCGCAATTCCCGGATATCTCTTTTAACATTAATCCTTGTAGAATCGATATTTGAACCCAGAAATTTAGGAGCCAGAGAGTCTTTCGGCCCGCCGACAGGTGAACCTACCCTTGCACAGGAATGTACAAGAAAACAGATAATAAATAATAGAATAAGTCTTTTCATGAACATGTTTAGGCAAAAGTAAACATTATTCTCCATAAACGTCGTGTCCGCCGTTTAAAGTATCTTTATTGTCATTCATGACGCTGTGAAGCTTGTCTTTCTGTACCGGGAAATCTTCAAACAGTCCGGATAGCGCAAGTGCGGTATATACTTTATTGGAATAAGCATTCCCGATCGCCACGATGGTAACTTTTGATTTTAATAAATGGGCAAAAACTGAATTGCTTCCATGCCACCATCCATTATGATAAGTGAGTTTTTCACCGTTGTCGAAAATCTTCATTCTGAATCCTAATCCATAATTATTCATTCCCATTTTTTCATTGCTGTACGGAGAAAAAACCATCTGCATCAGTTCCGGCTTCAGAAAGTTTTTAGAATACATTGCTTTAGAAAAATTATACAGATCTCTCGGTGTAGTGTATACATTTTTATCACCATAGATAAGATCCAGCCTGTCTAAAGGATATAATTTTCTTCCTCCAAAGTAAAATGACTGTGAAGCCGTAGGTACATCTTTTTCCTGGAAAATATACGTGTTGTTCATTTTCAGTGGCGCAAATATCATTTCTTTCATGGCCTGCGGAAAAGGAGTTTTCGTTACTTTTTCAATCAAAAGTGCCAGTAAGGCGAAGTTGGTATTACAATACATAAAACCTGTATCGGTATCTCTTGCCAGTTCAGGTTTATATGTAATGATCATATTCAGAATATCCTGATTGGTAAGGTAGGTCTTGGAAAGCTCTGCGGGAGCAGGCTGAATCTTCGTAATGAAATATTCATACTTTGGAAGCCCGCTTCTCTGATCCAGTAAGGTTTGCACCGTGACATTCGGATAAGGAAATCCCGGGAAAAATTGAGTCAGGTGGTCTGATAATTTTATTTTTCCGGCTTCTATCAATTTCATCATCGCCATAGCCGTCAACGTTTTTGAAACAGAAGCTACATGCAGCGGTGTATTTTTGTCGATCGGCATCTGGTTTCCTTCTCTTCCGAAACCTCTGTAGTTTTCGTATAAGATCTCATCTCCTTTCGCCACTAGTATCCCGCCACTCAGATTGCCGTTTTCCCAGACTTTTTTATAGTATTGATCAATATATCCTACCAGCGATGTTTTATTGGAAAGCTGTCCGTCTGCCGTTGTAAAAACACCGTTTAAATCTACATTCCCGTAATTAGGCAGATTGGTTGTATTTTCGGCGGAGGCCTGTTGGTCTTCAGATTTTTTTTTACAGGAAAAAAGAACTAAAAAAATAGTTACAATGAGTACAAAATTGCGCTTCTTCATGGATTTCAAAATGAGGAGCAATTTAATAAAACTCAAAATAAATATTAAATATTGAGGGTAAATTATGAATTATTTAACATAAAAAGGTAAAACCACGAAATTGTAAAAATCAATACACCGATCCTGAAACGGAAGAATGAATGATAACAATAGGTTTTACCTTTTTACGATTTTAAGTAAAAGAGGCTACAATTTTATCGACGATTACTTGTGCAAGCTTCTCCTTGCTTTGATGCGTCCAGCCTGCAATATGGGGCGTAACAATCACTTTTTCAGATTCCAGAAGGTATTTCAGGTCATCATTTTCTGTTTCGATATTTTCGAATGATGATTTTTCATATTCCAATACATCCAGACAGGCACCTTTTATTTTTCCAGCTTTTAATGCCTCAACTAAACTTTTCGTTTCAATATTTTTCCCTCTTGCTGTATTCACAAAATAGAAATCATTCTTCATATCAGAAATGAATGGCCCATCAATCAGATAATATGATTCATCAGTTAAAGGGATATGTAAACTCAAAACCTCAGCTTTTTCCTTTAATTCCTTCAAAGAAACCTGTGTAGCATATTCATCTGAAAGATCAGGCAGAATATCATGAAAAATCACTGTACAGCCAAAGCCTGAAAGCCTTTTTGCGGTTGCTTTTCCCATATTTCCATACCCGATAAGTCCAACTGTTTTTCCCAGTAACTCATCACCTCTGTTTTCTTCGCGCTTCCAGATTCCATTTTTCACTTCCTTCGAAGCAATGAAAAGACGATTCATTAAGATCAGCAGCATTCCGACAACGTGTTCTGCTACAGAATCTCTGTTGCCTTCCGGAGAATTAATCAGTTGAATTCCTAATTTCTCTGCTACAGGAATATCAATATTTTCCATCCCTGCGCCTACTCTTGCAATGAATTTCAGGTTTTTCCCTTTTTCAAGGAAATTTTTATCTAAAGGAATCCGGCTTCTGATGATCACTCCGTCATAATTTTCAATGATGCGGCATATCTCATCGTAAGAAGACGTAAAATCCTCTTCCAGTATGAAGTTTTTTGCAATAAGCTGCTCGGTGATAAGCGGATGGTTTTTATCTAAAAGGAGAATTTTCATTTTTCTAAACACAAATTACTTTTCACAAATGACACCGATGAGAATGTTACTTCTTATCTTTTTTCACTTCTTTTATTACCTCAGGCTCCTGGAAAAGTTTTTTCAATTCCACAGATTCCAAAGGTTTCATTCTTCCGGAAAGGATCAGGGAAAGTTCTTTTCTACGGAAAGCCGCTGCAAATCTCTCTTTTTCTTCTTCCGTTTCAGGAATCATTTCAGGAATCGGGATAGGACGGTTGAATTCATCCACCGCAACAAAAGTATAAATCCCTGCATTGGTGTGGATTTTCACCTGGTTAATCGGATCATCCAACCAAACATCTACATACACTTCCATAGAAGTAGAAAATGCTCTTGAAACTTTGGATTCTAATACAACGACTCCCCCTTCAGGAATCGGATGATTAAAAGAAACGTGATTTACGGAAGCGGTTACTACTCTTCTTTCACAGTGTCTTGCTGCAGAAATAGACGCACAACGGTCCATTTTTGCTAACAATTCACCACCAAAAAGGTTTCTTAAAGAATTTGTTTCGTTCGGGAGAACGATATTGGTCATAATGGTCAGAGATTCTGCCGCTTTTTTTATTTTTGCCATGTCTTCTTAGTGTTATTTTTAGGGGCCTGAACTCCAACCGGTTTTCCAGCAGATTTCATTAGTGAATCTTTTTTCAGGGAATCAGCAATTTTCATTTCTGCCGTTTCATGCACCATTATTTTAATGGTATCCTTGGCAATTCTATGCGTTTTCGTCTGTACAGAAACGTTTTCAAAAGATTTTTTCCCGAAAAGAAGGTCTTTCTGGGTATAGGCCAGGATTAACAGACCTGCAACAGGAACAATGAAAAGGAAGATCCAAAGTATAGATTTGTTGAATTTATAATCTTTTTCGCGGTTCTCTGTACGGACTATTTTTTCACCGTTACTGATATCCGAAAATCTGATTTCTTCCAGTCCATAAAAATCAGGACGGCCAGACTCTACTCTTTTTCCTTTAAAATGGGTTTTCTCGTCCTCGATCATGATGGTACCCAGATTTTGAATCTCCAAAACCTGTTCTGCCTGGAGTTTTTTCTTCCAAAAATCAGTCTGGATCTTTAGATCACTTTTAGAGGCTTCCAAAGACATCTGCTTTTGTTCTGCAATGAAAGCAGCCAGTTCATCAGACTGCACTTCATGATCCACTGCAAAAGTGATCTGACTTGCAGGCGGAAGAATGCTTCCGTTTTCAGAATTGATAATTGCCTTAGAGTTCTCCAGGGAAAATACACCAAAGCCTGGAACTGTTGCAGTTCCAGCTTGTTTCAGATATTCTAGAATGTAAGCTGAAATATTCATTTGACGGCAAATTTATAACTTTTTCATGACTTTTAAGGAGATTTATTTGTCACAAAAAAAAGACTGCCGGAACAGTCTTTTTGATTAATGTGTATTAAAATTATAATATTGAAATTTGTTTAACAAATTATCTTTTAAATTATTGAATTTTCCAGCTGATTCCAAACATAAAATTAGTTCCGGCTTGTGAAAAATAATACGGCCCGCCATCATAAACAGCACCATTATTGACATATTTTTTATTGAAAATGTTATTCACTAATAATTTCAAAGCGATATCATTATTGGCAATTTTAAACTGATACTGAGCATTAAAATCAGTCAGCATATAATCTTTCAGCTGCAGGTTTTTATCTTCCGTGTTATCCAGGTATTGCTTCCCTACATATTGGTTCATCAAGGCAAACTGGAAGTTTTTATTTGGATTAAATTTCAATCCGACATTGGCAATGATATCTGGTGAAAATGAAGTCTGGGTATTTCCTAAATCTTTTACCAGCGTTGCATTTTCTATCTTAAAATCAAGATTTCTATTCTGGCTTAAACTTGTATTGGCCGAAATCTCCCACTGTTTTGAAAGTTTTGCCAATGCTCCGATCTCGATTCCTCTTCTGTAACTTTTACCGGAATTGGTTCTGATAAACGCACCCACATTATTAAGTTCACCATTTAAAACCAACTGATTAACATAATACATATAATAAAGATTCGCCGTGAATGAAATACTTCCAAACTGCTTTTCCAAACCAGCTTCAAAATCGTGAAGCACTTCTGATTTTACATTAGAATCTGCAATAAGGTCGTCTCTATTGGGCTCACGATGGGCATTTGCATAGGACAAGAAAACTTTTCCGTTTCCTATCTTGTAATTGACTCCCGCTTTAGGGTTAAAGAAAAGCCAGTTTTTATTCAAATCTGTCCCTTCGCCATCTCCCGCAGTTATAATTCTTGTATTATAATCGATATGTCTGAGCTGCAGATCCCCGAATAATTCAAAACGGTCATTAAGTCTTACTAATGCTTTTGCAAAACCTGAGACTTCATTCTTTACCGAACGGCTTCTGTAGTATTCACTTTCGTTAATCTGAGGATAAAAAACTCCGGTAACATTTCCGAAATGTCTTCCGTAATACTGATTTGCAACGGCTCCAAAATTAAGGTCAATATTTTCAAATTTCCCGTAAAGAGTGGAAACCAATCCGTAAAAATCATTATTCAGCCATTTTTTTCTTATAAAATCTGAATATTGTACCGTTTCTCCGCCATCTATGATGTTGGGAAGGTTATATCTTGAAAAAGGATCTCCCTGTTTGTAATTTTCATAATAGCCTTTTCCTTTGGTATAATGCAGCGTTGTTTCCAGGTTCCAGTGATCGTTTATTCCCTGTTCCCAAAGCAACTGGTAATGATTCTGTCTGTAATTATCGGTTTCATTATCATAGAAACTTACGATATTCTTCCAGTCTGCATCATAAATAGCTCCTGAAACATTAAATTTAGGATCTGTTTCCCAGGTTTTTCTGTCAATTCCGTTCCAGGCCTGATATGTTTTTTCTTTACCTCCGAAAGCCATCAGACGAAGTCTGGTTTTACCTTCTTCAAATAAAGCGGTGAAATTATACGAATGAAGATCTGAAGAAGCCCTGTCAATATATCCGTCAGAATGAATATTGGTATATCTTCCCATTACAGAAAGCCTGTTTTTCCAGAATTTTCCGGATCCTACTTCAGCCGAATATTTGTACGTATTGAATGATCCGTAGCTGTCATCTGTTTTTACATAAAACTTTTCTTCCGGATCCTTCGAAATTACATTGATGCTGGCCCCAAAAGCCGAAACCCCGTTGTTCGACGTTCCTACTCCCCGCTGGATAACGATCTGGGATGCTGAACTGGTAAGGTCGGGAACATTCACAAAGAAAGTTCCTTGACTTTCGGAGTCATTGAACGGAACACCGTTCATCATAACGTTAATTCCTCTTCCCGCTACTCCACGGATTCTGAAGCCGGTATATCCAACTCCGTTTCCGGCATCGGAAGTGGAAATAATTGAAGTTTGATTTTTTAAAAGCACCGGAAAATCCTGACCAAGATTTCTGCTGTCCAGATCTTTCTGTACATTGATAATTTCTTTGGCAACCGGAAGTCTTTTTGTGAAGTTAACACCATCGATTTCCCTTACCTTGAGGGAATCTGTATGTTGAGTTTGGGCCAATCCCAGTGAGCTTGCGGTAAGCCCTAAAAAAAGTAATCCTTTCATTCTATAAATCTTTAAAATTTAATGAATAAAAGGGGCGGATTAAATAATGTAACGTTAGCAGTCTAAAAATGAGATTCGTATATCGTTATACTGTTTCATTGATACATTTTCAAAATTCCCTAAACAGCATTATCTGTTCCAGGTTCATTGGGTATAATCTCAGCCTGTTAAAGCACCCCTTTATTTCAGCCGCGAAATTACAAAAAAATTGTGAGATGTGAGATTTTGATTACAGCGTTCAAAAAGAACTTACTCTCTTTCTCAATCTGAGAGCGTGTTTTTTGATGCAACATTCATTTGGACTCTATCTCTTTAATACGTTTTATTATCAGCATCAATGTAGTAATAATTGGTACCGTCTTTTGTCACTTCAAACATCTTGCCTAATTTCCAGCTGAAATTTCTTTTGATGTTGGAATATTCAAAAGGGATGATTACTTTATTATTAACATCAATCACTCCAAATCTATCATTATTGGAGGCTACAATCATAGGATCAGCTGTATCGTCACCTTCCATAATGTACAGGTATTGATATTGTGGGTAAATCTGGTATTGTTTATAATCTTCGGAATTTACAAATTTTGATTTCTCGATAATGCCATAAAATCCATTGGAGATATACGCCTGAAACAGCTGTTGCTTGTAAGGTTCAAACTTGCACTGCCCTAAATCCTTATCTTTAAATTCATACACCCTTTTTCCTTTCTGATCTATCCGGTAAGAAATTAAATCTTTTTCTACCGTTGCATAGTCTTTGGTTCCAAACTTTCTTACCTTTTCATTGGGAGAATTCAGAAGGTTGCAATCTTCATAAAAAAAGACGACAATATGATATTCAGGCGAAATGATAAATTTTCCTTTTTGATTGACATAGCCGAATTTTCCATCCTTTTTTTTAGGAATTAAAACTGGAAGATCTTTATTAATAACCACTAGGTCCGGGTTGATTTTAGGTCCAGCAGAAGCTTTTTTTACAGTGCTTTTTCCACTGCTTTTTATGGGTGCTTTTTTCACGGATTTCGTCTGTGAAAAAACGAAAACCGAAATAAATACGCATAAAAAATTCAGGATATTTTTCATATTCACCATTTGTGTGCAAAACTACGGCCAAAAATAGAAATTATCAAATTCATATTTATAAAGAATCTAAATAATTTCCCCGCGATAAAATAGTAAAAATTCGTAAATTTGGAAACATTTTTAATTGTTTGATAATTTTTAAACGTTTTTGAGATATGACATTTGATATTGATATGATCAAAAAAGTGTACGAGCGTTACTTTAAAAGAGTTTTTACCACAAAACCACTTGCACGTAAACCGCTTACCTCCTCAAAAAAGTCCTTTATACTCGCCTTTGGGACAGAATATTATTTCACATTTTAAAAAAGACGTAGATTATGCTGACTTCCTCAGTCTGTATTATGTCTCTAAATGCCGGAATTCAACGTGGCATTCATTGTATTTTATACAGATTTGTAAAGAAGAATGGCAGTATTAATAATTATGTATTAATCTACCTTTAACATTGAAAGACTTCTATTATGAACATTTATAAAGATTACATTAAAGAGATTGAAGAAAGAAAAAGCCAGGGGCTTCATCCAAAGCCTATTGACGGTGCCGAATTACTAAGCGAAATCATCGCACAAATTAAAGATTCAGGTAACGCAGATCGATCGGATTCTCTTAAATTTTTCATTTACAATACATTACCCGGAACCACAAGTGCAGCGGGTGTAAAAGCTCAATTTTTAAAGGAAATTATTCTAGGTGAATCAGTTGTAGAAGAGATATCTCCGGCTTATGCCTTTGAATTATTATCTCACATGAAGGGAGGTCCTTCCATTAAAGTATTGCTGGATCTTGCTTTAGGAAATGATATTTCTGTTGCTAAAGAAGCTGCAAGCGTTCTTAAAACACAAGTTTACCTTTATGACGCGGATACAAACCGTCTGAAGGAAGCATTTAATAGCGGTAATGAAATCGCAAAAGACCTAATTGAAAGCTACGCAAAAGCTGAATTCTTCACAAAACTTCCAGAAGTTGTCGAAGAAGTAAAAGTAGTTACATTTATCGCTGGTGAAGGTGACATCTCTACAGATTTACTTTCTCCGGGTAATCAGGCTCACTCCAGATCAGACCGTGAACTTCATGGTAAATGTATGATCACCCCTCAGGCTCAGGAAGAAATCAAAGCTTTACAGGCACAACATCCTGATGCAAGCGTAATGCTTATCGCTGAGAAAGGTACGATGGGTGTAGGTTCATCAAGAATGTCAGGGGTAAATAACGTAGCTCTTTGGACTGGTAAACAAGCAAGCCCATATATTCCATTTGTAAATATTGCTCCAATTGTTGGGGGAACAAATGGTATTTCTCCGATTTTCCTTACTACAGTTGACGTAACAGGAGGTATCGGAATCGACCTTCAGAACTGGGTGAAAAAAGTAGACGAAAACGGAAATCCTGTTCGTAACGAGAATGGTGACATCATTTTAGAAGAAGCTTATTCTGTAGCTACAGGAACAGTTTTAACGATCAATACTAAAGAAAAGAAATTATATAACGGAGATAAAGAATTGAAAGATATTTCAAAATCATTTACTCCTCAAAAATTAGAATTCATCAAAGCTGGTGGTTCTTATGCCATTGTATTTGGTAAAAAATTACAAACATTTGCTGCCAAACTTTTAGGAATTGAAACACCTCTTGTTTTTGCTCCTTCTAAAGAAATTTCTATCGAAGGACAAGGTCTTACTGCAGTTGAAAAAATCTTCAACAGAAATGCCGTTGGTGTTACTGAAGGTAAATTATTACACGCAGGTTCTGACGTTCGTGTAGAAGTAAACATTGTTGGTTCTCAGGATACGACAGGTTTGATGACCGCGCAGGAATTGGAATCTATGGCTGCAACTGTAATTTCTCCAATCGTTGACGGAGCTTATCAGTCAGGATGTCATACTGCTTCTGTTTGGGATAAAAAAGCTCAGACGAACATTCCTAAATTAATGAAATTCATGAATGAGTTCGGAGTGATCACAGCACGTGACCCGAAAGGTGAATATCATGCCATGACAGACGTTATTCACAAAGTTCTTAACGATATTACGATTGACGAATGGGCAATCATCATTGGTGGCGACTCTCACACAAGAATGTCTAAAGGAGTAGCTTTCGGAGCAGACTCTGGAACGGTAGCATTGGCTTTAGCAACAGGTGAAGCTTCTATGCCAATCCCTGAATCTGTGAAAGTGACTTTCAAAGGAGATATGAAGGAGCATATGGATTTCCGTGATGTAGTTCATGCAACTCAGGCTCAGATGTTGAAGCAATTTGATGGTGAGAACGTATTCCAAGGTAGAATTATTGAGGTTCACATCGGAACACTTCCTGCTGACCAGGCATTCACGTTTACAGACTGGACTGCAGAAATGAAAGCAAAAGCTTCTATCAATATTTCTGAAGATGATACTTTAATTGAATCATTGGAAATCGCAAAAGGCAGAATCCAGATTATGATCAACAAGGGTATGGATAATCATAACCAAGTTCTTCAGGGCCTAATCGACAAAGCTAATAAGAGAATCGCTGAGATCAGATCAGGTGAAAAACCAGCACTGGCTCCAGATGCGAATGCTAAATATTATGCAGAAGTAGTGGTTGACCTTGACATCATTGTAGAACCGATGATTGCTGACCCGGATGTAAATAATGATGATGTTTCTAAGAGATACACACACGATACGATCAGAACACTTTCTTTTTATGGAGGAGAGAAAAAAGTAGATCTTGGTTTTGTAGGATCATGTATGGTTCACAAAGGAGACTTGAAAATTGTTTCTCAAATGCTTAGAAACATTGAAAAACAACAAGGGAAAGTAGAATTCAATGCTCCACTTGTGGTAGCAGCTCCTACTTACAATATCATTGATGAGTTAAAAGCAGAAGGGGACTGGGAATTTTTAGAAAAATATTCAGGTTTCGAATTTGATGATAATGCTCCTAAAGGTGAAGCTCGTGTTGAGTACAAAAATATGATGTACCTTGAGCGTCCTGGATGTAACCTTTGTATGGGTAACCAGGAAAAAGCAGCTAAAGGAGATACGGTTTTGGCAACTTCAACTCGTCTTTTCCAAGGAAGAGTAGTGGAAGATTCTGAACGTAAAAAAGGTGAATCTTTACTAGCATCAACTCCAGTTGTTGTACTTTCTGCCATCATTGGAAGGATTCCTAATATCGAGGAGTATAAAGCTGCAGTTGAAGGTATTGACCTTACTAAATTTGCTCCACCTATTAAGGATTTGGTTCAGGTTGGTCATTAATAGAGTTTAATGATAAGTCCTAGGACTGTTTTAAAAATTATATAAATGAAAGATTTTAGTCCTGCGGGATTTAAAATCTTTCATTTTTTTGTTTAGAACCTTTCTATTTAAGACTGATTAAGAATTATTTTAACTCAAAAAAAGAAAAGAAATTCTATTTTTTCTTAACTTGATAGACAGTTGATAGAAATAAAACATCTTGATTATTTATCAGAATTATCCCTTCTATGACCCGAAGGAACAGAATTTGATGGATTACAGTATTCCGTTTTAGATAGTACATTCATAACGGAAAAGTTTATTTGAAAAAAAGAAAAATTAAATTAAGATATGACTTTTGATATTGATATGATCAAAAAAGTATACGAGCGTTACCCAGAAAGAATTGCTGCGGCAAGACAAATCGTGGGAAAACCTCTTACACTTTCAGAAAAAATCCTTTACACCCATCTTTGGGAAGGTAATGCTACATCAGCACATGAAAGAGGAAACTCTTATGTAGATTTCGCACCGGACAGAGTAGCTATGCAGGATGCCACTGCGCAGATGGCGCTTTTACAGTTTATGCAGGCAGGAAAAGCTAAAGTTGCTGTTCCTTCAACTGCTCATGCAGATCACCTGATCCAGGCAAGAGTAGGTGCAGAATCCGATTTACAGGAAGGTATCAACAAAAACTCTGAGGTGTTCAACTTCCTGAGTTCTGTTTGTGATAAATATGGAATTGGCTTCTGGAAACCGGGAGCTGGTATTATCCATCAGGTTGTATTAGAGAACTATGCATTCCCTGGAGGGATGATGATCGGTACGGATTCTCATACCGTAAATGCAGGAGGTCTTGGAATGGTTGCCATCGGAGTAGGTGGTGCTGATGCTGTAGATGTGATGGCTGGAATGGCTTGGGAACTTAAAATGCCTAAGCTTATCGGTGTTAAATTAACCGGTAAAATGTCAGGCTGGACTGCTGCAAAAGATGTGATCTTAAAAGTGGCAGGAATCCTTACCGTAAAAGGAGGAACAGGATGCATCGTAGAATATTTTGGAGAAGGAGCACAATCTCTTTCAGCAACCGGTAAAGGAACCATCTGTAACATGGGTGCTGAAATCGGAGCTACTACTTCTACTTTCGGGTATGATGATTCTATGAGAAGATATCTTGCTTCTACAGGAAGACAGGATGTTGTAGATGCTGCCGACGTAATCGCTGAACATTTAACTGGGGATGCAGAAGTGTATGCAAACCCTGAACAATATTTCGATCAGGTCATTGAGATCAATCTTTCTGAGCTGACTCCACACCTGAACGGACCTTTCACCCCGGATTTGGCAACTCCTGTTTCTGAATTCAAAGCTAAAGCTGAAGCTAACGGATGGCCACTGGAAGTAGAATGGGCATTGATAGGTTCTTGTACCAACTCTTCTTATGAAGATTTATCAAGAGCAGCTTCTATTGTAGAAGATGCTGTGGCAAAAGGAGTTAAGCCTAAAGCTATTTTAGGAATTAACCCTGGATCTGAGCAGGTAAAATTCACAGCAGAAAGAGACGGATTCTTAGATTCTTTCAGAAAATTTGAAAATGCAAGAATTTTCACCAATGCCTGTGGACCTTGTATCGGACAATGGGATAGAGAAGGTTCCGAAAAAGGTGAGAAAAACTCTATTATTCACTCTTTCAACAGAAACTTTGCGAAAAGAGCTGACGGTAACCCAAATACCCACGCTTTTGTAGCTTCACCGGAAATGGTAGCTGCAGTAGCTATTTCAGGAAGATTAGACTTCAACCCTATTACGGATACTTTAACCAACCAAAACGGTGAGCAGGTAAAACTTGACGAACCCAAAGGAACTGAACTTCCTGCAAGAGGATTTGCAGTAGATGACAACGGATATCAGGCTCCATCTGAAGACGGTTCTTCAGTGGTCGTGAACGTAAGTCCTACTTCAGACAGATTACAGTTATTAGAAGAATTCCCCGCTTGGGACGGTAAAAATATTGAAGGAGCCAAGGTATTAATCAAAGCTTTTGGAAAATGTACGACTGACCACATTTCTATGGCCGGACCATGGCTGAAATACAGAGGCCACCTTGACAATATTTCAAACAATATGCTGATCGGAGCTGTGAATGCCTATAACATGGAAACCAACCACGTTAAAAACGAATTAACGGGTGAATACGGAGAAGTTCCTGCTGTACAAAGAGCTTATAAAGCTGCAGGTATACCTTCTATCGTTGTTGGAGACCAAAACTACGGTGAAGGTTCTTCCAGAGAGCACGCCGCTATGGAGCCAAGACACCTTGGGGTAAAAGCGGTATTGGTAAAATCATTTGCAAGAATCCATGAAACAAACCTTAAAAAACAAGGAATGCTGGGATTAACATTTGCTAATGAAGCTGATTATGATAAAATCCAGGAAGATGACACGGTTAACTTCTTAGATCTTGATCAGTTTGCTCCAGGAAAGCAGCTGACTTTAGAGTTTGTACACGCAGACGGCACTAAAGATCTTATCATGGCTAACCATACGTATAATGATCAACAGATTGACTGGTTCAAAGCAGGTTCTGCGCTAAACCTTATCAAAAGACAAGAACATTAATTATTAGATTAATTCCTTATACAAAAAGCAGCTTCTGAGAAGCTGCTTTTTTATTTATTTAAGACTGTTTAAAAGATTTGCTCTATAGCTGTCTCCTATAGGAATTTCATGTTCCGACAGTAAAAGGATCTTTTTGGGTCCTATACTTTTCACCTGGTTTAGGTTAATCATAAAAGATTTATGAACGCGGATAAAAGATGATTTCGGAAGTTCCTGTTCCAAAGATTTTAAACTGTCTAAAATAATGTACTCCTGATGAACTGTCCGGATATTGACGTAATCTTTAATGCTTTCTATATAAAGGATTTCATCAAAATTAATGCGGTGCTGCTGCCCCGATGATTTTACAAAAAAATAGGTGTCAGAATTCCCTTCACTAACCGCAAACCGTTCCTGGACCTTCAGTGCACTTTTATTAAAGCGATCAAAAGAAATGGGCTTTAAAAGATAATCTACAATATTGTGCTCATATCCCTCCAGGGCGTATTCAGAATAGGCGGTTGTTAAAACATATTTAATTTTTCCTCCTACAATCTTCATGAAATTAATTCCGGTAAGTTCCGGCATCTGAATATCCAGAAATACAACATCAGTATCATTATTTTGGATATATTCCAGTGCCAGAATGGGATTTTCCGTAGAAAAAACCAATTCGAGAAAAGGAATTTTCCGGACATAATTTTCTAGAAGCGAAATCGCCAGTGGCTCGTCATCTACAATGATACATTTAATCGTTCTCATAAGGGAAAATTATTCTTAAATCTACAATAAATTCGGATTCCAGATCCTTTATATAGAGTTCATGCCGTTTGGGATATAAAATTTCCAGTCTTTTTTTCACATTTTCAATTCCAATTCCGGACGCCGTATCTTTCATTCTTTGATTTTTATAATTATGAAGATAAAAATGAAGTACTTTATTGTCATCCGAAACTTTCAACACAAAACCCTTTTCTCTGAAATCTCCGTGCTTAAAGGCATTTTCTACAAAAGGAACCAGCAACATGGGTGAAATATCGATTTTAGGATGGTTGATATTTTTTTCAATGATGAGTAATTCAGGATTTTTGATTCTGAGTTTTTCAAGCCCAATTAAGCTTTCGATATATCCTATTTCCTTATCCAGGCTGATCACATCTTTTTCAAGGTCTTTAGTGCTGTACCTCAGCAATTCGCTTAGTTTTTCAATGGCCGGAAGTGCTTTATCTGAATTTTGATACACCAGGGAATAGATATTATTTAAAGAATTAAAAATAAAATGCGGATTGATCTGGGTTTTCAAGGCCTGAAGCTGGGCATGTTTTCTTTCTTCAATAAGCCTTGTGCGCTCTGCCTCTATTTTCAGATAATATTTAAAGAACCACAAGTTGGTACTCACGAAAACCGTTAAGCTCGAATAATAGATATTATCATAAAAATAGTATAGGAAGGTAGTTCCTTCCGCATAATTTCTGAACCCGGCCACCGCAGGAAGCAAAAGTTCTTCCATTGAATATCTGAAGAGGACGAAAATAAATACTCCGACAAAAAAACCGATGATCATCAGGTAAAATCTTTTAGGATCAAAAAATCTTGGTACGACAAAAAAATAATTGACGTAAAAACCCAGGAAATTGGCCAGGAAGATCGTAACGTCTAATATATCGAGACCATCTTTATCATATACTGCTCTCGCAAGAAGACCGTTGAATATGATTAACAGCCAATAAAAAAAATGCAGAAAGAAAACTTGTTTTTGCTTCATGCTCAAATGTAAGCCACAGAACTTTTACATTCCTATACATTTCCGATGAAACCCGCTTTTTTTTCGATGAAACCCTTTTGAGCGGATTAATCCTACCTGAAATCTAAATGCCATTTCATAAAAAAAATTTTGAAAATACCTTTGGTTCAAGATTATAAACTATGAAACTTAAATATATCCTGATCGGCAGCCTTTTATCTGCAACGCTATCTGCACAAGTTCAAAAAGACAGCACCCAGCATGTGGAACAGATCAATCTTTTGGTGAAGAAAAAACTCATTGAAAGAAAAGCAGACCGCCTTATCTTTAATGTAGAAGCATCGATAGCTTCTCAAGGGATGGATGCAACAGAAACACTTGCCAACGTTCCCATGCTGAAAGTAGACGAAAACATGGGCTCTATTTCTATTACCGGAAAAAGTATCGTGAGTGTGATGATCAACGGAAGAATGCTGAATCTTTCGGGAACGGCTTTGTTAAATTATCTGAAATCTATCCGTTCTGAAAATATCTCAAAAATAGAAGTCATCACGACTCCTCCATCAAAATATGAAGCTCAAGGAAACAGCGGCATCATTAATATTATCCTGAAGAAAAACCCTAATTTAGGTTTCAGTGGAAATATTAATACTAACCTTATCCAGCGAAGTTATTCCGGGTTCAGTTCCAATGGCTCGCTTAATTATCAGACGGAAAAATTCAGCAGCAGTCTGAAACTTACCTATTATGATTCCGCTAAACGTACGGATGAAAATTACACCATTCTAGGAGCTTCCCAGAACTACAGCAACTCGATACGAAAAGATATGTGGAAGGAACTGACTCCTACCCTTAATTTATCCTATAAAATCAGTAAAAATGCGGAGATCGGGATGGAATACATCTATGCCCATCAAAAATCAGGGATGGATATCGTGAATACCACAAAGAACATTGCTTCTAATCTTGACGAAGAAAACCTTTTAACCAACACTTTTCACCGTGAAAAACTTCCTACCCACACGTTAAGCGCTTATTACGACCTGAAGTTGGATTCACTGGGAAAGAAACTGAGTATTGCAGGGAATTTTTATAAGAATGACTCTGACACTGATGTTAATTTTTCTACGTTCAGATCTTCTGATCAATCTGTTCAGGATGTGAAAACTACTTCTTTGATTTCGCCTCAGATCTTTTCTGTTCAGGCAGATCTGGAGCTTCCATTCTCTTTCGGAACCATTGAAACCGGAGTTAAATTCAATCAGTTTAAAAACACTTCTGACATTCAATATTTTAATTTGACCGGAGGACAATATGTTCCGGATCTTTTAAGAGCTAATTTGTTCCAGTACCAGGAAGAAAATTATGCAGGTTACTTCAGTTTCTCCAAAACATTGGGTGAACATTGGGAGACCAAAGCAGGTATTCGCTATGAAAATACAAACGCGGAAAGCACCACTCCATCTTCTAATTCACACAACAAATACAATTATGGGCAATGGTTCCCTTCGGCTTATGTTTCGTACAAAGAAGATAAAAATGTGTTCAGTTTTTCTTATTCAAGGAGGATCAACCGCCCAAGCATGAGCAATCTCAATCCGTTCCGCTGGTATGAAAATCCGTATTCTTATTCTTCAGGAAATCCTTTACTGACACCGGCTTATATCAACAACCTGGAGCTGGGATATACTTTCAATAATAAATTCTCAACCAGTATATATTACCTTCGAATGAAAAATGGATTTGGCCAGATTTCTTACATAGACGAACTTTCACAGATCAGCACTTATCTGAATTATTACAACAACAATTTCTGGGGACTTAATGCCTCTTATACCGATACTTTTTTCAAGTTCTGGGAAACCAGCATTTCAATGAATGCCTCGCTTCAGAATTCATCCGTATTTAATATTGAAGCAGAAACACAGAAAGGAAGTTCGTTCAGCTACTCTGTCAACAATACTTTTACTTTAAACAAAAATAAAACACTGGTATTTTTCCTGAATTACAGCCACAGCCTGGCATACAAAAATGTGAACTCTTATTTCCAGGCTTTTCCGGAGCTGACTTCGGGATTAAAGGTTTCCCTGATGGAAAAGAAGCTTCAAATCAATGCAACGGTGACCAATATTTTTGCACAGAGATACCGCGGGGAGCTGTATTTCTCTGATAATACCCAGTACATGAATAACTATTGGGACGGCAGAAGCTTCCGTTTAAGTGTTAATTATACTTTTGGAAGCAGCAAAAAGAAAATTAATAAGAAGAATATCAATTTTGAAGAAAAAGAAAGAGCACAGTAATTGTTTTTGTTAACTCATTATCACGCTTTTGATCTTGATTTTTTTTAAACCACAAAAGAGTTTTTATAATGATAGACTCTCGCAGATCTGGCTGATGGAACAGATTCTCATTGCATACTTTTTTTAAACATTAAGATCAATGAAGAATGTAAGGTCAGTTAAGAAAAAATTAAATAATTTTTTAAGTTGTAGCTCTTAAGCGAAGCTAAAACTAAATATTCTTAAAAGCTTAACAGAATCTTAATGGTTTGAATTTTTTATCTCGCAGATGAACAAACAAAAGTAAAAAATCTGCATCATCTGATTAATCTGCGTGAAACTTTAAAATTAATCTCTATCCATCCACATTTTGAAATTGATCCTTTTTGTTATTCACTCAAACAAAAAAACAGAGAATGAATCTCTGTTTTTTGTTTTAACCTTTATCTATTTTAAAACTTGAATTCTACCCTCGCGAAAACGAAGCGTCCTCCTATACCATACTGGGAAACCTGTCTGGAATACACAAACTGATTATCAGCTGTTAACGAGCTGATATTTGGGCTTTTGGAAGGTAGTATATTGAATATATTATTGCTTCCTATCGTCGCCGAAATATTTTTATTAAAATCATACCCCACAGAAAGATCTGTCACAATACGGTCATTTAAAACAAAATGCTCTCTGCTTTCCGTAACTCCGTCAAAGTTAGCATCCAGCACATCCGCATCCGTCACTTTTCCAAAGTACGAATTCCTAAGAGCAACGGTAAGTGCCGAAAACCTCACGGTATTGGCAAACGTGGCTTTGATACGGGGTACGGCTTCTTCAAAATATACTCTGTTGGGCTCAGAGAAATAATTATCAATCTGGCTTACCAATTTAGGAGAAGCATGAATATCCCCAACTCTTCTGGTTTGATTCAAATTAAGTCCCAGATTATTTTCCAAAGATATTCTTTCCGAGATTCTTGAATTCTGGGAAATAGTGATGTCCAATCCTTTCGTCTGGGAATCTACTGCATTAGCAAAGAAATTCGCAGCACTGGCTCTCGCAATATCAAAAGCCCCCTGCAACACCGCCTGGTCTGATCCCGGTGCAAAACTTCCTTCGGGACGGTAGAATAAATCTGTAAGCACTACTCTATCCTTAATTTTTATAAGATAAGCATCTGCTGTAAATACGAGACTTAAAGCCGGAATTTTCCAGGTAATCCCCGTGCTGTATGACTGTGAAGTTTCCTGTTTCAGTTTGGGAATTCCTAAAGCCTGAGCAGCTTCAGAATTATTTCTGAAAGTCCCGACCTGCGTTGTTTTTCCCTGCTGGATTAATGTAGACGTAGAACTGTAGTAAATCTGTGCTAAAGAAGGTGCTCTGAATCCTGTAGAAACAGCCCCTCTCCAGTTAAAGTTCTTAGCCAGTTTTACATTCGTTGCTAATTTATAATTAAAGGTGGAACCAAAGTCGGAATAGTTTTCGTACCGCACCGCTCCTTCTATCAACCACCAGTCAGTAGGCTCAATTTCAACGTCAGCATATGCTGCGACACTGTTTCTGCTTCCGGAAACCGCATTATCCGGACTGAATCCCGGAAAAACCTGTGATCCGGCCGGTCTTATATTTCCAAAGAAATCAGTGGCCTTTTCATTTTCAGGAGTAGCAGCCGTTACTACACGTCCAAAAATATCATAGGAGACGTAGGAGTTTTCATTTCCTGCATTCACTTTATAGTTTTCATACCTGTATTCTCCTCCAAAAGCCACATTCAGGCCGTGAAGAACATCATATTTTTTTGAGAAATCCAGATTCAGGGTATTTTGTAAAAATTCTGATCCTCCTGCTTCGAAAGTTCTTGGTGAGCTATCTCCCAGAGATGCATTAAATGTATTCACCACCCCAAAATTAAAAGCATTCTTTCCGAAAGTATTACTTAAATCTACATTCCAGCCGTTCCATTTTCCTTTGATCCCGCCTGCTAAGGAATAATCATTCACACTGGCTTCAATTTGGGGCAGATATCCATTTGGGGTAACAGCATTGATGTTTCTTTCTGTGTTGGGAAGCCTGTAAAATCCTCCGGAATTCCCCAGACGGTAGCTGTAGCCTCCAAAGGAATAGACTTTCCAGTCTTCATTAACCGGAATTTCAGAATTGAAAAAAAGTTGTGCTGACTGCAGTTTAGACTGTCCCGCCCTAAGGCTGAAATCTTTTCTTTCCAATCCTCTGTAGGTAAGCTCCTGATCTGTAACGTCTTTTCCTAAAAGCCCCTGGAGCGCAGAAATACTATTAGCTCCTGATATCTGATTCCTGAAATCCTGTGAAAAATAACCTACCTGCGATGCATACTGCTTAACGGTATTGATAATCTGCTGGCTATTTGAAGTATTGGTAATATTTTTATATAATCCATCGATATTCACTCCATCCTGCAATGCTCTGTAATTAATTGCATTATAGGCATTATAAATATCACCTTCCCGTACACCCGCTCTTGAATACGGGTCACGGTATTGTACAGATCCTGTAACATTAATGAAGCCTTTCCCTCCAATTTTTGCTCCGTAGTTCAGATCGGCCGAGATCGTTTGACCATCTATCCCTCCGGAAAAATTATTGGTAGCTGATGAAGCATATCCTCCCAGGAAAACCTGTCCTGATAATCCCAACCTTCTTTTAAGTCCCAAATTCACGACTCCTGCAATGGCATCAGAACCGTACTGAGCAGATGCTCCGTCTCTTAGTACTTCTATTTTCTCCAGGGCAAAAGCAGGAATTGCATTAAGATCTGTTCCTACCGAACCCCTTCCAGGAGTCAACGTAACATTAATTAATGAAGACTGATATCTTCTTTTTCCATTCAGCAGGACCAGAACCTGATCCGGACCAAGACCTCTGAGGAGAGCGGGATCTACAAAATCGGTTCCGTCGTTAACGGTATGTGAAGTGGAAGAAAATGAAGGCACCACATAGTTGAGGGCCTGGCTTATATTGTTAACTGGACTTTGTCTTAAGATTTTTGAAATATTAATGATATCTACAGGAACCGGAGTTTCTGTAAGAGATCTTCCGGATCCTCTTGATCCCAGGATTACAACATCATCGATCTTTTTGGATGATGCAGAATCCGACTGTCCAAAGTAAAATGCTGAAATAAGAGCTGCTGAAGCTATGATTGTTTTTTTTCGAAATTACGCATGTGTTTTTCTATTTTTATTATTGATTGTTTGTTTGATTTTTAGGCAATAGTTATCCTGTATCCTTATGGTAAGGATAGTGTTAGAAAGCCGAAATGGGGGTATTATTTTTTAAAGAAGTCTAGAAACAACAACACATGCGCATGTGGAAATGGCATGAAAAGAGGTCAGAATAATGAAGTGAAACTTCATGATCTGAGAGATGATAATTTACATTGGTTTTTGGGTTTCCCTTGTCTTTAAACATTGATTTTATTTTAAAACAAAAATGTCAAGATGGGGAGAAAATAGAGAATAAACATTTTTTCCGGGCATACCGGCTTATCTATTTCAGCACCTTGCTTGTTTTTGCAGGTTGCTATCCCATCTATGAGATTCTTGATAATTACGCAGCAAAGATATAATTATTTCGGAAATAAAAAAATAATTGCCAAAAATTTTAACTTTTCGCAAATGCTACCGTAACAAATCCAATACAAATAAAGCCCCACAAATTTTGTGAGGCTTTACCTTTTACTTTATGTTACGGAAAGTATTAATTGATATCAACCTGTTGTTCAGGTTTATTCTTTTCCGGATTTTTTGGTAAGACTACGGTTAAAATCCCATTTTCATAAAGCGCTGAAATCTGATCATCAAAGACTTTGTCCGTCAGCTGAAACCTACGCTCAAAAGATCCGGGATAAAATTCCTGATAAATTAATTTAGAATCGGTATTTTCTGAAGTATCAGTGTAGGAAAGGGTAAGAATCTGATCTTTAACCGTCACTTTAAAAAGATTTTTCTGCAATCCCGCAGCATACAGCTGGACCGTAAAGCTGTCTTCATTTTCTGTAATATTTACAGGCTTGTGGTTATTGATTTTTCTGTCGAACATCTCCTTTAAAGGGTGGTTATTCCCCATAAAATGTTCTTTGAATTTTCTTCCGAAACTGCCTTTTTCAAATGATCCGCATTCGTCATGTTTCGCGAATGGTCCTTGTGTATTATGATGTTGTGTATACATTGTTTTAATTATTTAGTTTGTGTTATTGTATTAATAAAAATTCGTTTTTTAGCGGATAGGAATGATGGCTAAATTTTCTTTACGAACCTGTGAATATATCGTTCCCCCCTGTTTTGGGAAGTTATGATGATAAGGAAGATAAACATTGCTGTTTTTTTCATATCCCATAGTTTGGCCCCTTTTTTTACCGATCATTTTTGCGATCAACGTTCCAATTCCGGCTAATAATAGTCCTGCAAATAATAGTTTAAAAATCAGTGATAAAATAAATACTGCTGCTCCGGCCAATAGTGTTACTCCTAATAATTTTGGCAGAATAAATTTCATTTTATTGTTCATTTTGTTCATTGTTAAATTGTACTTTCTTTTTATGTAAGACGAAACAGATATGGATTTACTTTTTTTATTATCAGCTATTTACCATCTATTCCGTTTACATGATACAAGACGAAAGCCTGTTTAATTTTACTTTATTTTTTTAATCTTAAAAATCAATAAGCCTTATTTTCATCAATCAAATTAGGGCTGACAGACTCTTATCTGAATTAAAAAAACAGCGATGAAATTTGAACATTTTGTAACAAAATTTATTTTTCAGCGTCTAACTGGTTAGTAGTAAAAAACATTATGAAAAAAATTATACTCACTGTATCTTTATTAGGTTCCGTCTTTGTTTATTCGCAGGAAAAAGAAAATACGCCAAGCAAAGAGAAGCAAATTGAAGGGGTTGTTATCACTAAAACTAAAAAAGCCGTTGAACAGAAAGCTGACCGAACTATTTTTGATTTTTCGGAGCAGCCACAGCTTAACAACGGAAATGTTCTGGAAGGCATCAAAAAACTTCCGGGATTGGTTTCTACTGACATTGCCGGAATGATGTATCAGGGGAAAATGCTGGATGTTTATCTTAACGGCAGACCTTTAAATATTACTTCCAATGAATTAAATTCTTTCCTGGAAGGAATGCCCGCCAATTCTGTTGACAGAATAGAAGTGATCACCCAGCCGGGCGCAGAATATCCTGCCACTTCCGGTGGTGCGATTATGAATATCATTACAAATAAAAATGCCAATAAGTATTTAACCGCCACGTATTCCGGGAATTATTCTTTTTCCAACTATGAAAAATTCAGAAGCAGAACTACTAACTCTCTGAATTTGAATGCGAGAAACAAATTATTCGGATGGCAGCTGAATTTCGGTCAAAACTACCGTGAAAGCATGATGAATACGATGCAGGATGTATTGTTGAACAGTAATACTGACCGTATCGGCCGTGGATATTTTGCTAAATCAGGATTGACTTTTGATCTGGGGGACGACAGGTTATTGCTGAACTACGATATCTATCATAATAATAACGACAACTACACCGCGAGTAATGGTCTTGCAGAAATTTTTGATAAAGACAAGGATCTGTACAGAGAAGCCAATTTTAATGCTTTCGATGCTGCACGTACTAATAATTTACGACAGGAAGCTGTCATAACGTACCAAAAACGTTTCAGTGATAAATCTCAAAAATTAGATTTCCAGTTTGGATATACAAAATCCGACAGTAAGTTTGCTCAGGATAATTTTTTCCAGGAAGGAAATTTCACTGATGACGGGCAATTTTTCCGAAATCCGGGTGCCAATGATATCCTTAATAACAAATCGGATATGAGGGTTGCCAATTTTAAGGTGGATTATTCACAACCTATCAATATTCTTGATGGTGGAAAAGTGAGCGCCGGAGGATTGTATGAAAGACAGGATTTTGAAACGGAAAGCAAAGGGCTTAAAAACCTGGAATATCAGAGACAGACTGCTTCTACCTACCTGGAGTTTCAGGCTAAACTGAAAAAATTCGACTTCACATTAGGAGCTCGTGCTGAAAATTATGATATTTCCGGGATTGCAAGAAAGGACAGTGCAGGTACCATTGTACAAAAAGATCTTACAACATTCAATAAGTTTAAACTGTTCCCTAACGCCAGTGTACAGTACAGCCTGATGAATCAGGTGTATATTGCTGCAAACTATAATAAAAAGATCAGCTTACCGAGTATTTCAGCCCTGAATCCGAATAACGTAACGTTTTCAGGTCCCAATACGCAGGTAAACGGTAACCCAAATCTTCAGCCTACTATTTTTGATAATTATGAATTAAAGATCTCTGCTTTTGATTATGCATTTATCGGATACAGCGTAAGTTCTGCAAAAGATCAGGTAGCGCAGATCATTATGAAGGATGGTAAAAATCTTTACAATCAGCAGGTGAACATTTCCAGTATGAAAATTCATAACTTCAATGTTGGACTTCCTGTTCCTTTTATGATCTTCAGAAAGCCTATCAGCGAAATCATGAAGTTTGATTTCAATCCTGATAAAATCAACTTTATGTATCTGTATGCAGGATATCAGAAGCATGAAATTGAAAACCTCAGTAATAAAGGCTTCTGGATCTTTAACGTAATGGCCCAGCTGATTCTTCCTAAAGGCATCAAAATGACGGCAAATTACAGTTATCTGACTCCTAAGGCAGGCTATTTTTACTTTACGGCAGAAAAACCGTTTAACAACAACGTTGATATCACACTAACTAAGAAGTTCCTGGATAATAAACTGACTCTTTCTATTTTTGCGAATGATATCTTTAACGGACAGGTGATGCAGGTACGTTCTAACCCACCTTCAGGCGATGCGGTGGTATTAAGAAGCAAGTATGATTCAAGAAACTTCGGATTATCTATCAATTATAAAATTCCTACAAAAAATAAGCTGGCAAAAGAAGATGCCAATATCTTAAACAGCACGAAAAAAGAAGACACCGGTGGTGTAATGCAGCCGGGACAATAGTTTGTCACCCCATTATAAAACAGGGCAGTAAGAAATCTTACTGCCCTGTTTATTGTAAACAATCTCATTAAAAATCAACGGATTGAAATCTCCAGTTGAATGTATCGATAAGTGTCATTTGATTGATTGGTACAGGAAGATCTGTGATAATATGTAAAGCCAGATTAGCCATCATACTCCCCACAATTCCCGGCAAAGTTCCCAGTACACCAAGGCTGTCGCAGTCTGGAATATCTTCATCAAAAGGAGGTTCGGGAAAAAGGTCTCTTAAATTTTTGCTTCCTCGATGATTAAATACGGCAACCTGCCCGGAAAATCCCAATATACTGCCATAGATAAGCGGCTTTTTTACGATGACACAGCTGTCATTGATCAAATAGCGTGTTGAGAAATTATCTGAACAATCAATCACCATATCAAAGGCAGAAAGGATTTGTTCTGCGTTTGAAGGTTCAATTTTTTCTTTAATTTCAATACAATGTATATGATGATTGAGTTTTTTCACAAATTCCGCTGCACTGCTGACTTTTGATTTTCCTACCGATTGCTCCTGATGGATGACCTGACGGTTTAAATTGTGAAGTTCGACTTGATCAAAGTCTGCTACGCCTAAAGTTCCTACACCTGCTGCTGCCAGATATTGAATAACAGGACTTCCCAACCCGCCGGCACCTACGACCAGTACTTTTGAAGCCATTATTTTTCGCTGGCCTTCCAATCCTACCTCATCAATAAATATCTGACGGCTGTACCTTGCTAAAATATCTTCGCTTTTCATTTTAATTCATATGTTTTTGCTCATTAAGATTTTTTAAAGTTTAGAAAATAGTAAGGCTCCTCTTAAAATTTAAAAATCGGGTTCTTATTATATAATTCTACATCTATTGTCATTCCGACGAAGGAGGAATCTCGTTTATAGATTAGACTCTTTATTGCACTTCGTTACATTCAGAATGACAGCAGAATAGTAACTTTCCTCCTCCCTTATTCCTTCTTTACGCTCTCTTTATATTATTCGTAACGACTTCCTTCTTTTAATGGTTTATTTTTAAAAAAAATCCACTGTAAGCCGGATCCCAGTCTTTCATGACCGGATCGTAGCCTGCTTTTCTAATGCTGTTTTTCACTTCTTCCATACTGCGTTCATCACTGATTTCAAACTGTTCCAGAGATTCTACGTCTACGGCATAACCGCCGGGGTTTGTTTTTGAAGCTGCACTCATTGCTGTTGCTCCGAGTGATATGATATTATCCCTGAACTTTTCACTTTCTCTGGTGGATATTGATATTTCAAGGTCTTCATTCCAGATTCGATAGGCACAAATCAACTGTAAAAGATCTTTATCATCCATTATAAAATTAGGCTCTATGATTCCTTCCGCCGGCCTTAGCCTTGGAAATGACACTGAAAACCGGCTTTTCCAGTACTCTTTCTGTAAATAATCGATATGAAGCGCATTGAAAAAACTGTCTACACGCCAGTCTTCCAGTCCTAATAAAACACCGAGTCCAATTTTATGGATTCCTGCTCTCCCTATCCTGTCAGGGGTTTCAAGACGGAAATGAAAATTAGATTTTTTTCCTCTGGGATGATATTCTTTATAGACCTCCTGATGATATGTTTCCTGATAGACGAGCACAGAATGTACACCTTCCTGATGCAGCTCCAGATATTCTTCTTCTGATAAAGGCTGCACTTCAATGGATATATTGGCAAAATGTGGTCTCAGCTTGCGGACAGCATTCAGAAAATAAGGAACTCCCACTATTTTATTGGCTTCTCCGCTTACCAGAAGGACATGATTAACTCCCATTGCTTTCAGAGCAGAGGCTTCTATCATCAGTTCTGTATCCGAAAGCGTTTTCCGTTTAAGGGTATTATCTAAACTGAACCCGCAGTAGGTACAGATATTCTGACATTCATTACTAAGATACAGCGGGGCATACAGCTGAATTGTTTTTCCAAAGCGTTTCTGCGTAATTGCCTGAGCCATCACCGCCATGCGTTCCAGTTGCTGGGCCGCAGCAGGAGAAATCAGGTGGAGAAAGTCTTCTATGGTTTTATTCTTTTTTTGCAGACTATACGCTACCTCAGAAACGGTTACCATGTCCAATTTTTCCTTGATTTCCTGCCAGGAATAGCGTTCAAAAATATCTTTAAAGCTGTTCATGATTTCTGTTGTTATTCAAATAAAAACGAAGTCAGCGGGCTGGATGCTTCTGCATGGTTTCCAATGACTCCCAATCCTGATTCAAACGCTCTTCTTCCTGCAATAACTCCTTCTTTAAATGCAAAAGCCATATTCTCGGGATTTCTGGCTACCGCAATTGCAGTGTTGACAAGAACTGCATCAGCACCCATTTCCATTGCCTTTGCGGCATCAGAAGGAGCTCCGATTCCTGCATCCACCACCACGGGAACCTTCGACTGGCTGATGATAATTTCTAAAAAATCCACCGTCCTTAAGCCTTTATTCGTTCCAATTGGAGCTCCCAACGGCATTACCACTGCTGTTCCGGCATCTTCAAGACGCTTGCATAAAACAGGATCTGCATGAATATAGGGCATTACGATAAACCCCAATTTTGTCAACTCTTCTGTAGCATAGAGGGTTTCTATAGGATCGGGCAATAAGTATTTCGGATCCGGATGGATTTCCAGCTTCACCCAATTGGTTTCCAACGCTTCCCGGGCAAGCTGGGCTGCCAGTATAGCTTCTTTTGCGGTGCGGGCACCTGAAGTATTCGGTAAAAGGTGGGTTTGGGTAGCTTGCAATGAACTTAGTAAACCATCTTCAGAAGACTGGATATCCAATCTTTTTAATGCCATGGTAACCATTTGGGTTCCTGATGCCATAATAGATGCTTCCATTTCTCTCATGCTTCCAAATTTTCCGGTTCCTAAAAAGAGCCTTGAATTAAAAATCCGGTCTGCTATTATTAATTGTTGATTATTCATTTCATTATTGTTTTAAATTCATTGATGATGGAAGGGTTTTCTGTAATCTGACCGGAGACTGCCACCCCGTATATTCCTGCCTGCTGTAATGGGTTGATATCTTCTAACCGGACACCACCAATGGCATAGATCTTTGGAATTGCTATTGATTCTTTCTGTAAGCTTTCAATAATGTTTTGATAGCCATCAAATCCCAAAACCGGGCTGAGCTTTTCTTTTGTAGCCGTAAATCTTAACGGCCCTAAGCCAATGTAATCACAACCCTCGCTAATTCTTTGCAATACATCCGAGAATGTGTTGGCGGTTCCGCCGATAATTTTATGATCTCCCAGTATTAATCTTGCTTCTAAAACTGATTCGTCATTGAGACCCAGATGTACTCCGTCTGAATCAATGATTTTTGCAACCCGAACGTTGTCATTGATAATGCAAATGGCATTATAGTTTGAACACAGCTGTTTCGCATGTTCACAAAGCCTGATGAATTCGTTTTCCGGAGCATCTTTCCACCGGACCTGAACCCATTGTATACCATGATCCAGCACTTTATGAATATTAAGTTTCTGTTCAGATTCACTCTTTCCCTGAGAGATGTATTGTAATTTTTCCATAATTACTATTGAATGTAGTCTTAGTAAAGAAGGTTTATTTTAAAAATTATGATCTGTTTTTTACCTAAGAAAGAACGATATCCCTGCATTTCTTAAAAGTATTAACAGGTGTACTGCTATTCCAGATTGCTCCCAGCAAGGCTGCTCCATCTGCGCCGGCCTGAAATACCTTTTTAATAGTATTTTCATCAATCCCGCCCAGAGCAATCAATTTTACATGGATGTTATTCCGGTAGGTAAGATCTTCCATCATTTTTGTATCCTGTCCGTATCCTTTTTTAGAAATACTGGGAAACACGGGGCTTATAAATGAATACTGCCATTCGTTTCCCAGCATATTATAATCATTGATTTGATGTACCGAAGTTGAAATTATATTTCCTTCTTCGATCTTTGATCTGTACAACCCATTGACCCGATCGGCTTCCCTCACATGAAACCGGGAAATATTGTAAAACTTCCCTACCTCATAATGGCTGTGCAATACCAATTTAGAATGAAATGTCTGATCAATCCCATTGATCAACCCCTTCATTTCTTCATCATTAATAAAAGGCTTTCTGATGTGTAAAAGATCAAGACCCTCGCGAAACATTTCGTTGATGGTTTCAATTTCATGACTGATGAGGTCTTCATGGGTAATTACAATGATCATAGATAAATTTCTTTGCCTTTTTCGATGAATTCCATGGACTTATCAAACATCCCTTGCTCAGCAGATTCCCGGATTTCCTGGGTAATTTTCATCGAACAGAACTTAGGTCCGCACATGGAACAGAAATGGGCAATTTTAGCTCCTTCGGCTGGAAGTGTTTCATCATGATATGATTTTGCCGTTTCCGGATCTAATGAAAGGTTAAACTGATCTTCCCATCGGAATTCAAAACGTGCTTTACTCAATGCATTATCTCTGTATTGTGATCCAGGATGTCCTTTGGCAAGATCTGCCGCGTGGGCAGCCAGCTTATAAGTGATCACCCCATCTTTTACATCCTTTTTATTAGGAAGTCCTAAATGTTCTTTAGGTGTAACATAGCACAGCATTGCACACCCAAACCAACCAATCATCGCCGCCCCGATTCCTGAGGTGATATGATCATATCCCGGAGCAATATCCGTCGTCAAAGGACCTAAGGTATAAAATGGAGCTTCATGGCATTCTTTCAGCTGTTTGTCCATATTTTCTTTAATCATATGCATCGGTACATGCCCTGGACCTTCAATCATTACCTGTACATTATGCTTCCACGCAATTTTAGTCAGCTCTCCTAACGTTTCCAATTCTGCAAACTGGGCAGCATCGTTCGCATCGGCAATAGAACCCGGGCGAAGTCCATCTCCCAAAGAAAAAGCAACGTCATACTTCTTCATGATCTCGCATATCTCTTCAAAATGGGTATATAAAAAGTTTTCTTTGTGATGATAGAGACACCATTTGGCCATGATAGAACCTCCTCTGGACACAATTCCTGTGACTCTCTGAGCGGTAAGATGAATGTATCTGAGTAAAACACCCGCATGGATCGTAAAGTAGGATACGCCTTGCTCGGCCTGCTCTATTAAAGTGTCTTTAAAAACTTCCCAGGTCAAATCTTCAGGAACACCTTTCACTTTTTCCAATGCCTGATAGATCGGTACGGTACCTATAGGAACCGGACTATTCCTGATGATCCATTCTCTGGTTTCATGAATGTTTTTTCCGGTTGAAAGATCCATGATCGTGTCAGCGCCCCAGCGGCAAGCCCAAACTGCTTTTTCAACTTCTTCCTCGATACTGGATGATACAGCACTGTTTCCGATATTGGCATTGATTTTAACCAAAAAGTTTCGTCCAATGATCATCGGTTCACTTTCCGGATGATTGATATTATTCGGAATAATTGCTCTTCCGGCTGCTATTTCATCCCTTATAAATTCAGGAGTGATTTTATTTTTAGGGGTATTGGCTCCAAAGCTATTTCCCGGATGCTGAAAAGCCATTTCTTTTGAAACTGTGTCCAGCTGTTCTATCCGCTGATTTTCCCTGATGGCAACGTATTCCATTTCTGCTGTAATAATACCCTTTCTTGCATAATAGAGCTGGGTAATTTCTTTTCCTTCTTTCACCACTTTAGGTTTGTGATCATAGGAAAAACGAAGGTCATCCAGACGGGAATCGGCAAGACGTGTCTTTCCATATTCTGATGTGATCCCTTCCAGAATATCTACATCTTCACGATCCAGTATCCATTGCTCCCTTATTCTCGGGATCCCTTTTAAAATGTCTATTAGCGCATTTTTATCTGTGTACGGTCCGGAGGTGTCATAAATGGTTACCGGCGGGTTATGTTCCAGTGTTCCGTTGCTGAGTTTGGTGGGACTCAGGTGTATTTCACGCATGGCAACATGGATGGGATGTAGTGTTCCTTCAATATAGATTTTATTTGAGTTCGGAAATGGCGAACAGGTGATTGAATGAGCCATAAAATTTTTGTTTTGTATGAGAATTAACCGCCCTGAGTGGCAGTGATGATTAAAATAGAATCTTTGTTTTTAAGCAATGTATCAGGCCAGGACGGCTGGGGAACGATAGAGTTGTTGACGGCTACGGCGATCCCTTTTTTGCGTTCGGGTACCTCCATAGCCATTAATGCTTCCAGATTTTCGGGAAGTTGATCAAACGTCTTCGTTGTATGGTTGATTGTAAGTTCCATTCCTAAGTTTTAATTAAACATATCACTTTAGGAATGGCTGTAATTATGCAGTAGAATGCACAACAAAAGTCATCTCACTTTTCCCTACGCTGGTATGATCCAGATCAGGTTCAAAGGGTAAAGTCTCAGTCTGTTTGTCAACAGACACCCCTAAAGTATGGGACGAAGGTAGTTATTTTTTCAGAATGAGCAAAATTTCATGTATTTCTGAAAAACAACAAGGCCGAAAATTGTATAATTTCCGGCCTTATTCATTATTTTCCAGCTCAATATGTTGAGATACTGATATTATTATTCTTCACAGGCTCTCCAGATCGCATCATTCTGCGGTACGGGAGCTATCACCTCAATTTTTTCTTTGGTCACGGGATGAATAAACTCCAGTTTTCTGGCATGAAGATTAATTCCCCCATCCGGATTTGAACGGGGTGAACCGTATTTTAAATCTCCTTTAATCGGAACTCCCGTTTTGGATAGCTGAGCTCTGATTTGATGATGCCTTCCTGTTTCCAGATCAATTTCCAGTAAAAGATAATTATCTAACGTTTTGATCACATGATACGTTAAGATGGCTTCTTTTGCCCCCTCAGTCACCTTTGTAAAAACAATCGCTTTATTCGTTTTTTCGTTCTTCTGTAAATAATGCACTAGGCGCTGGCTTTTGGGAATCATTTCTTTTGGAACAACTGCCCAGTAGGTCTTTTTAATTTCCCTGTTTTTCACCATCTGGGTCAGACGGGAAAGTGCTTTGGAAGTTTTGGCATAAATAACCAATCCGGAAGTTGGACGGTCAATACGATGTACTAAACCGAGAAAAACATTTCCCGGTTTGCCATCTCTTATTTTTATAAAATTTTTAATCGAATCCAATAACGGCTCATCCCCGGTTTTATCCCCTTGAACAAGCTGGCCGACTTTTTTATTAATGATTAAAAGGTGATTATCCTCGTAAACAATCTGTTCCTTCATATATTCCTAACCTATATTTTTGGGTCTGCCGACAAAAGAAAGGATAATCCCTCCCAGAAGTCCCAGCGTTTTCATTCCTGCCAATCTCGATTCCAATGGTAAAAATGCTCCGATAATACAAAGGGCGCCCGCAGCATACATTGCATAGACAAAATTTTTGTTGGAAAGAGCAGGTGCCTGAAGCAGAAAGCTCGCTCCAATCAGGACATAGAAAACTCTTTTTGAAAGCAGAATATTAATTTCAGGTGAAAACAGATTAAACCATCCTACTGCAAGACAGATGATGGCAATAATGGATATAATTCCTTGTAAGGCTTGTTGGTTTCTCATTAATTAATAACTTTCTTTTTCATTTGGAAATTCTACAGCCTTCACATCTTTTACATACTGAGCCACAGCTCCTGTAATTTCTGTGTAAAGATCAAGGTATCTTCTCAGGAATTTCGGACTAAACCCTTGATTCATTCCTACCATATCATGATATACCAAAACCTGCCCGTCACAATCAGAGCCTGCACCAATACCGATCGTTGGAATAGTAATGCTTTCTGAGACTCTTTTAGCCAAATCAGCAGGGATTTTTTCAAGCACGATAGAGAAACATCCTAATTCTTCTAAAAGCTGTGCATCAGCGATTAGTTTTTCAGCTTCAGCCTCTTCTTTGGCTCTTACTTTATAAGTTCCAAATTTATAAATTGATTGTGGCGTCAATCCTAAATGTCCCATTACTGGAATCCCCGCATTAATAATTTTCTTGATGGATTTTGAAATTTCTTTTCCTCCTTCAATCTTAACTCCATGCGCCCCTCCTTCTTTCATCATTCTTACGGCAGATTCCAGTGCTTTTTCCGGATTACTCTGGTAAGTACCGAACGGAAGATCAGCAATCACCAAAGCTCTGTCTACTCCACGCACTACACATTGAGCATGATAAATCATCTGATCCAGCGTTATCGGTAATGTAGTCTCAAAACCAGCCATTACGTTAGCCGCAGAATCTCCTATTAAAATTGCATCTACTCCACCTGCATCTACCATCTTGGCTGTGGTAAAATCATATGCAGTAAGCATGGTTATTTTCTCCTTGTCGAATTTCATTTTACGCAAGGTTTCAGTCGTAACTTTTTTAATTTCAGAGTGAACAGACATAATTTATCTATTTTTAAAAGTTAAAAAGTCGGCTTTCGCCGACTTAAATTTTGTATGATTTTTATAAAACTACGTGTCCTAGTTTCATTAGTTTGTCGTGGTTTAGGATTCTGATGTTTCTGCCGTCCACTTCTATCAGACTGTCCTGTTTGAATTCGGAAATCAAACGGATGGCACTTTCGGTGGCCGTACCTATAATATTGGCAATTTCTTCTCTGGTAAGCGAAATTTTGATGAACCCTTCAGGATCCACGCCTAATTTCTGCTCCAGCAGCAGTAAAATCTCAGCCAGCCTTTCTCTTACCGTCTTTTGGGCAAGGAAAGTAACGGTATTTGAAGATTCACCCAGTTCATAAGAGATCTTCTGAAGCATCACGAATGATAATTGGGGATCAACTTCTAAGAGGTACATGAAAACCTCTGCAGGCAGGAAAATGCATTCTATATCTGTCATTGCTTCAGCCTTTGCCTGGAAATTTTCTCCGCAAAGTAATGAACGATAGCCGATGATGTCGCCTTCTTTGATAAATCTTAAAATCTGATCTTTCCCGAATGCTCCCGATTTTGACAGCTTAGCTGCTCCTTTTTCTAAAAAGTAAACTCCTCTTGGAGTTTCTCCATCCTCGAAAATAATATCGTGTTTTTGAAAATCGAGCCTCTTCTTGGCACTCATATACTTCTCAAAATCTGCACTGGAAAGTCTTTCTTTAAATGATTTATCATTAAAAACTCTGGCGAACCTCTCTTCAATTGCAATCTGTTGTTCCTGCGACATTTTATATGACATTTATCACAAAAATAGAACATTTTAACTCGATAAACAAAAAAAATTGTTATAATTTTGTACGTCAATAATTTAGGGAGGTGAGCGAGAACTGTTTTCATTGTGGTCAGGGTATAGAAAAAGAGAGAATTCTTTTTGACGAAAAAATTTTCTGTTGCAACGGCTGTAAATCTGTTTACGAAATTCTAAATACGAATAATTTAAGTAATTTCTACGAACTTAACAAGCGTGCCGGAATTCGTCCTAATGATGAAAACTCTTCACAATTCGATTATCTTGATACTCCTGAAATTTTCGAAAAAGTAACGGATTTCTCTGAAGGAAATACCAGCCTGGTTACTTTTAAAATTCCTGTTATCCACTGTTCTTCATGCATCTGGTTACTGGAAAGCCTTCATACCTTAAATAAAAACATCAAATATTCTCAGGTTAACTTCACGAGAAAAAACCTGCAGATATCTTTCAATCATAACGACTTAAAATTAAGCGAATTAGCTAATTTTCTAACCAATCTTGGATACAAACCGGTTATCAGCCTTGAAACAGCCGATAAAAATGTTGATCATCTTGACAAATCATTACTTATAAAGTTCGTTATTGCTGCTTTTGCATTCGGTAACGGAATGTTCCTTGCCATCCCGGAATATATGGGTGAACAGGATTACTGGATGGAACATTATAAAGGCCTGTTCAGGATATTGATGTTTATTCTCGCCTGTCCCGTTGTGTTTTATTCCGCTTCTGATTATTATAAATCGGCATGGTACGGATTAAAAAATAAGATCGTGAATATTGACGTTCCGATTGTGCTGGGAATCTTTGTCCTTTTCGGGCGTAGTATTTACGAGATTGCTACTGATTACGGCCCTGGATACTTTGATACCTTATGTGGTCTTTTATTCTTCATGCTTATGGGGAAACTCTTTCAAAAAAGAACCTACAGCGCCCTTTCTTATGACCGTGATTACAAATCATTTTACCCAATCGCCGTTACAAAGGTTGATTTTAATGGAAAACAGGACAATATTTTACTTTCTGAAGTGAAAGTAGGCGATCGTATTTTAGTTAGAAATGAAGAAATTATTCCTGTAGATGCCATTTTAATTAATGGGGAAGGAAATATAGATAACAGTTTCATTACGGGAGAAAGTGAAAGCATCAGCAAGCATCCGGGAGATAAAATCTTCGCAGGAGGAAAACAGATCGGATCTTCACTGGAACTGGAAGTGATTAAGGATGTAGATCAAAGTTATCTTACTCAGCTTTGGAATAAAGAAGCATTCAAAAAACATGAAACAGGATTAGACACACTGACGAATAACATCAGTAAGTATTTCACTTTCATAATTTTAGGCATTGCCGCAGCTTCTGCAATTTACTGGTCATTTATTGATCTGGAAAAAATGTTCCAGGTAGTTTCAGCTATTCTGATCATTGCATGCCCTTGCGCCCTTGCGCTATCTGCACCGTTCACTTTTGGACACATTATGAGGATTTTAGGCAGAAATAAATTCTATGTAAAAGATACCCTTACCATTGAAAAAATAGCTAAACTTGATACTATTGTCTTTGATAAGACCGGAACGATTACACACAGAAAAAAATCAAGTATAAAATACCAGGGTACTGAAATCAGTGAATTTGATTTACTGAATATCAAGACTTTATTAAAAAACTCCAACCATCCGCTTTCTAAATCTCTCTATGAATTCATAGAAGTGAATGATGATTATTTCCCTGTAGAACATTTCAGAGAAATCTCCGGAAAAGGGTATGAAGCTCAGGTACGAGGAAATACGTATAAAATTGGTTCTGCCCGTTATAATAACCAGGAATCGAAAAACCTTGAAACTGCAGTTTTTGTAAGCAAAAACGACGAATTTTTAGGCAAATTCATCTTTAAAAATGAGTACCGCCAAAATCTTAAGGATTTATTCAAAAAACTGACCCACTATAAAATCTTCATTCTGAGTGGAGATAATTCTTCAGAAGAAAACCAGCTTAAGGAATTAATTCCAAGTTTTCACGCCATGGCTTTTAACCAAAGCCCGGAAGACAAACTGAATTATATTAAAAATCTTCAGGATCAAAACCTCAAAGTTGCCATGCTTGGTGATGGTCTTAATGATGCAGGAGCTTTGAAACAAAGCAACGTAGGAATTGCCATTTCTGATGACACGAACAGCTTCACCCCTTCTTCTGATGTGATCATGAACGGTGAAAAAGTAGTAACCCTTGACAAGTATTTAAACGTTTGTAAAGGCTCCATAACGATTGTGAAAATGACATTTATAATTAGTTTCCTTTACAATATTGTTGGATTAAGTTATGCGGTTACAGGGCATATGCATCCGCTTTTTGCGGCAATTCTTATGCCAATCAGTTCTATTACCGTGGTTTCTTTCACCACACTTTCTACCTGGATATTGGGTAGAAAACACTTCAAAAAACAGGCGTAAACACCCTTATTTAGACTGATTTTAAATTAGCTGAAATCGGCATTTCGTGATGAATGTCATTATTTTTCACTAAATTTGAACCCCGAAAATAGGTTAATTTTGTTGACTGATGGATATTCTATATTTAATGATCCTTTGCAGTGTTTCTTTGGCTGCAATCTTCTTGGTGGTATTTATAATAAACGCCAGGAAAGGACAGTTTGAAGATGATGAATCTCCGGCTGTGAGAATCCTTTTTGACTCTGGAGAGATCAAAGAGGATGAAGAAATTGTCAACAAAAAAACAGACGAGAAAATAACAGGAGAAAATAATAAAATTGAAGAAAAAAGTGAATAGTTGATATGGAAACACAGAAGTTTAGTTATGACAACAGTATTGTTCGGGCATTCCTTTACGCGACCATAGTTTTTGGGCTCATAGGATTTACGTTCGGACTTACGGCAGCACTCATGCTTTTCTACCCGGAATTACCTGAATTTTTATTCGGGACTGATGATACAACCATTAGGAGTTTGTCCTCAGGTAACATTCAAGGGCTGATAAACACTCATGGTGCATTTGGTTTTGGTAGAATTAGAATGTTGCACACCAGCACCGTAATCTTTGCATTCGTATGTAATATCGTTTATACCGGTATTTATTACTCATTACAGAGATTATTAAAAACAAGAATGTACAGTGATACATTATCTTGGTTACACTTCTGGACTTGGCAATTTATGATTGTTGCTACGTTCGTTACCTTCTTTATGGGAATCAATACCTCTAAAGAATATGCAGAGCATGAGTGGCCAATTGACATATTAATCGCATTCTCTTGGATTATTTTCGGGATCAACATGTTCCTGACGATTGCAAAAAGAAGAGTAAGACACTTATATGTAGCGATTTGGTTCTATATTGGAACTTGGATTGCGGTAGCAATGCTTCACATCTTCAACAACCTGGAGGTTCCTTTATCTTTCACTGGCTGGAAATCTTATTCAGCATATGCAGGGGTAAAAGACGCTATTGTACAGTGGTGGTACGGTCATAATGCGGTAGCATTCGTACTAACGACTCCGGTACTAGGTTTGATGTATTACTTCCTGCCAAAAGCGGCAGACAGACCTGTATTCTCTTATAAGTTGTCTATTATTCACTTCTGGTCATTAATTTTCGTATATATCTGGGCTGGTCCTCACCACCTTCAGTATACAGCACTTCCGGCTTGGGCTCAGGCAGTGGGAACAGGTTTCTCAATCATGCTTATTGCACCATCTTGGGGAGGAATGCTGAATGGTCTTCTTACTCTAAGAGGAGCTTGGGATAAGGTAAGAGAAAATCCTATCTTGAAGTTCTTCGTAGTTGCAGTTACCTGTTATGGTATGGCAACGTTTGAAGGACCGCTTTTAGCCACTAAAAACATCAACAAAATCGGTCACTTTACGGACTGGGTTATTGGTCACGTTCATTTAGGAGCTCTTGGATGGAATGGCTTCATGGCATTCGGGGTTATCTATTATTTGGTACCGATCTTGTGGAGAACAAAACTTTGGTCTGTAAAATTAGCTAACTGGCATTTCTGGTTAGGGACTTTAGGAATTATTTTCTATGCAGTACCAATGTATATTGCAGGATTCACTCAAGGATTAATGTGGAAGCAGTTTAATCCGGACGGAACTTTATTGTGGAAAAACTGGTTAGACACAGTAACTGCAATTATTCCTTACTATAAAATGAGATTTGCAGGAGGTTTATTCTATATCTCCGGAGCCATCTTAATGGTCGTAAACGTTGTAGCTACTGCAAGAAAAGGATCATTTCAAAAAGAAGTTCCTGCAGAAGCTCCTGCTTTGGCAAACATCGGTAAAAACAGAAAAGAAGGAGAAGGTACTCACCTTTGGTTAGAAAGAACACCGGTATTATTAGGTATTCTATCTTTCATTACGATTTCAATTGGTAGTTCTGTGGAGATCATCCCTACATTATCTCTTAAGAAAAGTGTACCTACGATTTCAGCAGTAAAACCATATTCTCCCCTTGAATTAGAAGGTAGAGATATTTATATCCGTGAAGGATGTAACTCTTGTCACTCTCAGATGATCAGACCATTCAGAGATGAGATTACCAGATTCAACGGTAAAAACGGACAATATTCAAAAGCTGGAGAGTTCATTTATGACAGACCATTCTTATGGGGATCAAAAAGAACAGGACCAGATTTACATAGAGAAGGGGGTAAAAACCCAAGTTCTTGGCATTATAAACACATGTATAACCCAAGATCTACCTCTGCTGGTTCTATCATGCCTCGTTTCCCTTGGTTAATTGCTACGAATTTAGACCGATCTAAAATGGTTGACAAAATGTTACTAATGAAAAATACTTTCGATGTACCATATACAAAACCTCAGGTAGATTCTGCTAATGCATGGGCAGACAATCAGGCTAAGAAAATTGTAAAAGATATCTTCTCTGAAGCAGCTGACTTGAAAGATGCATACGCTAAGAGACCTAAAGGAGAATTAGAGAAAAAAGAGATTGTAGCTCTTATCTCTTACCTACAAAGATTAGGAACTGATATCAAAACAACGGAAATAAAAACAGCAAGTAATAACTAAACATTAAAAGGTTCAATCATGATTCCTCAAAATTTTAAAGATATCTTATCCAATACAGAAAACGCTGGTCTTTACCAGACGCTGGCTCTGATTTTCTTTATGCTGTTCTTCGTCGCTTTGGTAATCTATGTTTTTAGCAGGCCTAAAAAATATTACAAAGAGGAAGAAGAAGCTCCGCTTGGGGATGATGAAGACGATTTTAATTTAAAAAATTAAACTATTTATTATGAAACAAAGAACACCTGTTGTTGTAAACATCTTAATAATAATTGGACTCTTAATAGTTTTTTATTATTTGTTTGTACAGAGCTACTCGTTCCTAGCTTCGCCTTACTTCTGGGGAACTGTGGTGATTGGTGCTATTTTAGCATACATCCACAATGCGATTGGAGATTTGATTGAAAATAATAAATTCAAGAAATTAACTGCAGAAGAAAAAGCAGCCTATTTATCAGAAAAGAAAATCCCTTTCTTAAGAAGAATGTATGACAGTGCTTTCAAAAAGCAGTCTGCAACCGAAGAGAAAGATATCCTTATCGACCACGGTTTCGATGGAATTATGGAGTTGGATAATCAACTTCCAAAATGGTGGATCGGATTATTCTATTTTGGGACCGCTTTTTGTATTGTGTATATTGCAGCGTATTCTTTCACAGACTTTGCTCACCCATTGAGCGAGTATGAAAAAGAATATAAAGAGCAGATGGCAAGCATTGCAATATATGAAGCAGAGCAACCTCCTGTAACAATAGAAACAGCTAAATATTCTGCTGATAATATCGCAGAAGGTAAAGAATTATTTAAAACTAACTGTTCATCTTGTCACAAGGAAGATGGTAGTGGAGGAATCGGTCCAAACTTGACAGATAACTTCTGGATCAACCAACCTGAGAAAACTTTATTTAAAAACGTTTTCCATATGGACTGGAATGGTTCTCCTACTAACCCTGCGATGAGACCATTTGGTAAAAACGGGGAAGTTTCCGGTGCTGAGATTGAAAAAATCGCAGCGTATGTATATCACATTAACCAGGAACAACCACCAATAACACCAGCTCAGGGAGGAGCTGCTCCTCAGGGAACTGAAGCACATTGGGAAAAAGAATAATTTACACAAAAAATTAGAAACCATATGAAAAACATAATTTGTTATTACCTTAAAAACTAGTAACGAATTATGTTTTTCTTTTTTTAAATACATTACAAAATGTCAGACATAGAAGAAACAGAAGTACGAGGCGGACAGGGGCAGGTTCTGGATCCTGAGACTTACAGAGATTCTATAGGGACAATGGAGCAATCCGGCAAAAGAAAATGGGTATTTCCGAGAAAACCCAAAGGGAAATACACCAACTATAGAAACCTGGTAAGCTATACTTTATTAATTATTTATTTTACGGTGCCATTTCTAACCATTAATGGCAACCCATTCTTTCTATTCAATGTTATTGATAGAGAGTTTTACATCATGGGGCAGCCGTTCTATCCACAAGACTTTTTCATCCTTACTTTAGGAGCTATTGCGTCTTTAATATTCATTATTATTTTTACGATTGCGTTCGGAAGAATTTTCTGCGGGTGGATATGCCCTCAGACAATTTTTATGGAATCTATTTTTCGTAAAATAGAATATATTATCGAAGGCGACAGAAACAAGCAGATGAAGCTGGACAGACAGGAGTGGAATAGCGAGAAAATATGGAAAAGAAGTTTAAAATGGACGGTCTATATTATTATCTCCCTTATTATCACTCACTTTATGCTCATGTATATTGTTGGGTATCGCGAGATATTTAAAATCATTTCAGAAGGTCCATTTGCTCATCCTACGAATTTTATTGTGATGATTCTCTTTACCGGAGCATTTTACTTTGTATTTGCATGGTTCAGAGAGCAGGTATGTACTCTTGTATGCCCTTATGGAAGACTTCAGGGTGTATTGATTGATAAAGATACCATCAATGTTTTCTACGACTTTAAAAGAGGAGAAAACAGATCCAAATGGAGAAAAGGAGAAGACAGAAAAGCAGCTGGAAAAGGAGATTGTATCGACTGTCATCAGTGTGTGGTGGTATGCCCTACCGGAATTGACATCAGAGACGGCCAGCAGCTGGAATGTGTTAACTGTACTGCTTGTATTGATGCCTGTGATGAAGTAATGGAAAAGGTTGGATTACCCAAAGGATTGGTGAGATATGCTTCTGAAAATGAAATTGAAAACCAGACCGAGTTTAAATTCACCGGAAGGATGAAAGGATTTGCAGTTGTTCTGGTATTGCTGGTAGGATTGTTAGGATTCCTGCTTTCCAGCCGTGGTGAGATGGAAGCAAAATTCATCAAACCTGCAGGAAGTACTTTCTTCGTGAGAGACGGAAAGATCACCAATACCTACAATTATACCTTCCTAAACAAAACAAATGATAAGAAAATCGTAACGATTAAAGTAATCGAGCCTACGCATGGTGAAATCATCTATAGCGGATCGAGCAAAATTACCGTAGAAAGAGACAAAATTTCAAAAGGTACCATCAATATCAGTTTCCCGGAAAATGAAATGAAATTATCTAAACAGAATATTTCTATTGGCGTTTATGACATGAAAGGAAAAATGATCGATTCTTACCAGACTTATTTTGAAGGACCATTTAAATTACAATTTTAATTTTTACAAATGAAAAACTTTAGTTGGGGACACGGTGTTGTCATTGCATTATTTGCATTTATAGTTTTTATTTTATCCATGTTATTTCTTTTCCCGAACGGGCAGAAGAATTCGGAAATGGTAACGGATAATTATTATGAAGAAGAGCTGCAATACCAGGATGTAATTGATGCCAAGAAAAGAGCAGATAATCTTCAGGAGAAACCTACATATAGTCAGGATACATCAGGAATTAAAATTGTTTTCCCTAAAGGATACAACAATTCCAATACGACGGTAAAATTTGTGTTAAACAGAACCGATGATCAGAATTTGGATATTAAAAAATCCGAACAGCTGAATGCAGATCAATCTATTTTAATACCTGCAAAAGTATTGAAAGCCGGTAATTATACATTACGATTGACATGGACAAAAGATAAAACGGAGTACCGATTGGATTATGATGTGATATGGAAATAGCACTTATTTTATCGGCTATCGGCTTAGGGTTCGCATCCGGATTTCATTGTATTGGAATGTGCGGACCTATTGCCCTGTCGATGGGATTAACAAAAAAACAGGCTACCAATTTTTATCTTCAAAATCTTACATATCAGTTTGGTAGAATTTTCACCTATTCTCTTTTGGGAGCAGTGTTGGGAATTATTGGAGAAGGTTTTGAAATGGCCGGAATTCAGAAATACCTGACGATTGCTGTAGGTATTCTGCTTATTATCATGGCTCTGTTTTCATTTGGAGGAAAAGATTTTGCTTCAAAAATTCCTTTTTTCTCTAAATTTCTTTTTGCCGTAAAATCAAATCTGGGAAGACTTCTTCAAAAAGCAGATTACCGCTCAAGATTCACAACAGGAATCCTGAACGGCTTTTTACCATGCGGTATGGTGTACATGGCTCTTACAGCAAGCTTAGCAAGCGGAGGAATATGGCAGGGAGCCTCATACATGGCTTTATTTGGTCTAGGAACCCTTCCCTTCATGTTTGCGGTAGTTCTTGTCGGAAACCTCATGAATCAAGCTTTTAGAATTAAAGTTTTAAAAGTCATTCCTGTGGTTATGATTATTTTAGGAGGATTATTTATCGTAAGAGGCCTGGAATTAGGAATTCCTTACATTTCACCAAGGGCCGAAGCTATGACTATTTCTAAAGACAACAATGGCGATTGCCATTTACCAGGAGATCACAGTACTCATAATCATCCTTCAACAAATTGTCATTAGATTGAATGTTAGATTTTTAGATTTCAGACGCTAGATTTCAGATTACAATCGTTGAATAATTATATTATTATTTGAAATTCAACACTTTATCATTACTTAATTAAGACCATGTATAAAAACTTTTTTCTATTTTTCATCAGTCTGTTTGTTCTGCATTCCTGTACTATTAATTCAGAGATCGTCTATCATAAAGATGCAGCATCAACTTCTGTAACGGATGTAGACATGCGGGAATTTATGGCCGAAATGAAGGCAATGACTCCGGATTCATTACAGCAAAAGGAATTTACAGATCTTGATAAACTCCCTACTGTATGGACGAGCCTCTATGAACTCGAAAAAAAAGAAAAAAAGTTAAAGACCAATGATCCGGATTCCATCAGAATCATGAAAAAGATTTTCATGAAATCCAGTAAGGAAAATAACCACCCAGCAGGATTTGCTTTAAAACTGGAACATTTTACAAAAGCCGATTTTAAATCTTTAAAAGATTTTACTAAACAGGAAAAACTTCCTCTGGAGCAAAATCTATTTAACGATTGGGATGGGAAAACATTAACGATAGACACCCGGGATTTTAATCTTAAAAATGTTCAAAAGGCACTGGACTCTAAAACATCCCCTGAAGAAAAATCAGATGAAGAAAGTGGAAAAACAGAAGGAATGATGATGATGTTTTTCAAAAAGGTGGGTGCCACTCTGAAATTTGAGAATAAAATACAATCAATTACCGGAAAGCACGACTGGCTGAAACAGGTTGATGATCACTCTGTAAGGATAGAATATGATCTTAAAGCATTATATGACAAAGAAGCCAAGTATAAAAATGCAGACCAGAAAATAATCATCGTTACAGAATAAAAAAACAATGCCCCTTCCGATAATCGAAAGGGGCAATTTTATAAAGTTATCATTTTCTAGTTGATGATATCAAACCTTGCGTATTCAGCTACCTTTTTAGGAAGCTTAATTCCTTCTTCTGTCTGATTATTCTCAAGAAGCGCTGCCATAATTCTTGGCAATGCCATTGCAGAACCGTTTAAGGTATGTACAAGCTGAGATTTTCCGTCTGTTTTGTAACGACATTTCAAACGATTGGCCTGGAATGTTTCAAAGTTAGAGACAGAGCTTACTTCCAGCCACATTTCCTGAGCAGCACTCCATACTTCAAAATCGTAGGTCATAGCCGCTCCAAAACCTGTATCTCCACCACATAGTCTTAATACACGGTAAGGAAGTTCAAGATCTGTTAAAATCTCTTTGATATGCTCTACCATTTCTTCCAGCACAGCATAAGAGTTTTCAGGCTTTTCAATTCTTACAATCTCTACTTTTTCAAACTGGTGAAGACGGTTCAGCCCTCTTACGTGAGCTCCATAACTTCCCGCTTCTCTTCTGTAACACTGAGAAAAAGCGGTATTTTTAATTGGCAGGTCTTTTTCATTCAATAAAACATCACGGTATAGGTTGGTTACCGGAACTTCTGCCGTAGGAATCAGGAATAATTTATCTTCATTGATATAATACATCTGCCCTTCTTTATCCGGCAATTGTCCTGTTCCAAAACCTGAAGCTTCGTTCACTACGTGAGGAGGATTCACTTCCATGTATCCTTTCTCCACATTCTTATCAAGGAAATACTGCACTAAAGCTCTCTGCAATCTTGCCCCTTTTCCTAAATAAACCGGAAAACCGGCACCTGCAATTTTCACTCCTAATTCAAAATCAATCAGGTTATATTTCTTGGCAAGTTCCCAGTGAGGAATTGCTCCTTCTCCAAGACCTTCTACGTCATGAGACTGATAAATAATCTCATTATCATCCGCTGAAGCACCGCTTTTTACCAATTCATTCGGAATATTCGGAATTTGATATAAGATATGAAGCAATTGTGTTTCTAATGCCGCCAACTGACCTTCTAATTCTTTACTCGACTCTTTGAACTGTGCGGTTTTAGATTTTGAGGATTCTGCTTCTTCTTTTTTTCCTTCTTTCATTAAAATTCCAATTTCTTTGGAGATTTTATTGATTTCGGAAAGTTGGGAATCCAATTCAAACTGAATCTTTTTTCTTTCGTCGTCAGCAGCGATCGCATCGTCCACCAACTCAAGATTTTTGAATTGTCTTTTTTTAAGACCTTCTAAAACGCGTTCCTTATGGTCACGCAAAAAATTGACTTGTAACATTTTATTTTAGATGTTAAATATTAGATGTTAAACTTAAAACTAAGCTAACTGTTATACAAATTTAAAATTATTTTATGATAGTAACCGTATTTATGGAATTCGGAGCATCTGCTTCCTTGGTAAATTTCACTTCTCCATTATAAATTACCTTCGAAACCTGAAATACTGCCGGGGTCCAGCGGTACTGAATTTCCATCGTATCATTAATTGTATCCGTCACATTGTTGATGGTTCTTCTTAAAGAAAGCACCATGTTGGAGCGGTACGTTCTGTTTTCCGGGCTTACCGAATCCAATGTCACCCTTTTCGCTCCTGCAATGTATTCCATATAATACAGCGAATCTGTGGTCATCCTAAGCGGTATACTTACTGGAGCAATATCACTGGTTCCATTCTGATCATTTACAGAAAATCCGATAAATGATCCGGCTTTCGTGCTGTTAAGCAAATCCTGTCCGGCACTGTTTTTTATATAAATGTTCATGATCTGATCGATTCTTTGTATAGAATCGTCATCTCTGGTGCAACTGAGAGTCGCAAAAAGCATAAGCAATATCCCAAAAACAGAATTCTTCATAAGACAAAGGTAATAAAGATTTATAATTAAGGAAGTTTTCTCAGATACAAAAAGAAAAAAATAAGACAAGAAAACCCTGATATCAGCAAGGTGGATGTCATTGCAATTGCCATACCTGCAGTTCCATAGATTGGTATTAACAAATAGGCGGTTATTGCGAGGAACATAAGAGAAGCTACGCCAACCCAAGTATTAATTTCAACTTTCCCTACAGCCGGAAGGAGATTTCCATATAGATTCCGGGTGAGCATTCCTATATTGAAACCTACCAGCAAAATCATCATCAATTCTGAGTTATCAACATATGCAATTCCAAAAAACCATTGTAAAATGTAGTGACTAAAAAAAATAAAAAAAACAAATATTCCGATACATACAGGAATAAACACTTTATGGTAATTAATGATATAGGATCTTAAAAAAAATTTATTTCTATAATTTTTTGAGAGCATAGGAAAATCACTTTGCATAAAGCTAGTTGCTAAAAATGTAATATTAGAAGGTATTAAAATAGCAACACGATAATGAGCAACAGCATTTTCATTCATTAAAAAACCAAGTAAAAGAATATCTAAAGAAAACAAAGCATCAGAAATAAGTGATGTAGCGGCCGTAAACGCACCATACCGCCACATTTCCTTGTAGTTTTCAGGAATAAATTTATGAAATGAATAAATCTCTTTATTAAGCCAAAATAAAGAAAGGTATGGCGTAACCGCGATCGCAATCAAATAGCCATAAAATTTAAAGAAATAGGTGAGAATAAGTATTAAAGCCAATCCCCCGATATTGATTAAATTATTAATATGGGCAAAAGTTTTATTTTTTGAAGTAATACGGTAAAAAGACTGTATATGGTTTACAAAATAAAAACCACCCAAGCGTATCGCACAGAATATAAAAATAACTAGAATATCATCATATTTATTAAAATAAAAAAGGGATATTGTTAAAAAAATGACAATAAGAATAATCTCAAAAAAAATTCCTTTGAAAAAAAAATAAGAGGAGATCTTTTGCTTTTCAACCGTATCAGTAGATAAGGAACCAAACCTGAGTAAACTTTGTCCGCTCCCGAATCCTGTGAAAGGAACAAAAATTGTCAGTAATGAAAGCAATATGCTTAAAATTCCAAATTCTTTTTCCGGCAGTAATCTGATAATTAATATTGAGCCTACAAAACCACAAATCTTTGCGATAAGAAATGAAAAAAAAATGTGATGTCCACTATTATTTAGAAAGCTTTTCAAAAAATCTTTTAAACTTTTCACAATTGCACATTTTTAGTAATAACTTCATCATAAATCTTTACGAATATTCTTCCAACAACTTCTTTCGAAAAAGTATTTTTAGCATAGTTTGCTAGTTCTTTCCTATCATAACTTATATTGTTCTCTAGCATACTTATCATTGCCTTTTCCAATAAATCTTCACTTGGTTTTTCTAATAAAATTCCAAAATTTTCAGGAAAAAATTCAGATACTCCACCCACATTAGTGGAAATTACTCTTATACCACTTGCAAATGCTTCTGCAATTACGCACGGCTGGTTTTCATAATCACTAAACAGAATAAAACAATCTGAATGATGCATTCGATCTGCAACTTGCGGCAAAGTCTGGATTCCAAAAATCTTTATTTTCTGTTCTAAATTTTCTTTTTGAACTATTCTATTTAATTTAGAAATATCTCCATCACCACCAATCTGCAAGTTAAAATCATATCCTTGTTTTAAAAGTTTTATAGCGACATTTATAATTCTATCTGCATTTTTTCCTGGAATTAAATTAGAAATATGAAGAAATATAAATATTGAATTTGCTTCTGATTTAGATAAAAAAAGATGGGTATCTACTACATTCGGAATTACTTTCATAGGAGTGCGTACTCCCAAAAACTGCAAGCTATCTTTAAGATTATTACTTACAGGTAGAATATAATTTGCATTTCTAGCTATATATTTTGCAATTATCTTGACAGTATGTGCTGTCTTAAATAGATTGTTTTTTTGTAATGCAGACCAATGTTCACTCACTACAAAAGGTATTTTATATTTCTTCTTCAAATAAACAGCAAACAACATCGTGTTATGAAGAACGTTAGCGTGCACCACATCAGGTTTCTGCACATTGGAAAACCCCATTTTGTAAGCTTTCATACGCCTTAAAAAATTCACAACAGGGTTACTGGAGTTTTTATAATAAATGATAAGCGTTCTAATATCATTTATTATTTTATCATCAAAAATAAATTCTTCTTTTTGATTGTTATCTCCAATTGCATGCAATATTTCTACATCATGCAACAGCGCAACGGCTTCCGCATGACGCTGTACAAAATTTCCATTAGTAGGCTCCAATTTGTTAGGAAACCATGAAGAAATAAAGAGTATTTTCAATAGGAATTATTATATTGAAGATGCCCAGCTTCTCCCAAACGGCAGTAAAAAGTTACTTAAAAATTCCAGATAGGTATTTTTAGAGAAATCAAACACTTCTATTTCTTTTGATAATTCTCCGCTTCTTAGTTTTGATTTAAATTCCTGCAGTTTCAAGGTCTTTACTGTTCCGTTTTCTACAAAACTTGCTTTCATTCTGTCGAAAAGTCCCAGTTGATATTCTGCATCAATTTCTCTCATGATCTTCCCTAATGCATCGATACTGCATCCGGAAGCCATTTCTTTCTCTTCATCTACACAGATAATGATGAATTGATTCTTTTCGATCTTAAAAGATGAAGAAAGAGGTTTTCCATGTGCTGCCCAACCGGCCAGAAAATCATATAATTTTTCTGTTATTACTTTGGCTTCTTTGGTCTCAAAAGGTCTTGAAGCCGGGTATATAATGACTCTGTAGTCGTTGGTTTCTACTATATTTGATTCTTCAATTTTCATATCCTTCCAATTTAAAGTATAAAATTAATAAATATTCCTGAGTTTATGATAAACAAAAACCCAAGCTGAGGCCTGAGTTTAAATTTTATGCTATTATGGACTGCTTTCTACAGATCATCTGCTTCAGCAAGAAGCTCTACGATATCTTTTACAGCAACCTCTTCATTTTTATTAAAGTGCTTTACCCCATCTGTCATCATGGTATTACAGAACGGGCATCCCGTTGCAATAACTTTAGGTTCAAATGATAAAGCTTCTTCGGTTCTTTCGATATTAATATCTTTATTTCCTTTTTCTGGTTCTTTAAACATTTGCGCTCCTCCGGCACCACAGCAAAGCCCATTGGTTTTGCATCTTTTCATTTCTACCAGCTCCGCATCAAGCTTTTCTAAAAGCATTCTAGGAGCCTCATATTCATCATTGGCTCTTCCCAGGTAACACGGATCATGAAAAGTGATCTTTTTCCCTTTGAAAGCACCGCCTTCAATCTTCAACCTACCCTCTTCCATTAATGTTTTAAGAAACTGCGTATGGTGTACCACATCAAAGTGACCACCTAAGCTTGGATATTCATTTTTCAACGTATTAAAACAGTGAGGGCAAGCCGTTACGATTTTTTTTACTTCATAGGCATTCAGGACTTCAATATTCGTTAATGCCATCATTTGAAAAACGAATTCATTTCCTGCACGTTTTGCAGGATCACCGGTACAGCTTTCTTCCTGTCCCAGCACAGCAAATTCAACCCCTATTTTATTAAGTATCTTGCAAAATGCTTTTGTAATTTTTTTAGCACGGTCGTCGAAACTTCCTGCACAACCTACCCAAAATAAAACTTCAGGTGCTTTTCCTTCGGCAGCATATTCTGCCATTGTTTTTATATTGAAATCCATTTCTTCAAATTTACCAATATGCCAATGTACCAGTTTCCCAATGATTGCTACATTGTTACATTATTTTACATTGTTACACTAATTTTCGTTGGCCCAGTTCAAACGATCTGCCTGATTATACTGCCAAGGTGCGGCATTGTTCTCGACATTCGTCATCATTAAATTCAGTTCCTGTGGTGCAGCAGACTGTTCCATTACCAGGAATCTTCTCATCTCAAAAATGATAGACAGCGGATCCAGCAAGATAGGACAAGCCTCAGTACAGGCATTACATGTAGTACATGCCCAAAGTTCTTCTTTTGTGATATAATCGTTCAGCAGTTTTCTGCCGTCATCTACGAATGCTCCGTTTTTATCAATGTTTTTTCCTACTTCTTCCAAACGGTCTCTCGTCTTCATTAAAATCAATCTTGGAGAAAGTTTTTTGCCTGTAATATTTGCCGGACATACAGAAGTACATCTTCCGCATTCTGTACATGAATAGGCATTCAGCAACTGCACCTGATTAAGATCAAATACATCTTCAGCACCGAATTTAGAGGGAACATCAGCTTCAGTTCCTTCTGCCGGAGCAGCATAAGGGTCTGCATTCGGATCCATCATCAATTTAATTTCTTTCGTTACAGATTCTAAATTGTTGAATTTTCCTTTCTTTTCAAGATTAGCATACCATGTACTAGGGAAAGCCAAAATAATATGCAGATGTTTTGAATAATACAGGTAGTTCATGAAGAAAAGGATTCCCACAAAGTGGAACCACCAGGCAGCTTTTTCTGTGAATATTAAAAAGCCATTATTAAAACTGAAAATTTCTAAAAACGGAACAAAGATCATTTCACTGATCGGGAATGATCCGATATGATGGAAACCTTCTACCCCTCTCGTTTGCAAAATGAAATCTGAAGCATTCATTTTGAAGAATGCCATCATCAGGGCAAATTCTATGATAAGAATCCAGTTGGCATCATGTTTTGGCCATCCAAAAAGTTCTTTCATCGTTAATCGCTTAACTCCGTAAAAATTTCTTCGGATAAAAAACACGACTACTCCAATCACAACAAGAAGTGCGAGAACTTCTAATGTTGCGGTAAAGAAGTTATAAAAACTATGTCCGAAAATGGAAGACAGGAAACGGTGTGTTCCGAATATTCCGTCAACAATAATCTCAATAAGTTCAATGTTAATAATGACGAAGCCGACATACACGAAAAGATGCAGAATCCCTGCAACCGGTCGTTTTACCATCTTGCTTTGTCCCATAGCTACTCTTGCCATGGTTTCCCAGCGTTCAGATTTCCTGTCTCTTCTATTGATTTCTCTTCCTAATCTGATATTTCTATATATCTTCTGCAGGCTCTTAGCAAACAGCCCAAAACCAGCAACTAATAAAATCAGAAAAATAATATTATCGATATACTGCATAAGGTATTAGTCTTTATTGTTCTTACCAAAAACAGAGAAGTTGATGTACCTTTTAGGATTCGCCTTCATATCTTCAATCAATGAATTCAGATTGGTAGATGCTGAATTCAGATTGTTATAAAGCTGCTCATCTTTCATCAGCTTGCCTAAGCTTCCCTGACCATTATCAACACCGGCAATTACCTGATTAAGTTTTCCTACCGTAGCATCTAAGTTGGCGATGGTTGCATTCAGCTTTTTCGTATCAATACTTTCTGCTAAATTTCCGTATTTATCTAAAGTAACTTTTCCGCTTTGCATGGTTAGACTTGCATCATCAAGTACTTTTTGAAGCTTCGGATCATTATGACCTACCAGACTGTTTACATTTCCTGCAGTAGTCTGTAGCGCTCCAACTGTTTTATTAAGATTGGAAAGCAAAGCTTTAATTTCAGCTCTGTTTTGTCCATCTACAATCATGTTGGCATTAGCCATCAGAGAGTCTACACGGTGCAGCACAGATTGAAGCTGATCTTTAACAGGACCTACCTGAGAAGAAAGACTTCCCAAAGTACCCAGTTTGAAAGCTCCCAGTAACGTATCACCGTCTTTTGCAGTTTGTCCCCCGTAAACCAGGTTAATTCTCATTTCTTTACCAGACATAAGTCCAGGTTCGAAAATTTCAAGAGGAGAGTTTTTTGAAAATTCAAATTTATTATCTACCGTAATTTTTACAATAAAATGGATTTTACCTTCTTTTGTAGTCTGTGGAATGATTTTATCAACCTGCCCCACTTTCAATCCATTGATAGAAACCGGAGAAGACTGTGTTAATCCTTCTACGTTGTCATATTTTGCGAAAAATATATTATCGGTAGTAAAAAGGCTTCTGCCTTTCATAAATTGAAACAATAACACAAACCCTACAATGGCTAAAAGTGCTATCACACCAGCTTTTATTTCTTTACTGAACTTCACTTGCTAAATTTTTTCTAATGAGCAAATATAACACATTTTAAATTAATGTTTTTCTTTATTGCTCTGCGTTAAATACAAAAAAAGCAGCAAAATATTTTGCTGCTTTTTATAGATATGAATAATTTCTTATTGTTGTTGATTTCCTACCTTGTTCCAGATTTCGATTCTATAGTCATCGATCGCTGCATTATCCTGAAGGCTCTTCATCCAAGCCTGTCCGAACATTCCTGCATTTCTCTGAGTAATAGATTCTGTGAACTGTTTAAGGTCACCAGGTTGTTTGTTGGTTGTTTCATTCTTTTTGATCAAAACATAAACCCCTGTTCCTCCTTCAACAGGATTAGATAGTTTTCCTTTTGCCACACCAAACGCTGCACCAGCCACTTTAGGCTCCATAGCACCAGCCACTGACGGGTTCAATAGGTTAACCTGAGCACTTTGCTTTGATGATGCAAATAATTTAGCAATTTGATCTAAGCTGGAAGCTTTAGCCGCGGTAATCTTATCAGAGATTTGTTTCGCTGCCAATTTATTTTTAACGATAATTTCAATCTGGTCTCTTACTGATTCCGGATCAGCAAGTCCTTTTTCCTGTTTTCCGTTTAAATACACTACAATTTTATCTCCTGTACCTTCTACTGTAAAGAATTCAGTGTCTCCTTTAGATCTCTTTTTATCAAATGCCCAAGCTAAGATCTCAGGATCTTTATCTGTTCCTAACCCTTGAAGCTGTCCGTCAAATCTTTTTGCAGACTTAGGATTAGAGAATTGATAGTTTCCTTTTTTAGCGATATTTACGAAATCGTTGAAAGATTTCCCTTGTACCTGCTGGATAAATCTTCTTGCTTTTTTATCAGTTTCAGCTTCAGTAGCATCAGAAGGCTTAATTGCTTTCGTAAGATTCGCTACTTTATAGCCCATTGATCCTGCTTTTTTATCTTCAATATTGATGATATGGTATCCAAACTGAGTTTCTACCACTCCTGTAGCCCCTTTAGGATTGTTCGCTAAATACGTTAAGAATTCAGGAACAAAAGGAGTTTCTGGAGTTGTCCAGCCTAAGCTTCCACCTTGAGCAGCAGAACTAGGATCATTAGAAAGTTTAAGGTAATCTGTAAATTTAGCTGGATTAGCTTTTACAACAGCTCCGATAGAATCTGCCAATTTCTTAGCCTGTTCCTTGGATCTTGTAACGCCTTGTCCTGCCGGGCTTCCTTTAAATGCAATAAGGATGTGTCTTGATAACGTAGAATCTGAAGTCTTTTTACCTACTAGTTTAGAAACTACATAATAGTTCTGCTCTTTGTAAGGACCAAAAGTCTGCCCTACTGCCGCTGCCGGGATTTGTGCCTGGATAGCCTGCGGTAATTGAGTAGGCTTCACATACTGGTTGTTGAAAGGGGTATCAGAGTTTGCCGTTACGAACATAGAATCATTCTTAGTGTTCTGGAAATTCTCTGCTCCACCGCTTGCATCTGTTCCTCCGGAGTACAATTTTGTAATCTCTTTCTGAGCGGCTGCATCATCAGCTGCACTTGCCTGAGAAGGAAAATAAGCAATACCGATGTTTCTGCTTGCTTCTGCTTTGAACATTACAGGATGCTGCTTAATATAATTATTAAGATCATCCGTAGAAACGTTGATTTTAGTTTTCTGAAGATACGCTGCATAATCAATTTTCACATAGTCGATATCAGCTAACTGATCTCTCTGCTTCATTAATTCTTCAGCTTCTTTTTTACCTGTAGTAACTCCAGTGGAAATATTAGAAAACACTTGTCTAGCCATCAATCGGTATTCGATTGTTTTTCTGGTCTTCAACCATTGGTTGTAGCCATCAGCGTTCGTGTTTTTTAAGTTTTCAATTTCTTTTTTAAGGTCCTGAGTTTTGAAATTACCTTTCTCATCAAAGAACTGTTTGTTCTGTGCAAACATCTGATCATACTGGATCTGACTCCAGAAATAATCTTCCGTTAATTCAAAACCTAACTTTTCAAACTGCTGTTTGATAAGCTTAGATTGCACAAGTAACTGCCAAGCCTGTTCTTCAAGGCCATTTTTCGGTTGACCTTGCTGCTCAGCCTGCTGTTGTAGAATGAAAAGTTGATCATTATACTCCTCACGGGTAATTTTTTCACCATTTACTTTTCCTAAAACATCAGGATTTTTACCAAAAACCTTATCGATACTATCCGGGTTTACCAAGAACGCTAAAAGCGCCAATGCAATTACTCCCATCAAAAGCCAAGGTCTGTTCCTAATCTGTCCTAAAATTGCCATTTTATAAATTATAGTTTTTTATCAGTTTGCGAAAATACACATTTTTAAGAAATTACAGAAATCAAAGCGGTCTTTTTAATTTTTTAAAATTAAAATTATGTAAAAAAGGAAATTTTGGCCATATTTTTTAGCAAAAAACAAATGGCATAAGTATTGTGCATTTTTAGCAAATCATACTATGCCACTATTTTTCAAGGTATATCATGAAATATCACTTTAACGATTTAAAACGAAAATGACAATTTGTCATTCGATTAACTATGACAGAATTTGAAGATATTAGTTTAGAGGAAATGATTAGCGATGGATTTGATATCGTAGCTGAGGAAATCAATCTTTCCGATTTTTCGGAGACTGATAAAAATTCCGAACAAAAAATATTCCCTATACTTCCCGTAAGAAATATGGTCATGTTCCCCAATGTGGTAATTCCTATTACTGCTGGAAGAAAAACATCGATACAGCTTCTTGAAGAGGCACAAAAAAACGGAGATTTCATCGGAATCGTAAGTCAGAAGAACTCTGACCTGGAACAGCCGACTGAAAAAGACATTTACCAAACCGGTACCCTGGCAAAAATTATTAAAATAATAAAACTTCCCGAAGGTAATATTACAGCCATTACCAAAGGTTTTCACAGGTTTAAAATTAAAAATTTCGTAGAAACCAAACCTTATTTTAAGGCAGAAATTTCAAAATTGAAAGATTCAAAACCTAAGAATAAGGAAGAATACGAAGCATTATTAGAGAATGTTAAAGATCTTGCTTTAAAAATCATTGAACTGGATCCTAATATTCCGAATGCCGCGAATTTCGCCATCAAAAACATCAATAATAATGATGATTTATTAAATTTCATATGCACTAACGCGAATTTTGGTTCTTTCGAAAAGCAGAAGCTGCTTGAAGAGAAAAATCTGATGGAAAGAGCGAACAGATGCTACGAAATGATGCATGAAGATTTCAGAAAATTAGAATTGAGAAATCAGATTCATCAGAAAACATCCAAAGACCTTGATAAACAGCAGAGAGAATATTTCTTGAATCAGCAGATCAGAACTATCCAGGACGAACTGGGAGGTGGACCGGAGAGTGATGTGGAGGATTTGATCAATAAAGCTAAAGACAAGAAATGGAGCCTTGAAGTTGAGGAGCATTTTCAAAAAGAAATCGGAAGACTGCAGCGTCAAAACCCGAATTCTCCGGATTATAATGTACAGAGAAACTATCTGGATTTCTTTACAGATCTTCCGTGGGAAACCTATACCAAAGATCTTTTTGACATTGCAAAAGCTGAAAAGGTTTTAGATAAAGCCCATTTCGGACTGGAAGATATCAAGAAAAGAATTTTAGAGCACATGGCTGTTTTAAAATTAAAAAATAATATGAAATCTCCTATTCTTTTACTAGTAGGCCCTCCGGGAGTAGGTAAAACGTCTTTAGGGAAATCTGTTGCAGATGCATTGGGAAGAAAATATGTTCGTGTTTCTTTAGGCGGGCTTCATGACGAGAGCGAAATCAGAGGACATAGAAAAACTTATATTGGTGCTATGGCCGGAAGAATTCTTCAATCCATCAAAAAATCAGGAACCTCAAATCCTGTGATTGTTTTGGATGAGATCGACAAAGTAGGAAAAGGAATCCATGGAGATCCAAGTTCTGCATTGCTTGAAGTTCTTGATCCCGAACAAAATAAAGCATTTTACGACAATTTCCTGGAAATGGGTTACGATTTGTCGAAGGTGATGTTTCTGGCAACTGCCAATTCACTTTCTACCATTCAGACTCCATTGTTAGACCGAATGGAGATCATACAGATCGCCGGCTACACTTTGGAAGAAAAAATTGAAATTGCAAAAAGACACCTTATCAAAAAGCAGCAGGAGGAAAATGGATTGGATACCAAATCATTCAAACTGGGAAATCCTGAACTTAAGCATATTATTGAAGCTCATACTTCCGAAAGCGGTGTAAGAACGCTGGAAAAAAGAATCGCAGGTATTGCCCGTTGGGTTGCCTTGCAGACTGCTTTATTAAAAGAATATGATCCCAAAATTTCTCTGGAAAAAGTAGACGAAATTCTTGGAGTGCCAAGACCGAAAAGTATTTCTGAAATTACCGGAGTTCCGGGTGTTGTTACAGGACTGGCGTGGACGAGTGTAGGAGGTGATATCTTATTCATTGAGAGTATTTTAAGCAATGGAAAAGGAACCCTGACAATGACCGGTAACTTGGGAACCGTCATGAAAGAATCCGCAACAATTGCTTTGGAATATATCAAGGCTAAACATGATGAGCTTGGAATCAGCCAGGAGGATATCGATAAAAAGAATATCCACGTCCACGTTCCGGAAGGCGCCACTCCAAAAGACGGACCTTCTGCAGGAATTGCGATGCTGACTTCAATGGTTTCTTCATTTAAAAATAAGAAAGTGAAACCTCATCTTGCCATGACCGGAGAAATTACCCTACGAGGAAAAGTTCTTCCTGTCGGTGGCATTAAAGAAAAACTTCTGGCGGCTACCCGGGCTGGTATTAAAGATGTTATTCTTTGCGAGGCCAACAGAAAAGATGTGGAAGAAATTAAAAAAGATTATTTAAAAGATCTTAAAGTACATTATGTCAACAGAATGGAAGAAGTAATTGAAATTGCAATTGAAAAATAACAATCTGTTACAACTTATCAATATATCAACACATCTCAAATTTTTGGGGTGTGTTTTTCTTATTATTAAAAAAAACAAAGTACACTTTTTTATCTCTGCGAAACAGAATAAAGTCCTTTAGTTCCTTCACGGAATAGAATTTGCTTAAATAAAAAGAATTTAGTTAAAAAAAACTTAAATTCCACAGCTTTTGTTATTTTTATACTACACACTTGAAACTATGAATTTTCTCAAACTTCCTTTCCTTGTTAACCTCACTCTCGTTGTTGTTTCCGTCATCGGTGTCGGATACCTACTGGTGTTAGGACAAAGTATTTTGGCTCCTTTTTTCTTTGCTTTTTTAATGGCGATGCTCTTTTTGCCTATTGCAACGTTTATGGAAAGAAGACTAAGATTCCCGCGGTCAATCTCTACGATGACTTCCGTGATGATCATGCTGGTAATTTTAACGGGGCTTATTTATTTCTTCGGATCACAGTTATCGAACTTCAGCAAGGATCTACCGCACCTTAGAATGCAGTTCAATACTGTTTTTCACAATCTTCAAAAGTGGGTTTCGGAAACGTTTCATGTTAAGATTGATGAACAGCTGGGATATATAGATCAGGGATTAAACAAACTTTTATCTTCTTCAGGTGTAATTCTAGGCTTTACGTTCGGAATATTTTCAACAGGGCTTGGATTTATATTATTTTTCATCCTGTTTTTCATCTTCATTTTAAATTACAGAAGAGTCTTGAACAATTTCATTGTTAATGTTTTTAATGAAAAACATAAAACAAGTGTGCAGGAAGTGGTTACGGAAATCCGCATCATGACGAAGAAATACATTACCGGACTTTGTCTTCAGGTATTGATCGTTTCTATCCTTGCTTCAATCGTTCTTACAGTTTTTGGAGTTAAGTACGCGGTTCTTCTGGCGGTTCTTACCGGATTATTAAATGTGATTCCTTATCTGGGAATATTCATCTCGCTTTTGATTTCATGTTTCATCGCTTTTGCAACGGGTACTCCTTCAACATGCATCTATGTGGTTATCGGCTATATTGGAGTACATATCATTGATGGAAATATTGTTCTGCCATTTGTTGTAGGTTCAAAAGTAAAGATCAATGCCCTGTTTTCCTTCATCGGGATTATTTTAGGAGAGCATCTTTGGGGAATTGCAGGAATGTTTCTCTGCATCCCGGCCATTGCGATTATTAAAATTATTTTTGAAAGAATTGACGGTTTAAAGCCTTGGGGTAAACTGCTTGGGGAAGAAGAAAAACCCCATAAAAAGAAAAAGAGTTATAAAATATCTAAGAATATCACCTTAAAAGAAATGGATTAAGATATCGGCACGCAATCGGTAACGAATATCATTCAAAATAGAAAGCCCTCAAATGAGGGCTTTCCTGTTTTTTATCCTATCGCACAAAACGGACTCGTTCCATTTGGACAGCTTTGTGTACAAGGAATATAAGTATGACTGTCCGGACAGTATCCTACAGGATCGTCTCCAGGACCTCCAGGGCCTCCGCCTCCACCAAGACAGGGATCACCAACAGGGATTTTACATGGACAACCAACAGGACCAATATCACACGGACCAATACCTATTCCTCCATTAATCTCTTTTAATTCATTACGATTTAGTTTTTGAAGATTTTTCAACATAATACTGTTAATTTAGTTTGATTTGTTGAACAAAAATATAAAATCAAATTGTATTTATTACAAAGAATTTAAAGTTAATACAACAAAATACATAAATTTTATTCTAAAATATACATTGAAAAACATTTTTGTTTTACATTTGATTAAATATCATCAATCATGAAAATCGTAAAATTTATTCTGTGCCTGCTTTTCGGGCTTATGTTTATTAATGCGGGTCTTGACAAGTTTTTTCACTACACTCCTATGCCGAAACTTACGGAGGAACAAATGAAATTATTTGCTGCTTTTGAAGAAATTGGCTGGCTGATGCCGCTTGTGGGAACTGTAGAAGTTATTGGAGGACTGCTATTCATCTTTCCAAAAACAAGAGCATTAGGGGCTATTGTTATTCTGCCGGTAATGGTAGGTATTTTGCTCCATAATGTGTACAGAGCTCCGTCTTCTACTGGCATTGCCATATCTGCTGTCTTATTCTTGATCAATATTTGGATCATTATTGATAACAAAGAAAAATATAAAGCCTTAGTAAGCTGAAAAAGATATTTCTTAAAGTGAGAATGAATCGTGAATGGTCAATTCTGAGTTTGGCAGTCTATTGAAATTTAATTAAAATTGACAACAGATGTTATTGACCCTTCACAATTCACTCATATAAAGTTATACAAAAGCACTGAACCCGGTAATTGATCTTCCGACAATCAGTGAATTGATTTCTTTAGTTCCTTCATAGGAATAGATCGCTTCGGAATCTGCTACAAATCTTGCTACATCATATTCCAGCAAAATCCCGTTTCCACCCATAACTTCTCTGGCTCTGGAAACGATATCTCTTGTTCTCAATGTACAGAATACTTTTGCCAGGGATGCATGTTCATCTTTTAAAATACCTTCATCCTGCATTTCAGACAATCTAAACACCATGGTCTGCATTGCAGTAAGATTGGAAAGCATTTCCACCAGATGTCCCTGGATCATTTGAAATGAAGCAATGGTTTTTCCAAACTGTTCTCTTTTTCTGGTGTAATCCAAAGCACTTTCGTAGGCTCCTCTGGCACAGCCTGTCGCCATCCATGCTACTCCCGCCCTAGTCATTCGTAATACTTTTGCAGTATCTTTAAAAGAATTGGCATTCTGCAGCCTGTTTTCTTCTGCTACAATACAGTCTTTTAAGGTTATCAACCCATTCTGAACGATTCGGAGAGCCATTTTTCCTTTAATTTTTTCAACAGAAAATCCGGGATTATCTTTTTCTACAATAAACCCTTTTACTTCTCCACTGTCTACGTCTTTTGCCCAAATGATAATCAGATCTGCAAATGTTGCATTGCCAATCCATTTTTTCTGGCCATTAAGAACCCAGCCTTCAGGTGTATTTTTGCAGGTTACCGTTAAACCACCTGCCGCTCCTGAACCTACTTCCGGTTCTGTCAATCCGAAAGCTCCTATTTTTTCAAATTTCTGCATCTGTGGAAGCCATTTCTGTTTTTGCTCTTCTGAGCCGCAAATATAAATAGATCCCATTGCAAGCCCGGACTGCACCCCAAAGAATGTAGCAATAGAGGCATCAATCCTGGCCATTTCCATTGCAATAACTCCTTCCATTAAGAAAGGCATTCCCGGACAGCCATATCCTTCATAGGTAACTCCGCAGATATTTAGTTTTTGAAATTTGGGAATCAGTTCGAAGGGAAACTCATCTCTCAGCCAATAATGGTTGACCAAAGGTTTCACCTCTTTTTCCATAAACGCTCTTACCTTAAGCTGAATTTCCCGCTGTTCAGGGGATAACGTATGGTAGATATCGTAAAAATCGCCATCAATAGGCGGCAGTTCTTTCTTTTTTTTATTAGGATCGAGCATCTTCATTAATCCGCCCATCTGTTTATCGTCCAATGTTGAAAAATTCTGCATCAGTTTGGGAAGATCTACTTTTTGAGAAATAGCACTCAACTGATCGAAATCTATGGATCTGAATAATTCTATCGCGTTTCTGATTTTGGAAAAAGTATTTGACATAATTATAGTTTGGATTTGATTTGTAAAAGACAAGCAAAAATCAATCCGCAAATTCCTATAAACGTCTGTATTTATTTTACAAAACACTGATTTTTAAAACATTATATAAAATTCATTATTTACAATTTTTTTACTTGAGTTTTTCAAACATTACAACGGATTCAGGGGGAACTTTGGAGTAAGCAAACAATAAAAAAATCAATACTATGAAAACTACTTACATCACCTTATCACTATCTGCTATTTTTTTACTGGGTCTATCTTCATGTAAAAAAGGAGAAGCAGCAACCAGTAAATATGAATCTTTACAGAATGCAGATTCAGCAGCTGTTATTGTTTCAGACAGTGTTTCTTCTGCTGCAACGATGACCGTAAAAGACAAACAGTTCATCAAAACGGCACAAGTAAATATGGAGGTAAAAGATGTATATGAAACTACAGTTTCCATAGAAAAATCAGTTCAGGACCTGGGAGGATTCGTCACTCATAGCAATCTTCAGAGTAATGTGGTTTCTGAAAATACATATGATACGTCCAATGAAGAAGCTATGCTGGTAAAGAAATATCAGACAGAAAATACGATGAACGTCCGTGTACCTACTGAAAAACTGGGGGAATTTTTAACGCTCATCAATAATAAAAAACTGTTTTTAAATTCAAGAACGATTGATGCGGAAGATGTAACAGCGGGTATAAAATACGCAGAGCTTGAGGGCAAAAGGATTAAAAAGACGAATGATAACATTGCACAGCTAAAAACCAGTAAAGACAAAGTGAATATGGGTAATGATAACATGCAGGAAGAAAATACGCAGCAACTGGCCAATATGAATGTAGCTGACAACTTAAAATACAGTACCATAGATATTTATATTAAAGAACCGAAACTCCGCATTACCGAAATCGCCATCACCAACACCACCAGTATTGACAATAAATATAAATTCAACTTCCTGTATGGGGTTAAAACCGCTTTTGTGGAAGGATTTTATTTAATCCAAAGAATATTTGTCGGATTAATCGTGATATGGCCGATCCTGTTAATCTTAGGGGTCGCAGTCTATTTTGTAAGAAAAAGAAAAGCATTCAAAAAACCTAATCAGAATATTTCTGAATAATCATCAGCTATCCTAACCTTCGGGTTATTTATCATAATTTTAGATTTTACTGGCCTCCGCATTTCTTGCGGAGGTTTTTGTATTTTCAACAATTATAAAAAAAACTGTAACGAATATTTTCTTTCTCTTACTTACTCATTAAAACAAGATAAAATTAATAGTATGAGAACATTCGTTCAACCTGGAATCACCACTTTATTATTATCCATTCCTCTTGCAGCAAAAGTACACAGTACAGCCCATAAACAACTATAACTAACCCCATAGAAAACATCGTGAGTAACCCAACCGAAGCGGCTTTCCTGAAGCTCGTCACACAGCATAAAGGCATTTTGTATAAGGCCTCCCGTATGTATGCTGATTCTATTGAAGACCGTGAAGATCTGCAGCAGGAAATAATGATCCAGCTCTGGAAATCTTACCAGAACTTTAAAGGAAACAGCGAATTTTCTACCTGGATGTACCGGGTGGCCATCAATACTGCAATCACCTTCCTGAAAAAAGAAAAAAAGAGGACAGGCAACCAGGCGGATGTTGCGCATCATTTTGAAATGGCGAATGAAGATTACAATCCAACGAAAGACAAGCAGCTGGAAATATTTTATAAAGCTGTCCAGGGACTTAATGCTTTAGAAAAAGCAGTTATCTTTTATTTTATGGAAGGAATGTCACATAAAGAAATCGGTGACAATCTAGGAGTAAGTGAAGGTAATGCCAGAGTAAAGCTCAGCAGAACTAAAGAAAAACTACAACAAATCATTAAAAAATCAGGTTATGAATTTTGACACCTTAAAAACAGAATGGGATAATGAAAACACACCTATACACATTCCCAACACCATAGAGCAATTAAAAAAAAGCAAGCACCCTATTGAAAAGCTTCAGAAAATCATGAAAAAGGAATTCTTCATGCAGATTATAGCCATTATTCTTATTGCTTTCTTCCCGCTTCAATTCGGATTTTCTGCTTCACAAAATATGATCTACTATACATCCTACACCATGTTTGTGGTGATCGCGTCTTATTATCTATCCGGGTTCTATACGTTTTACAAACAGACAGAACTGTATACCGGAAATACCAAAAACAGTTTATGGAAGATCTACCATGAATTAAAACTCAATATGGAAAGGTATCAATCCTTTGGATTTCTATTACTTCCCCACCTTATGATTACATTAGGTTTGGAAACCTATATCGTGACGGAGGGAAAAGGAAAATCTCTAAACGAACTTACCGATTTTCACCTGCAATATCTCATCTTAGCAGTATTAATAGGAACTTTACTGTATGTTGTAGGTATTGTTTTCTGGACCCGATATTTCTATGGACGCCACGCCAAACAGCTGGAAAATATATTGAATGAAATGGACGAAGATTAGCAGGCTGAGATAGCTATACTCAATTTTACCTGATAAAGTGATCGCCCAATTAAAGAAAATTTAACGATAAAGTTCAACCTCCGGATTTCTCGGAGGTTTTATTTTTCCTTAAATTTGCAAATTAGAAACTCAACACGATAGATTTTAGACATTCTAAGTCTTACCGTTGTTTCTTTCAACCTATAATTTAATCCCGGAAATATGCTATCAAAAATAAATCCTATACAAACCAATAGCTGGAAAGCACTCGATGAACATTTTGCAGGAAACGACTTTGAACTAAGAAGTCTTTTTCAATATAATCCGAATCGTTTTGAAGAATTTTCTTTACAAAGAGATAATTTCCTTTTTGATTATTCTAAAAACCTGATCGATACCAAAACAAAAGAGCTTTTATTAAACCTGGCTGAAGAATGCCAGCTGAAGGATGCTATTGCTAAAATGTTTTCAGGTGATAAAATCAATGAAACAGAAGGCAGAGCCGTACTTCATACAGCGTTGAGGGATTTTTCTGATAAAGAAATTCTGGTGGATGGCGAAAATATTAAGCCTCAGATTAAAAATGTCCTGAACCATATGAAATCTTTTTCCGAAAAGATCATTTCAGGAACCCATAAAGGATTCAGCGGAAAAGAAATTACGGATGTCGTAAACATCGGAATCGGAGGTTCAGACCTTGGTCCGGTTATGGTATGTTCGGCATTGAAGCATTTTAAAACAAGACTGGATGTACATTTTGTTTCCAATGTAGACGGAAACCATATCGCTGAAGTGGTAAAGAATTTAAATCCTGAAACAACATTATTCATCATTGCTTCCAAGACATTTACGACTCAGGAAACAATGACCAATGCCAATTCTGCAAAAGACTGGTTCCTGAAAGCAGGAAAGCAGGAAGATGTAGCTAAACACTTTGTAGCCTTATCTACTAATATTCAGGAAGTTAAAAAGTTTGGGATCGCAGAGGAAAACATTTTTGAATTCTGGGACTGGGTAGGCGGAAGATACTCTCTTTGGAGTGCTATCGGACTAAGCATCGTTCTTGCGGTAGGGTATGACAATTTTGAACAGCTTCTAAGAGGAGCTTTTGATACTGATCAGCATTTCCAGACGGCAGATTTCGCAGAAAACGTTCCTGTTTTAATGGGATTATTAGGAATCTGGTACCGAAACTTTTATGCGGCAACCACCTATGCCATTCTACCATACTCTCAATATCTTGACAGATTTGCTGCGTATTTACAGCAGGGAGATATGGAAAGTAACGGAAAATGTGTGGATAGAAACGGTGAATTCGTAGAATATGAAACAGGACCGATTATCTGGGGAGAACCTGGTACAAACGGACAGCATGCTTTCTACCAATTGATTCATCAGGGAACAGAATTGATTCCGGCAGATTTTATCGCGTATGCAAAAAGCTGTAATGTAGTATCTGATCATCAGGATAAATTACTGGCTAACTTTTTCGCTCAGACTGAAGCACTTGCTTTCGGAAAATCGGAAGAGGAAGTGGAAGAAGAATTAAGAAGTGCAGGAAAATCTGACGAAGAGATCAGCAGGCTGGTTAACTTCAAGGTCTTCCATGGAGACACTCCAACCAACTCTATATTATTCAATGAATTAACTCCTTTTTCATTAGGACAGCTAATTGCAATGTATGAACATAAAATCTTTGTTCAGGGAGTGATCTGGAATATCTTCAGTTTTGATCAGTTTGGAGTAGAACTAGGAAAAGTTTTAGCAAATAAAATTTTACCGGAACTTGAAAACAATGAAGAAGTAACTTCTCACGACAGCTCAACCAACGGACTGATCAAGTACTACAAAGGAAATAAATAACGAATGTCTGCATTAAGGTCATATTATTATAAACTGCCTCCCGGCTTAAGGTTATTGGGGAGAAAGATCTATTATTTCCCGATAGACCTTTACGAAGGTGTTACCGGAAAAAGATCTAAAAATGAACCCAAAAAAGGAGATATCTATGTAGGAAGCAGTGATTTCCTTTCACATGGAATCCGTCAGACGAAAGTATTACAGAAATACATTGATCTTAAAAGTACAGATCATGTACTGGATGTAGGATGTGGAATAGGAAGAACTGCCGTTGCCCTGACTGAAGTATTATCAGAGGGAACCTATGATGGCTTTGATGCGGTAGAAAAAGGAATTAACTGGTGCAACAAGCATATCCATACAAAACATTCTCATTTCAATTTTAAGTTTACGCCGATTTATAATGATCTCTATAATTCTTACAGTCAGAAGGCTGAAGATTTTACATTTCCTTATGATCAGGGCAAATTTGATAAAGTATTTTTGTTCTCTGTCTTCACCCATATGCAGATTCCTGAGATCAAAAGATATTTAAAGGAAATAAGCCGTGTCCTAAAAAATGACGGAGCATGTCTTGCTACCTTCTTTTTGTATGATGATTCTAAAAAAGAGAGCGGTTCAATGCTTTTTTCTCATGTGTATGATGGATACAAGCTTATGGATGACAAAGTAACCGCAGCCAATATTGCGGTGAGTATCTCATTATTAAACAAAATGGCAAATGATGCCGGCCTACAGGTAAATACGGTGAAAGGAGGATACTGGAGAAATGATGTAGAAAAGGAAAATGCCGATGAATTTCAGGATATTGTAGTATTTAAAAAAATCTAATAAAAATAAAAAGTAAAAATGGCAGAAATTCTTGACGGACTTAAAGTATCCAAAGAAATAAAAGCAGAAATCAAGGTTGAAGTTGAAAAAATCCTTGAGAGCAAGAAAAGAGCACCTCACCTGGTGGCCATTCTTGTAGGAAACAACGGAGCAAGCAAAGCCTATGTAAACAGTAAGGTGAAAGATTGTGAGGAAGTAGGATTCCGTTCTACCCTTGTAAAATTTCCAAGCACGGTTTCAGAATCTGAACTATTGGAAAAAATCGATGAATTAAATAAATCTAAAGCAGTAGACGGTTTTATCGTTCAGCTTCCTTTACCGGACCAGATCGATCAGGAGAAAATCATTCTGGCGATTGATCCGAGAAAAGATGTTGATGGTTTCCACCCGGAAAATTTTGGAAAAATGGCACTGGAAATGGATACATTTCTTCCTGCTACTCCATTCGGAATTTTAACATTATTGGAAAGATATAACATCGAAACAAAAGGAAAAGACTGTGTCATTATCGGAAGAAGTAAGATCGTAGGAAGACCGATGAGTATCCTGATGGGTAGAAAAGACTTCCCGGGGAACTCTACCGTTACCCTTACCCACTCTTATACGAAAGACATCGAAGAATATACTAAAAAAGCAGATATCGTAATTACAGCCTTGGGAGATCCTCATTTCCTGAAAGGAGAAATGATAAAAGATGGTGCAGTAATTGTGGATGTAGGAATCACCAGAGTGGATAACGACTCTCCAAAAGGATATTACCTGGCAGGTGATGTAGATTTTGACAGCTGTGCAGCAAAAGCAAGCTGGATCACCCCTGTACCGGGAGGTGTAGGACCAATGACAAGAGCCATGTTGATGAAAAACACCATCATCGCTTACAAAACTTCAGTCTATAACGACTAATTTTATAATGAACAAAGAAGAAGATATTTTATTAAAAGAAGGTAAAATGCTCCCTGTGATGGAGCATTTTTACACTTTACAAGGAGAAGGAGCACACACCGGAAAAGCAGCCTATTTTATCCGATTGGGAGGCTGTGACGTCGGCTGTCACTGGTGCGATGTAAAAGAAAGCTGGAACCCGGATTTACATCCGCTAATGCATGCCGAAGAAATTGCCGAAACTGCTGCAAAACACTGTAAAACAATTGTTTTAACAGGTGGAGAGCCCTTAATGTGGAATCTGGACGTGCTGACATCTAAATTAAAGGAATTGGGATGTACCATACATATTGAAACGTCAGGGGCTTATCCGATGAGCGGACAACTGGATTGGATTACCCTTTCTCCTAAGAAAACAGGTCTTCCCAAAGAAGAAATCTATCAGAAAGCCAATGAGCTTAAAGTAATCGCTTTCAACAACAACGATTTTGCTTTTGCACAGGAGCAGGCTTCCAAAGTTTCAGAACATTGTAAGTTATATCTTCAAAGTGAGTGGAGCAAACGTGATGAGATGTATCCTAAAATTACAGACTTTATCTTAGCTCACCCGGAATGGCAGGCATCGGTGCAAACTCATAAATACTTAAATATCCCATAAAAAAACGTACCTTAGCTCTTCGTATCCGCTATAACACTGATAGATGCAGAGAATTCGATACTCTAGATACCTGAAATCGATCATCATACTGCTTGACCTCTTGGTTATTGCATCTATTTTTGTATTCTTTTTTTTAAGCAGAAATGAAAATTTAAAATACAATAAAGAGACGTGGTATCAGAATATTTTTTCTTTGATATTGCTGTTTTTGTTTTGGATGTTATTAAGCGGCAGAACAAAAATTTATAATGTCGCAAGGAATTTAACTTATACCCTCTTTTTGGAGCGGCTGCTGATTCACTTTATTTTTTTTATACTCGGTGTACTGCTTATAGGAAAGGTAAGTTACAATGTATTTTTCAATTCGGATATCTACTGGCTTTCCTTTTTTCTTTTTTTCTGTATTTTTCTTGTGAAATCGATTATCTATTTTGCGATAAAATATTTTCGCTCACAAGGGATTAACTACAGGAATGTAATGTTTCTGGGAGAGACCGGTTCCACCGAAATCCTGAAAAATATATTTCAGGACAGAAAAGACTACGGATACAGGATTTTCGACTATGAAACTTCCGATATAAGTGCTGAGCAACTTGTAGGCTTCTGGAAGGAAAATGAAATTCATACGCTGTTTTTATCTACGGAAAATTCATTTGATGAACGGAGTGAAACTGAAATTTTCAGATTAGCTGAAAACAATAAAGTTCATATTTCATTAATTCCAAGCATTACTCAAAGTGATTTTTTCCTTTATGATCTGGGCTATATTCAAACTCAGCCTATTCTCATCCAGGCAAAATATCCCTTAGATTATTATGCTAATTTTCTGGTGAAAAGGACTTTTGATTTCATATTTTCAATTACAGTATTGGTTTGTGTATGTTCCTGGTTATTTCCCATTATAGCCATTTTAATAAAGGCCAGCTCTAAAGGCCCAGTTTTTTTTCTGCAGAAAAGATACGGCTTCCACGAAGAAGTGTTTCACTGCATTAAATTCCGGACGATGATTGTGAACGATGAATCCAGTACTAAAACTACTCAGGAAAATGATTCAAGGATTACCAAAATCGGAAAATTTTTACGCAAAACCAGCCTTGATGAGCTTCCGCAATTCCTTAATGTAATTAAAGGAGAAATGTCAATCGTAGGACCGAGACCCCATATGCTTTCTGTAGATAATTTCTATAAGCCCAAGATTGGCAGATACAGCTTAAGAAGTGTTGTAAACCCCGGAATTACGGGCCTTGCACAAGTAAGCGGCCTTCGTGGAGATTCCGGAGATGTAGAAGTTGAAATGAAAAAACGCATCCTGGCCGATACTTTTTATGTAAGAAACTGGAGTTTTGTTCTGGATTTGGTTATTATTTTAAAAACCATTGTATTGGTAATTGGCGGAGATAAAAATGCAAAATAAATAATGCTTTAATAAAAATAGTCTAATTTAGCACCATGTTAAAAAAGTTTTTTACAGCAGTAGGAGAATACATGATCCTTCTAGGTAAATCCCTTCAGAAACCTCAGAAAATGAGGGTATTCTGGAAGCTGTTCATGAGAGAAATAAACGATTTGGGAGTCAATTCATTTGGGCTCGTTATATTCACTTCTATATTTGTAGGAGCAGTAGTTGCCATTCAGATGTTCAATAATTTTGATGCATCTTCATTTCCAATCCCGCATTCATTCGTGGGATATGCAACAAAAGCCGTTTTAGTACTGGAATTTTCTCCTACCATTATCAGCTTGATTCTGGCAGGAAAAGTTGGCTCATATATTGCTTCAAGTATAGGAACAATGAGGGTTTCGGAGCAGATCGATGCACTGGATATCATGGGAGTAAACTCTCCTAATTTCCTGATATTGCCCAAAATACTCGCCTGTATGATCTTTAATCCGTTACTGATTGCCATCAGTATCGTATTTGGTATCGGCGGAGGTTATATGGCAGGGATTTTAACCGGAAACTGGACGGAATCAGATTACATTACAGGAATACAGATGTATATGCCTAATTTATTTATCTACTATGCATTTGCAAAAACCACTGTATTTGCATTTATCATTGCTTCAGTACCTGCTTATTTCGGATATTTCGTAAAAGGAGGATCGCTGGAAGTTGGTAGAGCAAGTACACAGGCAGTAGTTTGGACGATGGTCTTCATTATCCTTTCCGAACTAGTTTTAACCCAACTAATATTAAGCTAATGATTGAGGTAAAAGATCTTAAAAAGAGTTTTGATGATGTTGAAGTACTTAAAGGAATTTCAACCACTTTTGAGAAAGGAAAAGTAAACTTGATTATTGGCCAGAGTGGCTCAGGAAAAACCGTTTTCCTGAAAAGTTTATTGAATGTATACCAGCCTTCTTCAGGAGAAATCCTTTTTGACGGAAGAGATATCAATGTGATGAACCGCGAAGAGAAACAGCATTTACGCTCTGAAATAGGGACCCTGTTCCAGGGAAGCGCACTGTTTGACTCTTTAACGGTAGAAGAAAATATCATGTTCCCGCTGGATATGTTCACCAACCTGACTTTCAGAGAGAAGAAAAGAAGGGTTTTCGAAGTGATTGGAAGAGTACATTTAGATAAAGCCAACAGAAAGTTTCCATCGGAGATTTCAGGAGGTATGCAAAAAAGGGTTGCCATTGCAAGAGCTATTGTAAACCACCCGAAATATTTGTTTTGTGATGAGCCGAATTCCGGTCTTGATCCTTATACTTCTAATGTAATTGATGATCTTCTTCTCGAAATTACGAAAGAATACAACACCACTACGATTATCAATACCCATGATATGAACTCTGTAATGACCATCGGTGAAAAGATTGTCTATCTGAGATTAGGAATCAAAGAATGGGAAGGAAATAAAGATGTTCTGATTACAGCAGGCAATAAAAATCTTATTGACTTCGTTTATTCATCAGAACTGTTTAAAGAACTGAGAGAATATCTGCTTGAGAATAATAAAACTATTGAGAATACAATTACAAAAATAGACGACAATGAAAAAGGTATTTAGTATCGCATTAATAGGTATTTCTATGTTCGCTTCTGCACAGATATCCCTTGCAGGTAAAGCGAATTTAATATTTCCAACAGGTTCTCCAACCTGGAAAAATATTTCCGGAACAGTAAATAATGCTATAGAAAATAAAGGAAGTAATAATGTGGGTTTTAATTTAGGACTTTCATTGAGAGTAAATCTTCCAACTTCATTTTTCTTAATGCCGGAACTGTATTACACGCATTTTAAGAATGAATTTACAGATCCTGTATCCAATACAAGTTTCGATGTTAAAAGCAACCGTATCGACCTTCCTGTGCTTTTAGGACATAATGTTCTGGGAAATACGCTGGGAGTATTTGTAGGTCCCGTTGCCAGCTATAATCTGAGTAAGGATAATACATTCAACGATTTTAAGGAAAACGTTAAAAACAATTTCACAGTTGGATACCAGTTTGGGGCACAGCTTGAAATAAAGAAACTTATTGTGAATGCAAAATATGAAGGTGCATTTAGTAAGGACACCAGAAACTTTATCAATAAAGTATCCGGTGAAGAAATAAGATACGACAACAGACCCAACTTATTCATGGTGGGGCTTGGATATAAATTTTAATTCCTTCGAAAATAACAGCTATAAAAAAATCCTCAAATTTTAAATTTGAGGATTTCTATTTTGTGCCTGTAATTCAGCTTCACGTTTTGCTATTTCAGCCGTTTGCTTTTCCAGTTCTTCTTTATCTTTCTGAAGTTGTTTGAACTCTTTCCTTTGCTGCTCTGCTTTTATCGCACTTCCCTTACTCACATATCCTACCATTCCACCGATAATTAAACCAATGCCTACTCCTGCCATAACTCCCATGACATGAGACATGGTAATTTTTTCAACCGTAAAATCTGTAGTCAGATAAAACAGCAACGCTGATACTGCTAAAAGGATAAGTCCTGTGATTGATAAACTCTTCATAATATTGTGTTAAGTGATTAAAGTCATTGAAAGCCTTATCCAATCAGTGAAAATTTAATAAGGCTTTATTGAGGGCTAGAATACGAATGATTCCTTATATTTTTCCTCCTGCTGCTTTATAGTATTCCAAAGCTTTAGGAAGATCTTTATTAATATCTGAAATTCTTGTTTCAGGATTCGGGTGGGTAGATAAAAACTCTGGCTGTCTTGATCCTGAAGCAGCACCTTCCATCCTATTCCAGAAAGGAATAGCAGCTCTTGGGTCATACCCTGCCATTGACATTAGATAAAGCCCCATTTCATCAGCTTCTGACTCCTGATTTCTTCCATACTTCAATAAAGCAACCTGAGATCCAACCGGATATACCTTCTGGAATACACTTGCCCATTGAGCATTTGATATCGTTCCACCAAGAATAGCTCCTCCATATTGGGCAACCATAGCCTGGGAGATTCTTTCATTTCCATGGCCTGCCAATGCATGAGACACTTCATGTCCTAATACTACGGCAAGTCCGTTATCATCTTTGGTAACAGGTAATATTCCAGTATATACTGCAACTTTACCTCCGGGCATACACCAGGCATTCAGCTCACTGCTTTGTAAAAGATTGAATTCCCAGTTATAATTGGCAAGATCTGCAGATCTTCCAATGCTCTGGTAATATCTTTCTGCTGCACCCTTTATTCTGGTTCCTACATTGGCTACCCTTTTTGCGTCTGATGTCCCGGTAATTACTTTACCTTTAGATAAGGTTGTTTTATATTCCTGAGAAGACATTGTCAAAATTTCTGAGTTATTTGCCAACTGCAGCGAAGACCTTCCTGTAATTGGGTTTGTTGTACAAGCTGCAACTGATACAGCCATTGCTCCCATTCCAAGTAGATGTGTTAATTTCATAGTTCGTGTATTAATAGTTCAACATTAACAATTTTTATTCCAAAAAATTTTAGAAGGAATATATTTGCATGTATTTTGCTTGTTTAAATTTAACAATTATTACGATTATGAAAAAGTATATATCACTTATATTTATTTTTGGATTTTTATTTTTTTTCCAGAGTTGTGCTTCGCAGGGCTCATCCGATCCAAAAACAGTAGATGCCATGGTGAATTCTCAGGATTTTACCTTCTATGCACAGCGAGCAAACCCTACGAACTATGATGTCATCAATGTGATGAACTCGATACCAAATGCTCCTGCTTCCCGAATCTTAGATTTGAACGGAAATTACACCGTTGAACTGAGAAATAATGTGGTAGAGGTCGTTCTTCCTTATTTTGGAAGACTTTTTACAGCTTCAACATTTGGCGGTGGAAACGATAAAACAAGTTACCGTTTTACCTCAAAAGATTTTGGAATTACAAAAACACAAAATAAAAAAGGGAATTGGGTGGTAAGAATTAAACCTAATGACGTGAGCAATGTAGATGAAATGATCATTGAGGTTTATAAAAACGGGAAAGCTTTTGTATCCATGAGAAGCAATGATCGCCAGCCTATAACGTATGACGGCTACGTTTCTAAAAATGAAGAAAAAAAGTAAACCTTAACGTTTTTCTTTCGCTAAGAATTTTTCTACAAATAATTTTGCTTCGGTACTTGGACTAGAAACCATTTCCGAAGCATTTTTTTTATGGCTGATATATGCTTCTTCCACAGCATCACTTTTTTTCATCATCGCCAGAATATATTCCTGGACCCAGTATTCAAAACGCTTTTCTGCCTGATGGGTTCTGATCTCGCTAAAGCGCCCTGCACTTTTTTTCAAAGCAATGAATTCATCAATTTTGGTATACACCTCAGCTAATCCTTCATTATGCAGTGCTGAACCCAATAATACCGGAATTTTCCAGTCTTTTTCTTTAGGAGGAATAAAATCAAGTGCTCTTTTCAGTTCTAATCTTGTATTTTTTGCTTTTTGCAAATTATCCTGTTCCACTTTATTAATGAAAATGAGATCTACCATTTCCATAATCCCACGCTTGATGCCCTGAAGTTCATCTCCGCCGCCGATAATTTTAAGAAATAAAAATACGTCGGTAATATCCGCTACCAGAACTTCCGACTGGCCTACTCCTACGGTTTCAATAAGAATATAATCATAGCCGGCAGCCTCGCAGATCATCATGGTTTCAAAAGTCGTATTGGCAACTCCCCCCAGAAAACCTGAACTTGGGGAAGGACGGATGAATGCATTTTCTTCTTTTGCAAGTTCTTCCATCCTGGTTTTATCCCCTAAAATACTTCCTTTATTGATTGAGGAACTTGGATCAATAGCCAGAACAGCCACTTTTTTCCCATTAGCAATAGCCAGCCGTCCGAAATTTTCTATAAAAGTAGATTTACCTGCTCCAGGTACTCCTGTGATTCCCACTCGAATTGAATTTCCGGTGAAAGGCATTATTTGTTTTAATAATTCCTCTGCCTGCAGCCTATGCTCCGCTTTTTTACTTTCCACTAAGGTAATAGCTTTTGCGGTCAGGCGTTTGTTTCCTGACCGTATTCCTTCTATTAGTTCTTCTGTAGAAAATTTCATGAGTTCAAAAATAGGAAATTAACCTTCATAATCCCACACCACCCACCGTTAATTTTATTTCTTCTAAATTAAAACTAGATTGAATTTTATCAACCAGAAGGGGATTTTGCTACATTTGTTATCAATCAAAGAAAGAAACATGAAAAAAATAATTGCTATAGCAACGTTCACTGGTATTTTGCTAGCTTCTTGTACGCCAAAAACATCAGCGACAACGGCTCCTGTCAGTGCTGCACAATCGACAGCAGAACAGATCGCACAAGGAAAAACAATTTTTGAAAACTCTTGCGGAAGATGTCATAAATTACCTGATCCTACCTCACATACCTCTGTACAATGGGTAGGCATCATGAACGCTATGGCTCCAAAAGCTAAATTAACGGATGAACAGCACCAGTGGGTATATGATTATATTGTTTCTGTAAAAAAGTAGCAAACTCACTCCTTCAGAAAATATAGATTAAAATCATTTACAATGCTGATTTTTAAAACTGAAAATCAGCAATAAGGACTTCGTTGATCAAATATAAAATAAGCTTTCTTATGAGAGCTTATTTTATTTCTATCCCCAACCCGGGTTTGTCTGATAACATTATTTTTCCCTTGTCTACGAAGTTTCCTCTGGCATAATCATTGGCAATAAGTTCAGCACCGTCAAGATCTGAATAGTCTGCCAATCCAGCTAAGATACATGCCGCTGAAATACCGACTGTAGATTCTGTCATGCAGCCGATCATTATCTTATAGCCCAATTCTCTTCCTTTCTTTATCATTTCCAGAGCAGGGGTCAATCCTCCGCACTTCATGAGTTTAATATTAATGCTTTTGTAATAAGGAATTAATGCTTCCAGAGAGTTTATATTCTGACAATCCTCATCTGCCATCCAATTGGCAAAGCTGTCTTTTTTCAGCATTTGATAGTGACCAACAGGCATAGGCTGTTCAAGATAAGAAAATTGATTAGCATGAGTATATTCCTGAAGCTTGAGACAATCATCAACCGTGAAGCTCGCATTGGAATCTAAAGCTATTTTTTTCTGTAATGGTAAAAGCTTTTCGATATCATTCATATTTAATCCTTTGCATTTCACTTTAAAACGGTTCCAGCTGCTTTTTTCAATTTTTCTGATCTGCTCATCAATAGAACCTATGGAAATGGTAATGGAACTTTCAGCCAGGTGATCAAAGGGGAGATTATTTAATTCAATACAACTTTTATTTTCCAGTTTACCAAACAGATCCCAAAAGGCACAATCCAGTGCAGACTGTAAAAAAGGGTGAAGGTGTAGATTGGATAAAAATCTGAAAAATTCTTTAGGATGGATTATTTGTTGCGTTTCAATTGATGATCTTATCTTTTTCAAGGTTGAAACAAAAACCTGAAGATCAATTTGATAATAATCTATTGCCACACATTCTCCATATCCTTTACATCCTTGATGGGATAATGCTACGAGCAAAGCTTCCCGCTTATCATAGTTTCCGTAAGCGATGGAGAATGTTTCTTTCAGCCGAAGCTGCTTGCGTTCAAAATGCAGTTCCATCTATTAAAACTACAAAAAAAGAGACCAAAATGGTCTCTTTTACTTAAACTAAAGCATTACTTAGTCTTCTTTTTGGACTTTTCTTTTACCTTTTTAGGGGATTTTGCCTTTATAAATTTCACCTTCCCATTTAAAAAATCAAGCATACTTTGCGCATAGCTGTATTTTTTTGCTTCTTTAAGTTGCTCCAGCGCTGTTTTATATTCAAGCCTGATCTCGAAAAGTAAAGCTTTAAGTATTAATATTCTGCATTTATCGATCCCTTTGATTTTTAAAGCGTATTCAATCAATTTCTCTGCTTCTTCCAGGTCTTCATTATCTAAGAGACATCTGATATAATACTGTGGTGTATTGAGATTGGTTACATCATACTGCATCGCCTCTTCGAAATAAAGCTTTGCTTTTTCGTAATCAATCAGCATTTCGCTGTATATTCTTCCCATCAGGCAAAGGCTGTCCGCATCTTCAGGGTCGTAGGACAAGGCATAGTTCAGTGCTTCCAGGCAATCCGGAAGACTATATGGATAATTGTCCAGTGCCTCAAAATAATATTTATTTTTAGTTAAGGTCATTTTTGTAGTTTTTGAGTTCGCTTTTTAACATGTTTCTTTGTTTCTTGAAAGACTTTTCCTGAAAATTTTTCTTAAAATCTGTTCCTGAAAATGTCCGGACCGGGTTTCCTCTCTGCACTTGCAGATGATTGTTCCAGGTTTCCTGCATTCTTTTTTCCAGCTGCCGGATGTACAATCCCGTCACTTTTTCATGGAGCCGTGCAACTGCTAATTTTTTATTGTCAAGCTGCGAGCGGGAGTCCTGTGCAAAAACACTCTCTCCTGTCGGAATATGAGTGGCCCGAACGGCTGTATTCACTTTATTGACATTCTGGCCTCCGCTTCCTTGGCTTCTTGTAGTTTGAAACTGGATATCTTTTTCATGGAAATGTATTTTTTCAACATCTTCAATTTCAAAAATACCGATGAACCAGTTGCTTCTTTTATGAAGTTTTCTGAAGGTACTTTTACCTGTCCAGCAGATACTTCCCAACCAGCTGGTAAGGAATTCTGGAATATTTTTCCCTTTTAAAAGAAGGGTTGCAGATTTTAAGGTGAGGTTTTCGTCCCCATTTTCTCGATGAATAATTTCGTAGTCTATCGTATTTTGTTTCGCCTCATCAAGGAAAGCCTTCAATACCTTGGCAACTACCCATTGGCATTCTAAAGGTCCTCTTCCTGAGGTTATTTGTATGATTTTTTCCATTGTTACCTAGGTATTTCGCTTAATCTGGAATGTCCCACCGGATCAATTCCTTTTTCTAATAAATCTTTTGCAGCCATTACCGCCCAGCATTTATCACTGGAATGAATATTTCTGTAAAATGAAAGTAAAAGTTCAGGCTTCACAACAGTAAAACCATTTGCTTGAATGGTTTCAAGATCATTTCTTTCGAAGAAATCGATGGTAATCCTGTGACTCTTGCCAGCTTCCAGCTCAACGATTTTTTCATACCTACGGAAATTTTCTTCGCTTGGCAGATGATCATATCGTGTCCAGACTTTCTGAAACCCTTCCTGATGAAGTGTTATAAGGACTTCTGCAACGTTTTCTTTTTTTACAAAAATATCTATATCCTTATGGTCGTGTGCGTGTTTGTACTCTGTGTGTCCTGCTTCAGACATACAATGCCACGCCCACCCTCCGGATAAGATGACTGTCTTTTTTAATTTTTCTAAAATTTCAAGTCCGTATCGGATTCTGAATTCCGGCCAGACTTCTCCGTATCTTTTTATATTGTGGGTTGCTCCCATTATTTTTGTTTTTGTTAATCATTGATGGTTGATGGTTTATAGTTGTCTGTAGCTTCTACTGACAACCATAAACAGTCAACTTATTATTATATTGGTTTAGGTAAGCGTAAGCTGATGGTGCTTAAAACTCTAACAACCATCAACTAACAACCATCAACTAAAAACCATCAACCATTTTACTTATCCATTCTCACAATTCTTGGCTGAAAAGTTCCGAGGATATCTACCAGTTCACTTTGTGCACTCATGACTTCATTGATGTCTTTATATGCCATTGGTGCTTCTTCGGTATTTCCGCCCATCAAAATGACATTTTTAAGTTTCAATTCTTTTTTAATGTCGTTTTGCGTGAACAGGTTTCTGCATTCTCCTCTTGAATAAGCTCTTCCCGCGCCATGTGAAGCTGAATTCAGTGAATCTGGATTTCCTTTTCCGCGAACAATAAATCCTTTTGCGGTCATTGATCCGGGAATCATTCCTAGCTCATTTTCATTGGCTGGAGTTGCCCCTTTTCGGTGGACAATCACTTCTTTTCCGTTGTGGATTTCCTTCCATGCGAAATTGTGATGGTTTTCAATTCTTGCTTTCACTCTGCCTCCAACCGCTTTCACCAATCTCCGGTGAATATCGTCATGACAGGCGGAAGCATAGTCTCCGGCCAGATTCATTGCCGTCCAGTATTCTAATCCAAGATGGGTGTTCAGGTCCAGCCATGCGAAGTTCTGTGCTTCTTTCGGCAACGGACATTGGTCTACAGCTACCCTGGAGTAATACTGTGCGATTTCTGCTCCTAATCCACGGGAACCGCTGTGAGAAAGAATTCCAAGATACTTCCCTTTTGGAAGTCCGATCTGGACATCTTCTTCTGTAATCTCCACTTCCCCGAATTCTACAAAGTGGTTTCCACCGCCGGAGCTTCCCATCTGTTTAATGGCTTTGCCTTTTAACCGTCTCAAAATCGGAATCATATCGAAGGTATCTCTGTCAAAAATTTCATGATCGACATGAGATTTATGGGTTTCGTACATCCCGAATTTGGTGTGCTCGGCCAGTGCTTTTTCATATTTATCTTTTGCACCGTCCAGATATGAAACTGGCGTATCCAAAATACTGAGGCTCATTCTGCAGCCAATGTCCATTCCGACTCCGTAAGGAATCACTGCATTTTCTACTGCGAGAACTCCACCGATCGGAAGGCCATACCCACTGTGTGCATCAGGCATCAATGCTCCCTGTGTAGAAATAGGAAGCTTCAAGGCAGTATACAACTGATTTTTTGCTTCATCTGAAATATTATTTCCGAAGATCTGAAAAGAGGTACGGTTGGTATTCAGCATTCTTTTTTCTGTTTTCTTGGATGAAAGCAGGGCTTCTGCAATCTGTCCGAAGGTTAGATCTTTTTCAAAATCCTCCGGATGAATCAGAATTTCCTTTAAAAGGGATTTTACATGGTGAATATTTTTAGTCGCAAAGTTTCTTTTCATGACTTCTAAAGCGATGTTGACACTTTGATTATTTGGATATCCTAATTTTAATATATCTTTTCCTTTAATTTTTAAATTTCCCATTGTTTTATATTTAGAGATAAGAAGGCTGATGATTATAGCTAGATTCAAGATACCAGATATCAGATGTCAGATTGTAGACATTAGATATCGGATACCGAATGTTTAAGCATCAGCCTTGTTCCAACTAAAATTATAGTTGAAATTTTTGCTTCTATTCAGTTTTAATTTCTGAAAATAGGCAGGTGGAGTTTCTAGCCCCGATTGCAGTGGTTACCCCGCAGCGAGCCTGAAAGGCGAGCGAGGAGTACTAACGGAAAGCGGGAAATAGCTCCTGAATTTGTTATAAAATGATTCCGGGAAAACTGTAGTTTTTAAGTATTGCGCAATAAAAAACCCGAAATCTTACGACTTCGGGTTTTGATATTTCATTATACTGTTGTTCTAAGAGTGTACCAAACCACGAAGCCTCACCACCATAAGTGGCAAACCGAAAGGAGAATTATGATCTAATTTGAACATTGCTTCGTTGTTTTTTAAGGGTTAAACTTGATTTTGTGGTGCAAATATATTAAAATTTCTGAATATCAAAGTTTTAATTTGTTTTTTTTACGTTTTACTGATAAATAAATCTCCATCGGGTGTACAAAATAGTATATTTGTTTTCTTATACTAAAAATTATGAAAAACACTTTAATGAGAACGTTATTTTACGTATTCGCGGTCGCGATTCTCTTTTCATGCAAATCCAACAAGAATGATGATGTCTTGAATTACACTACCGACACCACTCTTGGACTGTCGAGAGTAAACCTCAAGACCATCTCTGATAAAATTCCTGTTGATAAAATTCTAAAGGAAAAAAAAGATTTAAAGGAGGATGAGAAATTTTTCCTTCAGCTGGTTAGCAAACCAAAGGAATCGGGTATTAATGTAGATAAACCTCTTTACTTCATCGTAGATCAGGGGAAATCAACTTCTGATCCGGATCCGAAAGCTTTTTTCTGGATCAGTGATAAAGCTAAGTTCCAGAAGTCTATGTCTGACCTTACCAAAACGAAGGTAACGATCGACAAAAAAGATTACATCTATGTAGACGGCAAGATAACAGGAAGCATAAAAGGAGATATGGCTATCGTTTCCAGCGATAAATCATACAATCCGTACAGCGGCTACAATTATATGAATACGCCGGGGATTGATACTTCTTCTAAACTTAATGAAAAGTACTTCACCGATTTCTGGTCGAGAAAAGGAACTTCAAGTTCTGTTATTAAGGAGCAGGTAAACCAGTCTTTGGTTAGTGATAAAGACATCAGTGGATGGATTAATCTTGCAGCGGTTGCGAGCTATGTTTCTAAAGGATATATCGAAACACTTGCTGTGAACAAATTAATCAAGGATTCTGGAATCGGTTTTGATTTTAATTTTGATAAAGGTAAATCTGAAATGGATACTAAAACGTTCTTCAACAGCGACATGAAGAAGATCGTAGGCAAGTATTATGACAAAAATAAAATCAATTATGATCTGGTAAAAAATGTAGAATTAGATAATGCAAAATCTTTCACTATCGGATTTTTCAGTTTAGATTTTATGAGATATCTTGTGAAAGAGGCTGGATTTGAAGCTACGATCAATCATTATTTATCTTCAGCCAACAAGACTCTTGAGGACATTACCACAACTTTTACAGGAGATTATGCTTTTGCAGAGTTTAAATCACCTACGGATTCTGCGAATTATTACCCATCAAATAAAGCGGTTGTTTTAGGTTTTAATCCTAAAAAGAAAGATGTTCTTACTAGTTTGCTTCAGGGTCCTCTTTCTGAGGGTAAAAAATATATGATTTCTGACAATCAGGTTCTTTTCTCTGATGATAATGCTGTGATTTACCAATTCCAAAATAAGAAAGCAGGAAAAAATGCAAAACTTGGGGAAAAATCCGGGATTACCTCTTATTCATGGTCTGACGGAAAGGAATACAACTCAAAGAAAAATGTGGATGTTAATATTATAGATGCTGTCAACGAGTCTAAAGAAGACAACGGAAACCTGGTTTCCAAAACGGTATTTACTTTGGATAAGAAAGATGAGAATGCATTGTATTACTTAATAATGAATGGATAATATTGTATTAGAAAATATTTCGCCCCGATATTTCACTCCCAAGAATATAACGCAGTCCGAAATATGGAATAGGGATATTGTCTTCAGCAAAGGAGACAAACGCCTTATCATCGCGCCTTCCGGGAGTGGAAAATCTACACTTGCCACCGCAATGCTGGGAATGCATTTTCAGTATGAAGGCAGCATCAAATATGGCCAGCAGCCGGTACAAAAACTACATCTTGAAGAAATTGTAGACAACAGGAAGCAAGGGGTAAGCCTGCTATTTCAGGATGTAAGGCTGATTAAAGATCTCAGCATCTCGGAAAATATTCTTCTCCGCGTTTTTAATAAGGACCGGAAACCATTTATTCCTGTTATGGAAGAATATGCTTCAAGGTTAGGGATTGAAGACCTTTTAAACAAAAAAGCAGAGAACTGCTCTTACGGGGAACGGCAGAGAAGTGCTATTGTAAGAAGTCTGATCAATCCGACAAATTTTCTGATCTATGATGAGTGTTTCAGCCATCTTGATCTGGAAAATAAGAAGATAGCTTTTTCCCTGATTAACGAAGTATCGCAGAGCAGTGGAAGTTCTGTCCTGTTTTTTGAGCTTAATGAGTTTCCTTTTGAACATGATTATAAAATTCTTCATCTTTAAAGCTTATGAAGAAAATATTTAATTCAATCATTCTGTACGCAGGGCTTTTTATTGCCTTCATCCTTGTGCTTTCGTGTCTGCAGCTGTATGAGAATGCCAACAGACTTTTCGGAAGTAAAAGCGGTGACAGCAATTATTGGCTGACGTTCAGCAAGAAATTAACTCCTGATAATATCGGGAGGAGGGAACTTCTTGGATTTAACGAGAATGACATTGCTAAACTGAAAACATGGCCGGAAGTAAAAAATGTGTATCCATTTTCGGCTAATGAATTTAAAGCTTCTGCCAATGGCGGGGATTTTATTCCGTTTTATACTGATCTTTATTTTGAAGGAGTCGACATTAGTGGTATTGATGTTCCTTTGACGGAGAAAGAGTTTCAGGTAAAGGGTAATGAGATTCCGATCATCATTTCCAGGGAATATCTCAATTTATATAATTATGGTTTTGCTTTAAATCAGGGATTACCACAGATCTCAGAAGATTTTGCAAAGAAAATTGAAGTTAATATCAATATTACTGTCAATAAAGAAAACAAAACCTACATCGGAAAGATGGTTGGACTTTCGGACCGGATTCATTCGGTACTGATTCCTAAAAAGTTTCTGGATTCATTGAATCTGGCTACAAAACCCAGTCTTGCCAGCCAGCCGAAGATCTACAACCGGGTTTTGGTTCAAGTAAAAGATTCCGGTGACGAGGGTTTGATCGCTGCAATGAAGGATAACGGCTATGAATCCAACCAGGAAAGCCTTCGCTCTGCCAAGATAAAGTCTAAGCTTTTCCTTGTTTTGCAGGCTATTGCTATCCTTGGGGTCTTCATATTTGCTTTATGTCTTTATATCATTGTAAGCTTTATTAAAATCCAGTTTTTAGAGAAGCAGGAAGAGGTTTCTATTAAAAACAGTTTGGGATATTCTCCCAAAAAGATGGTTAATGATATCAGCAGACGGTTCAGTATTCATCTGACTATCGTTTTAGTCTTAAGTTTGCTATTAATTGCCGGAGGACAGTATTTTGCTGCCAAATCGAGCATTTCAAATGATTTGCTTTCGCCTTATATTAATCCTTATCTCTGGATATTGGTGATTATCATCCCTATTCTGGTGTACTTCTTTGTGAAAGAACTGATTTACCGCTGGCTGATCCGCTCGTGGAAAATATAAGTAAAGGCTGTCAATGATGACAGCCTTTTTTATTGTATTTATTTCAAGTTGATCAGACTCATGAAAACTCCGTCAATCACATGAGCCATTCTTTTCAGATCAAGGGTTTCCAGGGTATCTGTGGGTTCATGGTAATTTTTATTTCTGAAAAACGAAGTGTCCGTAATCATCATAGCTGAGTATCCGAAATTCCAATAGTTTAAGTGGTCTGAGAAATCTATTCCTTTTAAAAATTTTGGCGCTGTAAATGTTTCTGTCTTGATCTGATTGGATTCTTTAAAATTTTCACTGAAAGCTTTTACAAACTTTCCTGCCCCGAATTTTTTAACCAGCGTAATATAATCTCCTTTATTGCCGTAAACCCACGAAAGAATACCGAGAGGATAGTCCTGAGAATCTTTATTGTCTTTAAAATAACCGATCATTTCTACGCTGGCCATTCCATACACCTTGATATTGTTATCTTTTAAATATTTTGCATGGATATAGCTTCCCATGTTTTCCGTTCTGAAATAAGGAGGTTCTTCTAAAGTATACGCGACTAAATCTATTCTATAATTCAGTTTTTGTCCTTTCAACATTCTAGCTAACTCTAACAGTGCGGTAACTCCCGTTGCATTATCATCGGCACCTTCCTGTTCTCCACAGACATCGTAATGAGCCCCTATAATGATTCTTTTTTTATGTTCTGTCCCAAAAGACCCTATTATATTTTTATAGATCTTCCCATCAACAGAATAGGTTTGTTCACGGGTACTATCACTATAGACATTCATATTCTGATGAATATAAGCCGCTACAGCATTCAACTGGTCAATATTTTTATAATTCCGGAATTGAGGTGTTTTGGTAAGCGCAGCCAAATGCTTCTTAATTAAAATGGAATCTGCCGGAACCGGAGATTTTTGTTCTGTTTTATTATTCTTTAAAGAGGCCAAAAAAAACACAGCGATACAAAAAAAGCCTACACAGAGGATTATCTTCCTCATTGTAGGCTTTATTAATTTTTTACTATTCATTTGCTATTGTCTAAGCATAAAAATAGATATTTTGTATTGATCTGGAAAGTTAATCTTCCAAAAATCTGTTTAAGATATCAACGGCACATTTTGGAAGGTTTGTACCAGGTCCGAAGATGAAATCTGCTCCATTGGCGTAAAGAAACTCATAATCCTGCTGTGGGATAACCCCCCCCACTACTATGGTAATATCTTCAGCTCCCAATTTTTTCAATTCTTCCACTACTTGTGGAACGAGTGTTTTATGTCCTGCAGCCAGAGAGGATACTCCTAAAATATGAATATCATTTTCAACAGCCTGTTTGGCTACTTCTTCCGGAGTCTGAAACAATGGGGCTACGTCCACATCGAATCCCATATCGGCAAATGCGGTCGCTACTACTTTCGCGCCTCTGTCGTGCCCATCCTGGCCCATTTTAGCGACCATCAGTCTTGGTCTGCGGCCTTCCTGCTCTTCAAATTTTTGAGTTAAATGAAGGGCTTTTTCAAAATATTCATTTTTGCCGGCATTCATAGCGTATACTCCTGAAATTGTTCTGATATTGGCTTTGTATCTTCCAAAGGTTTCTTCCATTGCATCGCTCATTTCTCCTAACGTCACTCTTCTGCGTGCTGCTTCAATACATAAAGCCAGAAGGTTTCCGTTTCCTGTTTTGGCACTTTCTCTTATTTCATTTAAGATCTGGGCAACTGCTTCATTATCTCTTGCTGCTTTTATGGTAGCTAACCTTTCAAGCTGCTTCCTGCGCACTTCCGTATTGTCGATATCTAAAATTTCAATGGCATCCTGCTTTAATGCAGATCTGAAAGAATTAACTCCAATGATAAATTCTTCACCACTATCGATCTTAGCCTGTTTTTTGGCCGCCGCTTCTTCAATTCTCATTTTCGGAATTCCTGCTTCAATCGCTTTTGTCATTCCTCCTTCCTGCTCTACCTCATCGATGTACTTCATTGCTTCCTCGATCATCTGCTGGGTAAGGCTTTCCACAAGATTACTTCCCCCCATCGGGTCTACAACATCGCAGATTCCGCTTTCCTGCTGTAATATGATCTGGGTATTTCTTGCAATTTTAGCTGAATAATCAGTAGGTAAAGCAATGGCTTCATCCAATGCATTGGTATGTAGCGACTGTGTTCCGCCTAATGCAGAAGACAGCGCTTCAATAGCCGTTCTTGTAATATTATTAAAAGGTTCCTGTTCAGTCAGTGACCAACCAGAAGTCTGGGAATGCGTTCTAAGGGCTAGCGATTTTGGATTTTGGGGATTGAACTGCTTTAAAAGATTGGTCCAGATATACCTTGCAGCTCTCATTTTAGCAATTTCCATGAAGTGATTCATCCCGATTGCCCAAAAGAATGATAGTCTGGGTGCAAAATCATCTACATTCATGCCTGCTTTAATTCCTGTTCTTACATATTCAAGACCATCTGCCAGTGTGTAAGCCATTTCCAGAACCGGAGTGGCCCCTGCTTCCTGCATATGATATCCTGAAATAGAAATCGAGTTGAACTTCGGAATATTCTGAGAGGTATACTCAAAAATATCGGCAATGATTTTCATGGAAGGTGCCGGCGGATAAATGTAAGTATTTCTTACCATAAATTCTTTCAAGATGTCATTCTGAATGGTTCCTGAAAGAAGTTCCTGCTTTACCCCCTGCTCTTCAGCTGCGACAATATAGAAAGAAAGAATTGGCAGTACTGCACCATTCATCGTCATGGAAACGGAGATCTGATCTAATGGAATTTCATTGAATAAGATCTTCATATCTTCAACGGAATCTATGGCTACCCCTGCTTTTCCTACATCTCCCACCACTCTTGCGTGATCGGAATCATATCCTCTGTGGGTTGCCAGGTCAAACGCTACGGAAAGACCTTTTTGTCCTGCAGCCAGGTTTCTTCTGTAAAAAGCATTAGATTCTTCTGCGGTAGAAAATCCCGCATACTGGCGCACAGTCCATGGTTTCTGAACGTACATCGTTGAATAAGGTCCTCTAAGGTAAGGAGCAATTCCTGGGGAAGTCTGTGTTAAAGATTCATTTGTAACGTCTTTATGGGTATAAGATGACTTTAATTCCAGTCCGTCTTTTTCAAAACTATAGATTTCTCCGTTTTTGGGTTCCACATTGAAGTCCAGCTTTTTCACAGAAATTGTCTTTCGCATTCCAATAATTTTATCTCCGTAAAGTTAATTTTTTTGAACGAAACATGAAACTTATGTTAAGCGGATGCGAGAAATCAGATTTCAAAGGATAAGCTTGCTATGAAAGCATTGGTATTTAAGAGTATTTCGCCAAACTATTTTTACACTTACCACCCAGTATTTCTGGTACTTATAAAAATTAAAGGCCGGGCATTTACCCGGCCTTTAATTAAGATATATGATCTGTTATTTCTTTATTCCCATTTCATATAATGCGAATGAAATAAGGTCTGCATTTTCACCGATAACCTGTTCTGTAGATCGTCCGGCACCGTGCCCTGCATTTTTCTCAATTCTTAATAAAATCGGATTCTTACAATTCTGTTTTTCCTGCAATTCTGCCCCAAATTTGAATGAATGGGCAGGAACTACTCTGTCATCATGATCACTGGTGATGATCATCGTTGAGGGATAGCAGCTTCCAGATTTTACATTATGTACCGGAGAGTATGATTTTAAATATTCAAACATCTCTTTGCTGTCTTCTGCCGTTCCATAGTCATAGGCCCAGCCCGCACCTGCTGTGAATTTATTATATCTCAGCATATCCAGAACACCTACTCCCGGAAAAGCAACTTTAGCCAGATCAGGACGCATGGTCATGGTAGCACCTACCAGCAATCCTCCATTTGATCTTCCTGAAAGTGCCATGTATTCTTTTGAAGTATAGCCTTTGCTTTGCAAATATTCTCCTGCAGCAATAAAGTCTTCAAAAACATTTTTCTTCTGCATCTTTGTTCCGGCGTCATGCCATTTCTTACCGTACTCACCACCGCCACGGATATTGGGAACAGCATACACCCCTCCATTTTCCATCCAGACCGCATTGACTACTGAAAAAGCAGGTTGTAAACTGATGTTGAAACCTCCGTAAGAATATAAAATAGTAGGATTTTTTCCGTCTAGCTTTATTCCTTTTTTATAGTTGATCATCATCGGAACTTTTGTTCCATCTTTTGAAGTATAGAATACTTGCTCAGAAACATAATCATCCGGATTAAATTTCACCTTAGGCTTTTGATACACGTCCGATTTTCCAGAATCTATATTAAATTTATAGGTTGTTCCCGGCGTAATGTAGTTACTGAAAGAAAAGTAAAGCTCTTTTTCCTTCTCTTTTCCATCAAAACCTGAAATATTTCCTTTTCCGGGAAGAGAAATTTCTCTGATCAGTTTTCCGGTTTTATCAAACTGCTTTACCTGATCAATAGCGTCGACCATATATGTTGCAAAGAAATATCCGCCTCCGGTAGAAATCCCCAATACATTGTCAGTTTGTGGTATCACATCTTTCCAGGTGTCTGGAGAAGGGGTTTTAATGTTTGTTTTTACCAGACGCATATTCGGAGCATCTTTATCGGTAAAAATAAAAAGATCATCGCCCTGGGTATCAACGATATTGGCATTGATGTCAAATCCTGTGTTAATTTGAACAAAATCACCACCTTTTTTTAAGTCTTTGATATATAATTCATTTCCGTTGGTTGCATTGGCTGCAGAAATAATGAGATATCTCTGATCTTCCGACACTCCTGCACTAAGATATCTTCTTGGTGTTTTATCACCCCCAAAAATCAACTTATCTTCCGATTGTTTCGTTCCTAGTTTATGAAAGAATACCTTATGTTTATCCGTCATTCCGGAAAGTACTGTTCCTTCTTTCGGCTTGTCGTAGCTTGAGTAATAAAATCCTTCATCACCCTGCCAGGAAATTCCGCTGAACTTTACATCAACAATTGTTTCGTCGATCTGCTTTTTGGAAACAGCATCAAGAATAATAATCTTGTTCCAGTCGCTTCCGCCTTCAGAAATGGAATATGCTGCAAGATTTCCTTTTTTATTAAATGACAATTGAGAAAGCGAAGTCGTTCCTTTGTCTGAAAATTTATTAGGGTCTAAGAATACTTCGGTAGCTTTAGTTGCATTATTTGTCCTATAATAAACAGCCTGTGCCTGCAAACCATCATTTTTTGTATAGTAGGTATAATCTCCTTCTTTGGAAGGTGCCGAAATTTTTTCATAGTTCCAGATTTCTCTCAGCTGATTTTTAATCTGATCTCTGAAAGGGATTCTTGAAAGATAGTTCTGGCTAAAAGCCACTTCTTCGTCTACCCACTTTTTTGTAGGCTCAGAGTCATTTTCTAAATCCCGGAAAGGGTCTGCCACAGCAGTTCCGAAATAGGTATCTGTCTGGTTTCCTTTTGATGCTTTAGGATAATTCATTTTTTGAGAATAAAAAGACGCTGAAAATAGAACTCCAGCCGTTAACAAGATAGGTTTAAAATTCATACCGAACGATTTTCTCAAAAATACGTAAAGTATATGACATAAAAAAAGTCCCGGCAGCCAGGACTTTTATCTTTATGACGAAATTTTTCAAGAATTATTTAGAACCTAAGCTTTCAAAATAAAAATCGGTTAATCCTGCAACAATTTCGTCAGGACTGCCATTCCAATAGTAAATTTTATCTGTTTCTTTAAGCTGGTACAACGCGAATTTCTGTTCTGTTGTTACTATTTTATCAGCATTTTTGAATTTTTTAGTAGCTTCAACCAAATATTTTTTAAGCTGCTCAGGTTTTATCTTCTTGGTGTCTGTTCCTGGCATATCTGGTAGTTTTGAAGGCACTTTAAAGCTTACGGAATATATTATTTCAGCAATTTTTTGCTCTTTAACATATTCGTTTTGAATTAAGGTAGCGCTTTTAACAGAAAGGGTTCCATTTTTAAAATTATCCATCAATGCTTTGAAATACTCCGAAGCTTCTGTCTTGCAATTATCTGCCGCGGCTTGGGAAAATGATGCTAAAAAATGACTGACACTTCCTGACAGCATTTCTTCTGAAGTTGCTTTAAAATCAATCTCGTAAGCGTTCTTTCCTTCTACCGTGGGTCTCAGGTAATCGTTAAGTCTGCCAAGTGCTGCATTATCGTTGGCCACAAAAGTATTGAAATACATATCAAACACATCGGCAGGCTTTTTCACTTCTGTCTGGGCACTAAGATTCTGGCCTACTAATGCCAGTACGATCCATAAAAAGAACTTGAAATTTTTCATTGTTTATATTTTGAATTATTGTGTAAAAAGCTTCTAAAGATAACAGCTTTCATTGATATAATCTGACTTTATTTATTATCCGGATTAAAATTCTTAAAATAGAATTCGTTCAACTTCCAGACCAGTTCTTCAGGACCTCCATTCCAATAATAGATATTTTCACCCTCTTTTTTCTGATATAGTTTAAAAATCTGGGTTACCGTTATTTTTTTATCCGCATCTACCAACTGTTTTGTAGTAGTCTTCAGATATTTTTTCAGCTCTTCCGCACTGATCTTTTTGGGATCATTAAACTTTGGTGTTACAATTTTTGAAGGCACTTTAAAGGTTACCTCAACAGAAACTTCAGAGATATTCTGATTATCCGCATGTTCATTCGGTATTGTTTTTATATTTTTTATGGAATAGGCAGCATTTTTAAAGTTGCCCAGCATGGTGGTAAAGAATGCTTTTGCTTCGTTTTGAGATTGAACGGCTACTTCTTCCGGGAAGTTGGATAGAAAATTAGTTGTAAACTGATCCACTTCTTTTGTAAATACTTCGTTTTGATCCATATTATAGGTATTTTCTTTCCCTAAAAACGGACTTACATAATTATTAAGTTCAGCCAACGCAAGATTATCATATTTTACAAAAGCATTAAAATAAAGACCAAATACTTTTTCCGGCTTTACTGTTTGAGTTTGTGCTCTGAAATTTTGTGCACACAAAATAAACATTGCCAGTAAAACAGTTTTAAACATTCTCATAGTGTATTAAATAATTTTTAAATATTTCTCCGAAGTTGGGAGCAAAAAAAAGCTCCTGGTAATCAAGAGCTTTATATAATGTGATATTTTCTTAGTAACTATCTTCTTCCCCCTTCATTTTTTCAGCATTCTCTGCCATAATTACGGCATCGATCATTTCAGAGATATCGCCGTTCATATAAGCATCCAGGTTATACATAGACTTATTGATTCTATGGTCTGTCACTCTTCCCTGAGGATAATTGTATGTTTTAATTTTTGCAGAACGGTCTCCTGTAGAAACCATTGATTTACGTTGTGCAGCGATATCACCCACAGCTTTTTGTACTTCAATATCATACAATTTAGTACGAAGCATTTCCATTGCCAATTCTCTGTTTGCTAACTGAGAACGTGCCTGCTGACAGATTACCACCATTCCTGAAGGCTTATGCGTTAACTGTACTTTTGTTTCAACCTTGTTTACGTTTTGTCCTCCAGCTCCACCGGAACGTGAAGTTTGCATTTCAATATCTGCCGGATTTAATTCAAAATCTATTTCTTCAGCTTCAGGCAAAACAGCAACGGTAATTGCAGAAGTATGCACTCTACCTTGAGATTCTGTTTCCGGAACTCTTTGAACCCTATGAACGCCAGATTCAAATTTCATGATTCCGTACACCCCATCTCCTTCAATTCTGATAATTAATTCTTTATATCCTTTAGATGCTTCACTTGAATCTGTGATTTCGTGCTTCCATCCTTTGGTTTTAAAATACATGGCATACGCCCTGTACACATCTTCTACAAAAATTGCAGCTTCATCACCTCCGGTTCCTGCCCGAAGTTCCACAATTACGTTTTTGTCATCAGTGGGATCTTTCGGAATTAAAAGTACTTTCAGCTCTTCTTCTAAACCAGGAAGTTTAGCCTGAGCTTCCATTTTTTCTTCCTTCGCCATGTCTACAAGATCTTTGTCTGATCCATCAGCAATGATCTCCTCAGATTCCTGAATGTTATCTAATGCTCCTTTGTACTGGTCATAGACTTTAACAATTTTCCCCAAATCACTATATTCTTTATTTAAAGAAGAATATTTTTTTTGGTCCGAAATGATATCAGGCTGTATAATAAGGTCTGCCACCTCATTATATCTTTGTTTTATAGCTTCTAATTTTGGAATTAATGATTTAGACATTGTGAAAATTTTGTGGGTGCAAAGATAAGAATTATTAATTCAAATTAAAATCCTTTATGCCCTGAGCTTGAAAGTCTTTTATTAATTAAATACAAATAAATATCTCAGCAATTCTTATTGAGCCTATTTTCAAGGCTAAATTATTGTAAATTCTGTTTTATTATTTCAGTGATTGAAAAAATCTACTTATTTTGCTTTCTGATTGATTTAATTCTCTCACTGAGAGACAATAATTAAAATTACATATTCTAATATCATATTCATAATTTATAAACTTCCATCCTAACTATAAAAAATTATATCGCTAATTATATGGCATATATTGCTTTATGAATAGTTTTAATACAATTCTACAAAACCAAACACACTGATAATCAATCAATTCAAAATGTAAATTTATCACACTGAATAACAGAAAGATATATAGAATTTCTATTTTTTTTCATGAAAAAATAAATATTTCATAAAAAAAGAATTTATATTTGCAACGTTTTCCTTTCAAAACAATTAGTGAAAACTCAAAAAAAACACACTACAAATGACAAGTAAAAAATTAAATATGGCTGCAATAGCCATACAAATTAGCGTTTGCTGCTGTGCCCAAATAGGAATTAATACAACAGCTCCTCAACAAGCTTTACAAATATCCGGATCAGGCACTGGCATAGCTCAACCTGTCATCAGAATTGATGGATTAAACAGCACCAATAATCCCGCACACGAAAGTACCTCATCTACCAAAAGGGTTTTTGCTGATGCTAACGGGACTCTGGTAATCGCTGATAACACCCAGACCAACAAATTTTACACAAGCGTATCTCTGCCTAATACTGCGATTCCCGCAGGTACAGAGCGCGCTGTGACAAGCCAGACATTTACACTGGACTATCCTTCTATTGTACATGTTGAGGCAAGAGTAGGAATTACTAATACTAGTGTTAATTCAGCAACACTTGTAGATGGACAGGCAAGATTATTCGGAAGCTATTACAAACTTACTGCTGCACCTGCCGGGGTGGCGACCAATACGGCTTTTGGACAAGTAATTATTTCCCACAGCACCATTAGCGACGGAAATACCCAATTGAACGGACAATACTATATTGAGCCCAGAAAAGACCTTTATCTTCCTAAGGGCAATTATACCCTTACATTATACGGGTATTCCCAGAATAGCAGTATGAATATTGCAGTGAACGGTGGTAGCGCGCTACAAACTAGTCAGAAGATGATGGTAAGTATTACACCAGCCAATTATTAAAACACACATCATGAAAAAAATATTAATTTTAGGTATCCTCATTTTTAATATTCCCGTTATTGCTCAAGTCGGAATTTCTACAACCGCTCCTCAAAAAGCACTACAAATTTCTGGTACTACTTCTACAACTGCTATTACCGGAACCTCTGTAAATATTGTGCGTCCAACCATAAGGGTTGACGGATTGAATAATACGAACCAGTCTACAACGGATAAACTCCGCCCTGTTTCTGTAAGTGATAAGGGAGATCTTGTTTTGTCCGGTGCTCTTGTTAAGCCTTTGGTGATCATAGACCCAATCAATACCGCAAATACCGAAAAAGATTATATTCTTCCGGCAGTTACAATCAACCAAACCTCTGCAAGCACAACAACAAATGCTGTCATACGCTCATTTAACTTTACGCTTACGTCACCAAGCCTTGTTAAATTCAGTACGGTCACCAGTTTTCAGTTTTTAAAAGCTTCGGACGGCGGCGTGATAACTGACGGATCTAATAGAGCCTGGGGTACAAGATTTAGATTTTCAGCGGCTCCTGCAGGAATTTCTACAGCAGCTAATGCTTACTTTGGGGAATCTATACGCGCCTATAATAATGCGGTGAACACTACTGACGCAACAGGAACTTTTTATACCGCATCTGATGATACTTTATCGCTTCCGGCGGGAACTTATACGCTAGATGTTAATTTATTTGCAGCAACGAACACGACCCAGACCCCATTAAGAATTATATACGGAGGCGGTACAGACACCATAAGTATTGTCGCGTTTCCTATACAGTAATAATCCAACCACAAATTTATTTCAACCGTGAAAAATAATATCAAAATGGTATTAGCAGCCGGCCTGCTAGTATGTAGTCAAAACATTTTCGCACAGCAGAATGTAGGGATTATGACAGATCAACCTATGGAAAAGCTTCATGTAAGCGGAAAATCCAGTGTTATTGATGATAATATTGGGACAACGGGAGTGCCGTTAATATCTCCTACGATCAGAATAGACGGACTTAACATGACGAATAATCCAACTATTTTCAGTACAGATACTACAGCACCGTTGTATGTAGACAGCAATGGAGACACTAGCGTAAAAAAGGGACTGGAAACATTTGGGACCTATACGCAACCCGGAGGAGATGCCATAACGACACCAACTTCACAAAATGTAACAGCCTCTTCGCCGGCGGGTTATCAGGTTACCGCAACTCTATTGAGTGCCTCTTTTACACTTCAGCAAAGATCAGTAGTCTATATTTCTTCTACCCTTTCAGCAGATATACAGAGTACAGCGGGTGGCAACCTTGTTGATGGAAAAACCAGAGCTATAGTTGCTATTTTAACGTTTACTACTGCACCAGCCACTAGCGGAATCGATACCACACAAACTTATATGAGTGATGGGACCACCTTTGCCAACATGCCGTCTACTTTAATAAACGGATCTTTTAAATTTAATCCATGTTCTGAATTGGTTCTCCCCGCAGGTACCTACACAGTGACTCTGAGAGGAGCTGGAATTTGCTCATCTAATACAGGCGATAATTTCAAAGTAATTTGGGGCGCAGGAACCGGAGATAAGCTTAATGTACTTGCAAAACCTTTATAACAATATTTTTTTAACCCTATAATTTTTTTATTATGAACAATTTAAATGAAAAACTAGCTAAATTCTCTATCGAGAAGCTAGAAGAGCGTAAAGAATTTACATTCTACTGTTGTACACCTAATCCGTGTACTCCACAACCTCCATGTGGAGGAACAACAACCCCACCAGTTGATCCTGGAACAGGTGGAGGTGTATAGAAAATCACTCTTCAGGATGAATTAAAAAGTACCTGGGTTAAAGCCCAGGTACTTTTACTATTAAACACCAAGCTATGACAGATATTCATAAACCTTCTTTATACTTTTTTAGAAACCAAGTGCACTTTCTAAAAGATAATTTCCGCATTCATGACGAAGAATTATTTCAAAAATTCAAGAGTTTTGTGGGACACTTTTGTTATTTTACCTTAGAAATGGATAAGATGATTGATGGAGAAAACAACTACAAACATCTGTTCGAAACTAGCGAAAACACGCCTTTTTTTGCTGTAAAAAGTCATCAGGAATCAATAAGAATATTAGCTCAGATCTTTCCAGACCATCCTGAATTCTGGGATGAACTCGACAAGCAGAATCAGCATTTTTATTTAACTTTATTAAAAGAGAAATATAATACTGCACAGCAACCTGTTTTTACTTTACAGGATTTCGAGGAATATGCTGTTGGAAAACACACACTGGCTTATGTTCCCATAACTGCCCTGAATATCATCTTTGAAGCGAAAAATAATATTGAAAAGTTAAAGGATATTTTTACCTTAGTTTTTAAGGGAATTCAGATGAATGACGATTTGGAAGATCTTCAAAAAGACATTCAAAACAATCAATGGACGTATGTGAGATCCCGTGTGGAAGAATTCATGCGAGAAAACAATCTTTCCAACGAAGCTGGCCTGGACCGATTCGAGGAAAGAGTACTGTATGTTTCCGGAATTGCGGAAGAACTTATAGGATATAGCAAAGACCATTTTATTGCAGCAAAAGACATAGCGGAGGAGTATCATTTCGAAGAGCTCAGCCAATGGCTCAGTGAAACAATAGCCGGAATTACCCAAAATGAAGCGCTGATTTTAAACCTTACACAAAACTAGAATGTCTCTTATCAGAAATGATTATGTTATCACTCCTTATCAAACCGGAAAATGGATATTAGAGCTTTCCGGAGCACATTTTATAGTAAATGCCGACACAAAGAGTTTAATTGATATTCTTTCTGCACAACAAAACTATACTGAGGCGCTGGAGAAATTCAATCTGGATTTCAGCAGTACATTAACTGAGAATGAATTTACAGGTTTCATCGAAACTATTTTCACCGATATTCCTATTTTTAAGAATTCATCTGTAGAAACAAAAGCACCGAAAGGTTTCATTAAGTTTCAAAAAAAATTATTGAGCCCGTTTCTTGCCGGCAAAATAGCTTCTTTCATCAGTTTTCTGTTCAATAAAAAGTTATTCTGGATATTTTTTCCAGTTCTATCTTTGACGGGAATATTTCTGACCTTCAACACTCCTTTATCTTCTTTAAAAAATATTTCTCCGGTATGGATCTTAATGCTCTATACAGTAACGATGTTTTTGCATGAGTTGGGGCATATTGCGGCCTGCAGAAAATTCACAGGGAAAAACGGTGAAATTGGTTTTGGAATTTACTTTATATTTCCTGTATTATATTCTAATATTTCTTCTGTGTGGCATGCCAATAAACAAGAGCGTATCATCACCAATTTAGCCGGAATCTATATGCAGCTATGGTGTATGCTGATCTTTTATGGGTTTTATTGGATTACACAAAATACCACTTCATTGTATCTGGCGTATTTTATTACTCTATACAGCTTTATACAGATCATTCCTTTTATAAGGTCTGACGGTTACTGGCTTTTGTCGGACATCACTTCCACGCCCAACTTACTTGAAAAATCAGGGACTGAAGTCAAAAATTTCATAAAAAATCCTATTGAATGGGTGAAAGAAACAAGGGAGAAAAAGAGTTTCCTCTTGTTGTATGGACTTTTCAATAATGCCATTCTCTTATATTTTATCATTACTCAGCTTGTATACAACTGGAAAGGGATCCTGCATTTCCCGATTGCCATTCTTCAGATGGTAAAGCAGATGCTTACTTTCCATTTTTCAGAGATCGTGCTGCCTGATAATTCCATGATAACGGTTGTGTTTTATATCCTTTTATTCAATACGATCATGGTTAATTATAAAAAGATATTCAATAACCTGGATAAAAAAAGAGACCGCTAAAAAGCAGTCTCTTCAATTATTATTTAATCATCATCTTCTGGATGGCTGTGCCATTTTCTGAATTTAAATGTACCAAATAAGTTCCTTTCGGATAGCCCGCATTTAATTCATAGGTCCCATTTTCCTTGTTAAGCTTGAAAGAATCTATTTTCTTACCGCTCATGTCGTAAATGACAATCTCTCCGTTTTTCACTTTATGGTAGATCAGTTTTGCAATTCCATTTTTTACTGGATTATCCGCAATCTGTAATGATAATTTATGATCTGCATTAGCATCAACAGTCGATAAACTTCCTGAATAATTCCCGAAGATCCTGAATTCTCCCGGCTGAAGAGTAATCGGAGCTGTGGTAGATGCAATGGTGGAAACGGTATTATCCATTAAATTCTGCCACTGACCTGTGTAAGGGAAATAAGGAACGACCGCCTTAGCCGAAGTATCATAATTAGCCAGAACCACTACATTTTTAACACCACTCGTAATTGAACTATCATATACGTAAATTCTTGTAATAAGTCCATCCGGATCATTGGTAAGATTGTTTGATTCTATACTGTACGTTTTAGATTTGAATACCGGATATGCATTTCTGATATTGATGATTTTTGCCCAAGTATCATACACTGCTTTTCTGTTAGCATTCGTATCATATCCCAGAGAGAAAGCAACAGGTTTTTCATCTGTTCTGCACCCGCTGTTGATGGTACCGTCTGAACATCTGTTGATACTGAAATCATATCCTAGTTCTCCAAACTGCCAGATCATTTTAGGCCCAGGAATGGTAAAGAATGTTGCCCCGAAGGTTTTCATTCTGTCAAGTGCCGTATTTAAATTTTTCACATCATAAGTGCCATTTAATGCACCGTAAGAAATGTTTTTAAACATTAAACGTTCTTCATCATGACTTTCTCCATACCCTACTGCACTCATATTGGTGAAACCGTGAAGAGTATGATTCATTCTGTCATAATTGCTGTTTTCTTTATAACCCATTGTATTCTGGTTATAAGGATCGGTCTGTTTGTTCCAGAGCATTACTCCTTTTCCTTCAGCAATTCTGTAATTAGCCCATTGTTGTTCTTCTGCATCAGTTCCCAAGTGTTCGAAAATCATATAAGAATTAGGATCTGCAGCCCATTGTCTGTCTGCATAATATTTCATAATATCTACTCTGTCCTGCTGATAAGCATTGGTACAGGCTTCATCGTTTTCAGTACAGCTTTGGGTAAAACCTTTGGTAAGATCCCAGCGGAAACCGTCAACATGGTATTCCGAAAGCCACTGCTGCAAAGTTCTTTCAACATAGTATTTTGTTGCTGTGCTTGTGTGGTTGAAATCATTGAAAACATTGTAAGAATGTTTCGGAACCTGGTTAAAGTAAGGATTATTAGCCGCTACATCTCCATAACCGTCTCCGTCCGGATCAACATTCCATAATCTCACCAATGGAGAACGCCCTGTTGCATGGTTGAATGCAATATCTAAGATCACAGCAATTCCGTTTTGATGGCATACATCTATAAACTCTTTGAATTTTTCAGGAGTTCCATAAGCTTTGTCTAAAGCATAATGAAATGATGTATTATATCCCCACGAAAGGTTTCCTTCAAATTCCATTACCGGAAGAAGCTCAATCGCATTAATATTCAAATTCTTTAAATACGATATTTTATTGATCAAAGACTGCCAGTTTTTTTCCTGCGTAAAGTCTCTCAGCAACAGCTCATATACGACCAGATTTTCTTTTGCCGGCCTTTGGAAATTGGTAGTCTGCCAGTTATAAGGCGTCTGTCCAGTTTTAAACATAGAAACTTCAAAACCCTGTCCGGCAGGGAAAGCAGGCAAATTCGGATAAGTAGCAGCAGAGATCTGAGGATCGTCATAAGAAGATAAAATCTGAGGAGAGAACGGATCTGCTACTTTTTTAAGATCATTCGTTCTGTACTGGAAAGTATACAGCTGCGACGGAGTAAGACCACTCAGTTCAATCCAGTATAAATCCGGATTCGTCGTATCTCTTTTCATTAAATAAGCATCGTCCACAGCCCAGTTATTAAAACTTCCGATTACGTGAACGAAATTTTTAAACGGAGCATATAACGCTAAACCTACTTTGGTATTGTCTGTCGGATTATAATTGATTCCCTGTTTTATCCAGCCTGGTATAGCTTCGGAAACAACATTTCTTGGCAGCTGCAGAATAAAAGCAGCATTCTTGGAGCTTGAACTTGCATCTGTTGCTATCAGCTCCATCGATGCATCTGCAGTTACGGTGTAATTATAAGAATATGTGGTAGAAGGAACCGATGTAGAGTTTACAACCGTGCCATTAGCTTTCAACTGAAAGGTTGTATTTACATTCGTAGTCGCTGTAATAGTAACTGAATTTCCCGATGCAACCGTGGTAAGACTTCCCGGTAAAGGATTCGTGAGATTCAGACTTAATATGCCTACATTTATAAAGGTATCTGAAGTCTGATGGCTTCCCGATTTATCTTTTAATAAAAATCCCAATCTTCCGATTCCCGTTCTGTTATAAAATACCGTTGGAGTAAAGGTCAGTGAATAGGTATCTGCAACAGCATTATACGTTAATCGGTTGGCATCATTAGAATCATTCCAACTTCCATTAGTAGGACAATCCTGACTATTCCCAAAGTTGGTATCCAACGACCAGGACCAGATATATACGGCATTATTCGTTAATCCCCAGGCCGATTCGTCGATCTGATCTCCGGGTATCGTAAGGGTAATCTGATTAGTCTCAGCAAAAGGATTTGGGGTAACAGTATAGTTAATTTGTCCAAAAACAAGAACTGTAACAAACAGCATTACAGCTAAGTAAAGTTTTTTCATTGTGTATTTTTTTTTCTACTATCTAATATATTAATTTAATTTCATGCAGCAATTTTTATTATTGTACTTTCTCTTCTTTACATACCTCAAAAAGAGGTCAATATGATGAAAAAGGCCCATGAAATCAATCATGAGCCTTTGCAATACATACGAAATGTATTTAACTAAAAAATGAACTATTTTTTATCTGAAAAAACAAAAGACTTTTTATAAAGTCTTTTGTTCATCAATCAATTATCTATGGACACTAATTTTTAATAATCTTTTTAAAGATTGACTGCCCGTTCTTTAACTTTACTTCTATAATATACATTCCGTTAGATAAGCTTTGTATATTAATATGGTTATTGGAAAATTCAACTTTAATTTTTTGTCCTACAACATTAATTACATTCACACTTTCTATCGCTGCATCTGCTTTAATATTCAGGATTCCGTTGGTAGGATTTGGATAAACACCGACTGTTACGTTGAGCTTAATATCTGATGTTCCTAATCCGGCAGTAACATCTTTAATACATCTTACAGACGCTCCTTGTCCTCTAGGCGCTCCTGAACTCGCATTCGCAATGGTAGATCCTATATAAAGATATTTTCCGCCGCTGTTTGATGTATCTGAGCTCCAGAAATACCCTCTTTGCCCTGCATAAGTAAATCCACCGTCCGAAGAACTACGATATCCTCCTGCGGGTAATTTCAGGTGACTACTGTATGCTGCTCCTGGATTTGCAATTCCTTCAGCACTTACCAATGCAGCCCACTCTGCCTGCGAAGGCATTCTCCATCCCGAACCTGCTGTTTTACATGGGTCTGCTCCAACAGTACTGGTTACCGCTCCAGCATTGGATGCTGTCCATTTATCGGTGGCTAAAGTTCCCCACCATGATGGTGATCCTATAATGTATGAATTCGTTCCTGCTAATCCGTCAGGAGAATTGGGCGATGTTGCAGATGTGGTTGCAGAAGTTCTCAGCTGATGTCCATCATCCCATCTTCCCCACTGGAACAAATCTCCGAAGGAAGCCGTATCTCCCATTGAAATGGCGACCTGTGAACTTCCCAGGTTCTGCTGCATCCACACTTTTCCGTCAGATCCTCTTACTGTAGAATAGGTTACAGGCTGTCCCTGGTACGTAAAAGTTACACATCCTGTATCTCCTATATTGCTTCCCGGATCTGTATTGTTGCATGTTTGTAAAGTATTTGCCAATGAAATCCTTTTCACTTTTGTAGACCCGTCCGTATAGGCCAGTACAAGAAAATTATTGGTATTGTCAACCGCTAAATCATTATATTTTGCTTCACCATCAGAAATAAAATCACTGCCAAACGTTACCCAGTTTTGATTGGCTACATCCAGTTTGTAAACAGTATTCTTTAAGAAATTATCATCTTCCCATCGGCTGGCTACGACATAAGGCGTTCCTGAAGCCGTTACAGCAAGAGCAATATGCTGTACTTTACCATTGGAAAAATTGGCATTTCCTACCTGTGTCCATGAAGTTCCATCAAATTTTTTAACGTTAAGTTTCTTACCAATTGCCGTTGTTGAAACATATGCCACATATAAATTATTATTGGCATCTATTGCAATATCTGAAGAATAGGCTTCTCCAGAAGACGCTGCATCTACAATACTTCCTCCTACCAACGTCCAATTGTCTGTTGCAGAAGCATTAGCACTGTTCTGATATACCCTTAAACCACCGGAAACATTAGCGGTATAGACTGTATTATTAGAACCTATTACCATTTCTGCAAATTCAGCACCTGATGAGAATCCACTATTTCCGACCTGTTCCCATGCACCGTTTACATATCTTTTTACTGTTCCGGAGTCATATGATCCATAAGTAAAGAGAATATTGGACGGAGAAACTGCGGAAGCCTGATAATTGGTTGTAGATGCTGTAACGCTTGGAAGTGAGGTCCATGTAGTTCCGTTGAACTGGCGTACCTCTAAACCACTCCCCTGGTTGGTATAGTAAATAGTATTGGCTGCAGGATCCATTGATAATGAATTATACGTTGCATAGCTCGTTGTGATCCCTGCACTTCCTCCTACATATGTCCAGAAATTTCCATTGAATTTCTGAACTGAACCTTTAGAAACAGTAACATCATAATAAGACAGATAATAATTTCCTGCATTATCTACCACTAAATTATTAAAACTACTTCCTCCAGCTGAAACCGTTTGCACACCTCCAACATTTTCCCATTGCTGGGCATATGTATAACTACCTGCGATGGTAAGCAGCCCTAAAGCAGCTCCAATTTTCCGCATTGTAAAATGTAAATTTCCGAACATAATGAATATTATTTTTATTTATTCTAAATTTAATTTTGCGCAAAATTACTCCTCCTGCTTAACCTTAAGTTATCATTTCCAAACTTTTTGTTATCCTGTGAAAGTATTTTATTTCAAATTGTACCATGGCTGTAAAATGTGTTGTATGAGAAATCCATCTCAAAAGGACGTCTTGTTCAGATCCGAAGACATCAAAATTATAATGCAGGAGGATTTTTATCCTGAAAAGTTTTCGAAATCGAATATGATTGAAAGCAAGGCAAGTTTTAACCTGCTTTTTTTATTAAGTCCCAACATTCACCTGGAAGCCTATGATTGCGGTACAAAATTCCTCTTTAAAAAAAACCAGTACATCCTTCATTACTCTGCTCAGGAAAGTACAGCCGAGCTTTGGACGGAAAATCAGGAAATGCTGAAATACCTTCAAATACAGATCAATTATCAGTATATTTTTAATTTGATAGAACCTGAATCCAATAAAGAAAGTGCAGAAATATTGGAGAATATGATCAGAAATAACTACATATTCCTTCATAAAGAAACTCCTCCTGATATGACGGTTGAGATGCATATGATCCTAAGGGAGATTTTAAGTCATTCAAGAAAAGGAGTGATGCAGAAACTTTTTGTTGAAGCGAAGATTATTAAACTTCTCATCCTGATTTTTGAACAGTTCAATGAAAAAAATACAGTAGATAATATTTCGGAAACCCCGGCAGTCATCAAAAAATTTATTGATGAAAATTATCACAGAAATATAAAAGCAGAAGAATTGAGCAGTCTGATCGGCATTAATCAGAATACAATCCGGAAAGAATTCAAAGCGCAGTATCATTTAACTGTTACGGATTATATTTCGGAGCTTAGAATGCTGAAAGCCAAAAAACTGATTATTGATAAAAACATTATGATCAAAGAAATTGCCATTGAATGCGGTTACGAATATGTTCAGAACTTTACCCGGGCATTTAAGAAAAAATTCGGGTTATCTCCGGAAAAACTCCGGAATGAATAAAATGAAAAAAACCACTTAAAAAATTAAGTGGTTTATATATGTTGTTTTGCTTTGATATTACTTTTTCAGAATTAAGGTGAAAAAGCAATGACAATCAATTAATGATGTCCGTGACTATCGTGTAAGAAAGGTCCGTTACCTTTAGGCTCGCTGTAGATTACCTCTACTCCTTCCTGCTCATATACTTTTTTTCTTCTGATATCTTCTGGATCGAAAGGCTTCACTTTTCCGAAATACTCTTTCAAACCTTCAGTCAACCACATTGGGATTACTAATCCAAAAAACATAAAGATACACCAGAACCCTACTAAAAACATCGTGATGAAGTAGATAGTCCAAAGGAACTGATAAAACGGCCAAAATGCTGATAACATCATTTTTCTTATAGATTTTAGGCAAAAATAGGACTTTTTTCCTTTTCACACAAAAGATAAGGGTCCTATTTTCATTATTTATTTTGATTTTAAACTAATTCAACACAGATCGGATACCATATCCAAGATTATTATGCATTATATCTCATGCTAAATCCGGAATATCTGATCATTTTTAGTTGTTTAATGTGCAAGTGCAGCAAAGAAATCATTTCCTTTATCATCTGTAATGATGAACGCAGGGAAGTCTTTCACTTCAATTTTACGTACGGCTTCCATCCCTAGTTCCGGGAAATCTACGACTTCTACAGATACGATATTGTCTTTTGCCAAAATCGCAGCAGGCCCTCCGATTGATCCTAAATAGAATCCTCCGTATTTGCCGCAGGCATTGGTTACATCTTTACTTCTGTTTCCTTTTGCCAGCATGATCATACTTCCGCCATGGCTTTGGAACTCATCCACATACACATCCATTCTTCCTGCTGTTGTTGGTCCAAAACTTCCTGAAGCCATTCCTTCCGGAGTTTTTGCAGGTCCTGCATAGTAGATAGGGTGGTTCTTAAAGTATTCAGGCATCGGTTTTCCGCTGTCTAATAATTCTTTGATCTTGGCATGAGCGATATCTCGCGCTACGATCAGAGTTCCGTTTAATTTTAATCTTGTTTTGATCGGATATTTTGAGAGCTCTGCTAAAATTTCAGGCATTGGCTTATTCAGATTAATCTCAACCGCTTCTTCCAGATGTGGAGGGGTTTCCGGTAAGAATCTTTTCGGATCCTGCTCAAGCTGCTCAAGGAAAATTCCTTCTTTGGTAATTTTTCCTTTAATATTTCGGTCTGCGGAACAAGAAACTCCCATTCCCACCGGGCAAGAAGCCGCGTGACGAGGAAGTCGAATCACCCGTACATCATGGGTAAGATATTTACCTCCAAACTGAGCACCGATGGCACTTTCCTGGCATATTTTCTGAACTTTAGCTTCCCATTCCAGGTCTCTGAAGGCCTGTCCTGCTTCATTTCCTTCTGTTGGAAGGTTGTCATAATATTTTGCTGAAGCCTTTTTCACCGCTGCCAGATTCGCTTCCGCAGAAGTTCCTCCAATAACCAATGCTAAGTGGTATGGCGGGCAGGCCGCTGTTCCTAAGTCTGAAATTCTTTCTTTGATAAATTCTTCAAGAGATTTTTCGTTCAGCAATGATTTTGTCTTCTGATACAAGAAGGTTTTGTTCGCGGAGCCACCCCCTTTTGTAAGAAACAAAAATTCGTAAGAATTTCCTTTTTTAGCATACAAATCAATCTGAGCCGGAAGATTGGAACCTGAATTCTTTTCTTCGAACATCGTTAAAGGCACGATCTGGGAGTATCTCAGGTTTCTTTTCTGATAAGTATTATAAATTCCTTTGCTTAAATGTTCGCCGTCTTCAACACCTGTGTATACGTTTTCTCCTTTTTTCCCCATCACGATGGCCGTTCCGGTATCCTGACATGAAGGAAGTGCACCTTCAACTGCTACAGCAGCATTTTGAAGAAGGTTGTAGGCAACAAAACGGTCATTGTCTGTAGCTTCAGGATCATCAATAATTCTTTTCAGACTTTCCAGGTGGGAAGAACGCAGCATAAAAGAAACATCTGCCATGGCTTCTTCAGCCAATAATTCCAATCCTTTTGGGTCTATCGTTAAGATTTCTCTTTCCCCTAACTGATCCACTTTTACGTAGTCTGAAGTAAGTTTTCTGTATACCGTATCATCTTTCTGAATCGGGTATGGATCCTGATATCTAAATTCCATTCAATTTTTTCTTTGTGCAAAAATAAAACATACTCAAAAAAACATGAGTAAAATCACGAATATCCTTTCATATTTATAACGATTATAAATTGTGAATTTCTCTGGTATTCCGTAATTTTATAAAAATTTCAATCACAATGAATTACAGAATAGAAAAAGATACCATGGGTGAGGTACAGGTACCTGCCGATAAGTTTTGGGGGGCTCAGACAGAGCGTTCGAGAAATAATTTCAAAATTGGTCCTGAAGGTTCTATGCCGCATGAGATCATTGAAGCATTCGCTTATCTGAAAAAGGCAGCGGCGTACGCCAACACCGATCTGGGAGTTCTTTCTGCTGAGAAAAGAGAAATGATTGCCACGGTATGCGATGAAATCCTGGAGGGCAAACTGAATGACCAGTTTCCATTGGTTATCTGGCAAACAGGTTCCGGAACCCAGTCGAATATGAATATCAATGAAGTGGTTTCTAACCGAGCACACTTTAACAACGGCGGGAATCTAGGAGATCCGTCTGAAGTTCATCCCAATGATGATGTAAATAAATCCCAGTCATCCAATGATACTTATCCTACAGCAATGCACATTGCTGCTTATAAAAAAGTAGTGGAATCCACGATCCCTGCTGTCGAAAAACTAAAAAATACGTTAGCTGAAAAGTCTGCTGCATTTAAAGATATTGTAAAAATCGGAAGAACACATTTAATGGATGCTACTCCATTAACTCTAGGCCAGGAGTTTTCAGGGTATGTCGCTCAGTTAAATTATGGTTTAAAAGCGTTAAAAAATACATTACCTCACCTTTCTGAGCTTGCTTTGGGCGGAACTGCGGTAGGAACTGGACTGAATACTCCGAAAGGATATGATGTAAAAGTAGCCGAATACATTGCAAAATTCACCAATCTTCCTTTTGTAACAGCAGAAAATAAATTTGAAGCACTTGCAGCACATGATGCTATTGTAGAATCTCACGGTGCGTTAAAGCAATTGGCAGTTTCTCTGTTTAAAATTGCCCAAGATATTCGATTGCTGGCTTCCGGGCCGCGTTCCGGAATCGGTGAAATTCATATTCCTGAAAACGAACCGGGATCTTCAATTATGCCAGGTAAAGTAAATCCTACACAAAATGAAGCGTTAACGATGGTTTGTGCTCAGGTTTTAGGAAATGATACTACTATTTCATTTGCAGGAACGCAAGGGAATTACGAGCTGAATGTTTTTAAACCTGTGATGGCTTATAATTTCTTACAATCTGCACAACTGATTGCAGATGCATGTATTTCATTCAATGATCATTGTGCTGTGGGGATTGAACCTAATCATGAAAGAATCAAAGAATTGGTGGACAAATCTTTAATGCTGGTTACAGCTTTGAATACTCACATAGGTTATGAAAATGCCGCCAAGATTGCAAAAACAGCTCACAAAAACGGAACAACTCTGAAAGAAGAGGCTGTAAACCTGGGTCTTCTTACTGCAGAACAGTTTGATGAGTGGGTAAAACCGGAAAACATGGTAGGCAGCTTACAATAATTTTTTAATTGTTATATACTCTATAAAACCCCGGAATTTCCGGGGTTTTATTATTTACCATGAGCTATTCTTTATATTTTATAATAAAATTGTTTTTTGAATTATTATTTTTCATAATTTAGTGATATAAACACAACATACTATAAAACAAAATATTATGAAAAATTCAAAACGATTAAACAGACAAAATTTAAAAGAAGTATTGGGAGGACACACATGTCCGGCAAGCACGTTTCATATTGTCTATAACGGATATCATGCATGCTGTCTTCAAATTCCATCAGGAAATCCCTGTTCTTCTACAAAATGCCTTGTACCCATAGAAATGTGTGATCCCGATCTTTCTTAACCGGATAAAATGTATGAATAGTTGATAAAATCCTTCAAAGGAAAGGCCGGAAAACAATTTTCCGGCCTTTATATTATGCTTACAGTCAATAGTTATCCTGCAAAATCGTCAAGCATATTTCTGGTCGGAACAAAAAATAGGGTTCCCGTTTCTGCTGTACTGAAATCTAAAATTCTGTCATAGTTTCCCGGAGGATTCCCAATGAACATATTGGTAAGCATTTTATTGATGGTCGTAAAAGTACTTGCATAGGCAATAAAATAAGTTCCAAATTCATTAGTGGAAGGGTTTCCAAAAGGCATATTATCTCTTATGATCTTCAGTTCTTCACCATTTTCGCCTTCAATATTTGCTAAAGCGATATGCGAATTGGCAGGTTTTACTTCATCAGACATTTCAATGTCATTTTCTTTAGACCTTCCTATCACTTTTTCCTGATCTTCCGTAGAAAGGCTTTTCCAAGCAGCCATATTATGGAGATATTTCTGGACAAAAAGATAACTTCCACCTTTGTATTGCAGATCTTCTTCGCCAATTTTTGCAAAATATTCACGGTCTTCGCCATGCGGGTTTTCCGTTCCGTCCACAAAACCTAAAATAGAGCGGGCATCCCAATATTTGAAGCCATGAATCTCTAGAATACTTTCTGCCACCGGATTTAACAGCTTCGAAATTTCAATACTCATATCAAAAATAAGGCTCTGATTATCTGCTCTTAAATGAAAATGCAGATCACCCGGTGTTGAAACTGCCGCATGCTTGTCCCCGCGTATTTCTTCAAAGCTAGATAGCTCTTTAGGCATGGGGGTTGGAAGTTCAAGTTTCTTCCAGGCTTCATATCCTATTCCCATTACACCGCTCGCACGGCTATCCGGAAATCTGTTAAAAGCAGAATTATTCAGATTAAGCATCAAAGCACAAAGCCGTTGGAAAACATCTTTTATTTGCGGCGCGTTTTCGTGAAGCTTCCAAACCATGAAAATGGTATTGTTGTTCGGATAATCCGTAACATTCTGTGATTCTATGCTCATAAATGATGTGATATTTTAAATTAAACAGGAACAGACACCTGGTCTGCAAAATACTGCTCAAGATCTTGTAATGTTTCAGGATTGGTCTGGATGTCTTTTACCATTTTTCCTTTATTTACCACAACAATTCTATTACACACTTCTGTGGTGTGTGAAAGATCGTGGCTGGAAATAAGAAAAGTTACGCCATCCTGTTTTGATAATTCTTTAATTAAATTTTTAAGTTTAATCTGCGTGGAAGGATCCAGATTGGCAAAAGGTTCATCTAAAATAATAATTTCCGGATGTCCGATGATGGCCCCTACGATTCCTACTTTCTTCTGGTTTCCTTTGGAGAGATCACGAACATATTTTCCGGAGTTTAAAATTTCACCGTTGAATAAATCGTGGAACTGTTTCAAAAATTCATCTACAGAAGCTTTATTCTGTCCTCTGAGTTCTCCGATAAAGTAGAAATATTCTTCCGGAGTAAGATATCCGATCAGGAAAGTATCATCTACAAAAGCTGAAACTTTACTTTTCCAGGCTTCAGATTCATTGACTTTAATTCCGTCAATGCTCACATATCCTGTCGTTGCTTGAATAAGGTCCAGCATCAGGCTAAAAAGCGTTGTTTTTCCGGCTCCGTTGTTCCCTACAAGCCCGAACGTTTCCCCATTAGGAATTTCAATATTCTCAATATTAAGAACTGTCGCCGTTCCGTAAGTTTTAGATAAATTATGTATTGTGATCATATTAACCTTTATTTTTAAATGCGTCTATTGTGCTGTATTTTTCACTTTTATAATGCTTGACAATGATGTCGAAAATTTTCTCTCTAAAGATAAAGCCGATCAGTCCCAGGGCGGCAACACTTACTACACCTGCTGTCATTCCGAACAGATATTTAGCTCCGGCAAAAACAGCCATCGGCAGCAACATTTTTGGGATTAGCAATAAAAGTGCTTTCAGATTAAAACTGTTTTTCTGTCCAATTCTTTTTTCTTTAGAATTTAAATCAATCTGAGTTTTGTTGAACGCTCCCGACCACAGGGTAAACTGTGAATTAACTCCAATATTATAAAGTCCGGCAACCAAGAATGTAACGTAAATTTCCCATCCGAAATAAGCATAAAAAGCAGCAACAATCATGGAAACTCCTGTTACAATATTCATCAGCCACCATTTGGCCTTTAAATATTCTTTGTAAGGTACATTCAGGGTCATCATTAAGGGATAATAAGAACTGTCGAATGCGGGAACCCTCTGTCCAAAAAGAAACTGGAACCCTCCGGTCACAAACAGCCCCATAAACATCATCATCGCCGGTGTTTTATAAACCACAGAAGTGTACATCAGCATTCCGTAAAAAATAAACATAAAGCTTCCGAGCAAAATGCCTCTCGTTACTTTATTACGTCTCAGCATTTTTATATCATTATTGATAAAGGTTCCTATGACTCCATATTGATTCAGGAAGGCAATATTTTCTGTTTTTCCAACTGTTTTTTTCGCTTCTAGTCCCTGGTCCAGATAAAATTCTTTACGAACATAGGTAAAGCAGATTCTCCACAGTCCAAAGAACAGGATCAAGGGTATTAATATAAAGTACGGCTTGCTATAAAAAGCATATACAAATTTCTCTGAGTAGGAAAGTACCGGAACGATATTATAATATCCTAATGCACCAACCGCTGCAAAGATACAGCCTATGACAATGGCAACAACCTCTTTGTCATTAAACAGAATATTAATGAAGTTATTAAGGTAAAACAGTAATGAAACTCCCATAAACCAAGCTAACACTCCTATAATGCTATATCCGTTGAACATGGCAATGATAGAAAACGTGATAAAAAATAAAGAATTCAGCCAGCTAAATGCTGAAAGAAAGGTTTTTATGAGCATGTAATTGACTAGTGTATTCTTTGGAATATTCAAAGTCAGGAACGGTTTGATGTTCTGTGTGGGCATTTCCTGCCAGATATATTTGAGAATAAGATCTATTGCCCAGGCAATGATCAGAAATTTTGAAACGATCAGTAGAGGATCAAGATTCATCTCCTTCCGGATATAGAAAAAAGCGGCAAAAGCACCTCCGGCCAGACAGCCCATAAAATAGAGAATTCCGATAAAACGGAAAATCTTCATCGCCAGATTAATTCCTAAAGAACTCCCCCGAAAAAAACTTTTGATTTCTAGTCTTAGAAATTTTAAAAACATATTTCTCTTTTTTACATTAGTAAATATAATGGTAGAAATGTTACAAAATATTGTGCGATATATAATGATATTGATAATTTACAGGGAAATATGGGAATGGAAATTGAATTAAGAATTTAATCCTGAGTAACGAAAGCAGTATCTTCTTTTTAAACCACCCCGTCAAATCTTCGATTTGCCACCCCTCCAAAAGAGGGGAATTTGATAACATCCATTAAAGTAGGCTTAACAGAGATCTGTAAATGGTTATACTTTAGTTCACACAAATAATGCAATTAAGTGGATTATGCCTGTATAAAAGTTTGTAGTACTATTTGATGAATAATACTAAACTGAAAGTTTAGTTATCAATAAGCTCTTTAGCCTGTGCCAATGCTGCCTCTGTGATCTTGCTTCCGGAAAGCAGTTGGGCAATCTCATTAAGTTTTTCTTCATCAGTTAACGGAACAATCGTAGACTGGGTTTTTCCTGAAATATCCTGCTTGATCACTTTGTAGTTATCGTTTCCTTTGGCGGCGACTTGTGCAAGGTGAGAAATGACGATAAGCTGCATATCTTCCGACATTTCACGCATCAGGTTCCCGATTTCTTCAGCCACTTTTCCTGAAACTCCGGTATCGATTTCATCCAGAATAAGGGTAGGAACTTCATCACTTTCTGCAATGATCTTTTTTACCGCAAGCATCACTCTGGATCTTTCCCCTCCGGAAATAGCGGTTTGAATAGGCTTCAATGGAAATCCGGAATTCGCCTGAAACAAAAGCTGGATGTTTTCTTTCCCAAACGCGTTAAATTCAGTGGTATCCTGAAGTTCTATATCTACTTTTGCTTTTTCAAGTCCCAGTTTTTTTAGGAGTCCTTCAGTTTTTTTGATGAAAACAGGAATGCTTTTTTTTCTATTTTTAGAGAGTTTTTCAGCTAAAGACTGGAGTTTTATTTCTTTTTTGGAAATATTTTCCTCAATAGCCACAATGGAAGCTTCAAGTTCTGAAGCACTGTTTTGTTCGCCTGAAAGCTGATCCCGAATTTCTCTTAATTCATTGATATCGGAAACATTATGCTTAACCAATAATGCATTGATCTTATTATTCAGTTCGGACAGGAATGCCAGATTTTCAGGATTGATTTCAATTTTGTAGGCTTCATCTTCAAGTCCGGAGATGATATCTTTTAATTCAACAAACGAGGTTTCCAGTCTTTCATCAAGTTCTGAAAAGCTGTGGGAAACTTCCGCTATTTTTGATAATTTGGTTTTTGCTTCATTAAAAAAAGACAAGATCCCCATTTCTTCCTGATGGAATCTCGAGAGGATTTGAGCAAGATTTTCAGAAATCATTCCTGCGTTTTCCTGAACAGATAGTCGATTTTGTACTTCTTCATAATCTATCTGATCAAGCCCCAGTTCTTCAAGCTCATTCAACAGAAACTTTTTGTAATCGCTTTCTTTATTGTTTTCCAATAATTGGGTCTGCAATTTTTTAAGCTGTATTTTTAAGCTTTGGAAGTCAGAAAATTCATTTTTATAATCCTCAATCCCGTTTTTGTTTTCAGAAAGTCCGTCTATAATTTTAAACTGGTATTCTGAAGTGAAAAGGTTTGAGGTTTCAAATTGGGAATGGATGTCAATCAGCTGTGAAGACAATTCTTTTAAAACATCCAGGGTTACCGGGACATCATTGATGAATGCCCTTGATTTTCCTGAAGGTAATATTTCGCGTCTGATGATCGTTTGGTGTTCATAATCCAGATCATTTTCAATAAAGAATTTTTTGAACTGGTTATTTAAGTCAAATTCGGTTTCCACAATGCTTTTATCCTGTGCATTGGAAATGGATTTCGCATCTGCTCTTTCCCCCAGAATAAGTCGTAATGCTCCTAAAATAATAGACTTCCCTGCTCCCGTTTCACCGGTGATTACCTGCAAACCGTTATTGAGTGATACTTCAAGCGTATCAATCAGGGCAAAGTTTTTAATATAAATTCTCGAAAGCATGGATGTTTAGCTGATTACTTTAGTAGTGCAAATATAGAAATTTAGGACACTGTATTCAATAGGGCTGCAACAGTGTTTTTACTTCCACTTGCTCCATTTATTTTCTGTATTTTTTGGAGATAAGGTGGTCATAAGCTGTTTCAGATCACCAATAATGATTCCCCCGTTATTACCGGAATTGAAAACATTGAAGATCTCGTCGCTTTTATTATCCATAAACAAGTTGAAATAATAGGCCTGCTGAAAAGAGTTTTCATACATCTTAAGCTGCATCAAGGCATCAAAAATCACTTTTTTAGCAGAAGTCTGGTCCTGGTTGAATAAATTATCCAGCCCCGCTCTGTGATAGGTATACATCGTTGCCCGAAGCTGACTCCAGTTAGGATTAATAATTTCATTAATCAATAAGCTGCGGCTTCTAGGTTCTTTAACAACATCCCATCCTTCATAATTCCTGTTTTGAGAATTCTGAGCGATCTGCTGGGCTTTTGAAAACCACTGAGCCCCACCCATTGACTGGAAGCTGTCTGCATCATACCCTAGAATCACATATACATAAAAGCTGATAACATCTATCAGGTTCTTTCCTGAAAACTGTCTTTCGTTAAAGATAAGGTTTTCGTTTTCAACATATTCGAATCCAAATCTTTGATCCTGAAGGTTAATCAGCGGAGATTCATAGGTGGTATTGTACACAGGACGTACTGCCTGGATGACAATGGTTCCTTTGTATTTGTTATCAACCTTTTCTGAAATAACAATCGAAAAACCACATTTGATTTTTTCAAAATTCTGAAGTTTTTTACCCGTCCAGCTGGTATTATTGATGAAATCTCTAAGACTTTTCTCCAGGGCTTTGTAAGCCTGCTGGTTACTTCCTCCTAACTGTTGGGAATTCACCTGAACCGTAGCCAGTAATTCCTGAGAAAAACTTAGGTTATATAAGAAAAGCAGAAAAAATAAGCTTATAATTTTTTTCATTATCTATTAAATATTGAGAACGGAAATTTATTAAAATTATTTTAAAAGTTGGGACTCTACAAAGTTGAGAATATCTTTTGCTACTTCATCTTTAGATTTAAGGTCAAACTCCTTTTTCTCCGTTCTTGTGAATATTTTTATTTTGTTGGTGTCATTTTTAAAACCGGCACCTTCATCCCGTAAGGAATTCAGTACGATCATATCCAAATTTTTCTTTTCAAGTTTTCCTTTTGCATTTTCTTCTTCATTTTGAGTTTCCAAAGCAAATCCCACCAAAAACTGGTGGGTCTTTTTCTCACCCATTGTTTTCAGGATATCCGGGTTTTTAACCAGTTCCAGGGTCAGATTTTCATCATTTTTCTTGATCTTTTCTTTGGCGACTTCTTTGGGTGCATAATCTGCTACCGCAGCACTTGCAATGCCGATATCTATGGTATCATAAAACTCGAATACTTTGGCTAACATTTCTTTTGCAGAAGTAATCTTATGGAGTTCTACATTTTTATCGTTAATAGTCTGAGCAGTTGGCCCTGAAATAAGAATAACTTTCGCACCTCTTTTTGAAGCTTCTTCCGCTAAGGAAAATCCCATTTTCCCTGAGGAATGATTTCCTATAAAACGTACCGGATCAAGTGCTTCATAAGTAGGTCCCGCGGTGATTAAAACCACTTTTCCCCGAAGGGTTTGAGCTTCCTGTTGCGAGTTGAAAAAATTCTCGATGGTATTGGAAATTGTTTCCGGTTCTGCCATTCTTCCTTGTCCGATCAGTCCGCTTGCCAGTTCGCCACTTTCAGCCGGAATCACCACATGACCAAAACTTTCAGCCATTTCAAGGTTTTTCCTGGTAGAAGGATGCACATACATATCAAGATCCATAGCAGGTGCAATAAACACCGGGCATTTGGCTGACATATACGTAGCAATGACTAAGTTGTCACACATTCCATGCACCATCTTAGACAGAGTATTAGCAGTACAGGGCGCCACGAGCATTACATCTGCCCATAAAGCAAGTTCCACATGGCTGTTCCAGGTTCCGTTATCACTGTAAAAATCAGTATAGACCGGTTTTTTAGACAGTGTCGATATGCTGAGCTTTGTAACGAATTGTTCGGCATCGGGAGTCATGATCACCTGAACTTCAGCTCCTTTTTTAACAAAATCTCTTATCAAAAAGTGAATTTTATAGGCTGCAATTCCTCCAGAAATAGCGATAAGTATCTTTTTACCGGAAATACTCATTGAGTTTTAATTTTTGAAATACTAAATTACTTATTTTTTACCACAAACACGGGTATGAAACAACAAAGGTCATAAAAGAATTGAATTCTTTTATGACCTTCATATATAAAAAACACAAATTTTATTTTCTGTCTTCTGTTTTTCTGAAATACACATCACCGTTCAACCATTCTTCAATAGCGATAGATGTTGGTTTTGGAAGTTTTTCGTAGTGTTTAGAGATTTCAATCTGCTCTCTGTTCTCGAAAACTTCTTCTAATGTAGAATTGTGAACCGCAAATTCATCTAATTTATTGTGCAGTTCCGTACGGATTTCTGCATTGATTTGCTCTGCTCTCTTTCCCATGATAACAATAGCTTCATAGATTGAACCTACTTTATCTTCAATCTTATCTTTATCGTAAGTTATAGTATTTACTTCTGCTTTTGTATCTTTTACACTCATTTTGAGAATTTTAATTTATTTTAAGAGGACAAATTTACGAATTATCTTTGGATTTTGAAAGTCGCTGCCGGCGGAGGGGTACTAAGTGCTGCACTATCCCTCTGGATCTGCATCGCTTTCTTCTCATTACTGATCTGATCTTTTGCCTGCTGCTCTGTCTTTTCCTTTTCAGACAGCTTATCATTTTCTTTTTTCTGTCTTTCCGTCATCGTTGCAATTCTTGCTTCTGTAATCTTCTTAACAGCAGCAAAGTTTTGTTTTTCTTTTTCTAATCTGGCTCTTAATTCAACAGCCGTTTTAGAATATTCTGTATTGGGAAGTTCTTTTTCTACCAATTTTGTATAAGCAATTGCGCTCTCAATACGTTCGTCTTTCAGACCATAAATAGATTTTGAAGCCAGAGAATAACGGGACTTCATGATATAGTCATAAATTTTCGGACGAAGTTTTGTACTTGGGAAGTCGTTTAATACGTTATCTAAAGCAACATTCGCTGCTTTATAATCTCCCATTTTGAAATACTGTCTTCCATTTTCGTATGCTTTGAATTCTAATTTATAAGACAACTCATCTACAAGCTGGCTGATATTCTTAGATCTTTCAGAGTTTGGATAATTGTTAAGGAAATCCTGAAGCTCATTAATGGCCAATTCTGTGCTGGATTGGTCCAGGTTATAATCCATTGATCCTTCGTAGTAACATAAAGCAGACATATACGCAGCTTCTTCAGATCTCGGATCTTTTGGAAAGCTTACGGCAAAGTTCTTAAACTGATGACCTGCCAGTTTATAATTCTTGTCGTAGTAGTTAGCATACGCCGTATTGAAACCTACATTAGGAAAATCATCCGTTCCTGCAACCAGGTTGGCAAGCCTGTCATAAAGAGCCAGCGCGTTTTTCCACTTCTTCTTAGCAAAGTTGTCATTAGCTGCCTTTAAGATGAAATTCTTATCAGCACTCTTCATAGCTTTTTCCTGCTGACTAACGCATGATGAAAGCACTGCTACTGCAAAAAGACCTAAAATATATTTTTTCATATAAAAAATTCAACAGTTTTCGGATTACATAGCCGATTTACTAATTTGCAAAAATATAACTTTTTTATCAATAGATTTTTTTTTATGAATATTTAACGTTATTTTAATCTGCAGCGTATCCCAAAATGGCAAAAACAGTAAGCAGAAGATTCATTCTTACTTTTTTTTCAGCTTCTTTACCGTATGCTTCTTCATTTTTACTTGGAACATAGAGTTCATAGAAGTTTTTATTACGGATCACAAAAAGTGTAGAGCCTATAATCGTAGTCAAAATATCTTCAGGTTTAGGGGTAAACGTAAAAACTCCGGAAGCCACACCTTTTTTAATGACTTCATCCAGTTTTTTCACAAACAGCTGATAGAAATCCAGCAGTTCATCCTTCAGGTTTTCGGTATGGCGAAGTTCCTGAGTGACAAATCCGTGGAAATAATTATATTTAAATAACTGGGAAACAATATATTTAATGATTTCCTTCATCTGCATTTCAGGTTTTCCTTCTTTAATAGTATCTGCAAATTCAGAAAAATTTTCTCTGGTTTTCAGCACACGGTACTGGTAGAGATAAGACATCATTTTTTCTTTGGAACCAAAGTAATAAGAGATCATCGCTACATTAATATTTGCCTTGGTACAGATATCCCTTACAGAAGTTCCTTCGTATCCTTTTTTAGCAATAAGCTCCTCCGCAATATCCAATATATGGATTTGTTTCTCTGTAAATTTTTTTCTCATGCGCGCACTTTACGTAAAGTTAAGAAATTTTTAACAGATTTATAAACGTTCGTTTAATAATTTCAAATTAATTCTAAATTGTAGTATTTTTGCAGATGGCTTTTTTTGATTTTCATCATCATAAGAAAAATATCCCGTATGGAATCTACAATGTAGATATGGAAAATTCCCCGCCGGAATCTCTATATTCTATAGGAATTCATCCAAAAGATATTGATGTAGAGCACATTGATAATCAATATGCCTGGCTGAAATCAAATATTTCTGCAGACTGCTTTGCGATAGGAGAATGCGGGCTGGATTCTATTGTTCATGTTCCGCAAAAAGTCCAGGAGAACGTTTTTTTACAACAGATTATCCTTTCTAATGAACTCAAGAAGCCGTTAATCATTCATTGTGTAAGAAAATTCTATGAAGTCATTTCTTTTAAAAAAAAGGCTGAACAGGCCATGATTATTCATGGTTTTAATAAAAAACACCGTATTGCGGAAGATCTTCTGAAAAATAATTTTTATTTGAGTTTTGGAAAAGCTGTTTTGTATCATTTATCTTTGCAGGATATTTTGAAAATGACTCCTTTAGACAAGATTTTTCTGGAAACTGATAATGAAAACTTCAACATTGAAGAACTGTATCAAAAGGTTGCTGAACTCAAGGAGATCTCTTTGGAAACGCTTAATGAACAAATTTTAGAAAATTTAGACACGATAAAAAATGGATAAAGACTGGCTGGAAAGAACGGAACTTCTTATTAAGGAAGATGGATTGGAAAAGCTAAATAAAGCAAATATACTGATTGTAGGCCTGGGAGGCGTAGGTTCTTTTGCCGCTGAATTTTTAGCAAGAACCGGAATCGGTAATATGACCATCGTAGATGGTGATACTGTAGACATTACCAATATCAACAGACAGCTTCCGGCTTTGCATTCTACCGTGGGAAAACATAAAGTGGATGTAGTTTCCGAAAGACTTTTAGACATCAATCCTACACTGAATTTAAACAAAATCAATGAGTTTTTGAATCCTGAAAGAATGGATGAAATTCTGGATGCGGAGACATTTGATTATATTTTAGACTGCATTGACAGTGTGACGCCTAAGTTATTTCTGATGAAAGCCGCAAAAAAGAGAAAAATCAAAATTGTAAGTTCGATGGGAGCCGGCGGCAAAATCGATCCCAGCAAAGTGATGGTAAGAGACATCAGTAAAACCCGTAACTGCTACCTTGCGAAAATATTAAGAAAGAGACTTAAAAAAGAAAATATCAATAAAGGGATCAGATGTGTATTTTCTAATGAACTTCAAAATGAAGACAGTTTGAAAATGACAGATGGCAGCAATTATAAAAGGTCTTTCTATGGAACGATCAGTTATATTCCTGCAATTTTCGGATTATACGCAGCTTCTGAAGTCATTACTCATTTGATCAAAAACTAATTGCGCTGACTTTGTTTTCTCTGATATTTCCAATGACAGACAGAACAAGGTCAATGCATCTTAAATAAAAACTTATATTTACTTCCGTAAATGAATAATTTCAAATATCCCAAAGAGGAAAAACTCAAAAAAAACACTGAGATCACGTTGCTTTTCGAAAAAGGCAAATGGAAAACCTGCGGAAATTTGAGAATTATTATCCTTAAAGACAGACCGAACCTCCCTGTTGAAAGCACAAAAATAGGTGTTTCCGTTTCTAAAAGGTATTTCAAAAAGGCGGTACACCGAAACCGTATAAAAAGACTTTTAAGAGAATGCTACCGTCTCCATAAAGACCTATTCAAAGCCTCTTTTGGAGAAAAAACAATGGCTATGCTTTTTTGGGTTTCTCCGGAAATGCCTCCCAAATTTCAGGATGTTGAAGCGCATTTCATCAACCTTTGCCAGGCTCAAAAAAAATCATAATTTTTCTGATATTTTACTTTTTCATGATACTGCTTTGGCTTCATGAAGAAAATGCATTGTACACTAAGGAAACAAGGAATCATATTTTAATGGAATCTTTGCACAGTTTTTGTAACTTAGGGGGAAACAATAAATCTGGAAATTAATATGTTAGACCACGTTCCCTTTCTTCCTTATGTCCTGAGTGCCTTTATTGGTATCGGCCTCGCTGCAGCAACAGGCTTCAGGGTATTTCTGCCGATGTTTGCCGTAAGTCTGGCCTCTTATCTTCATTGGATCCCCATGAATGAGAGTTTTGAATGGCTTGCAGGACTTCCCACCCTTATCACTACAGGAGTTGCCACAGTAGCCGAGATACTGGCTTACTACCTCCCTTTTATTGACCACTTGCTGGATACTGTTTCTGTTCCTATGGCCACGGTAGCCGGCTCTGTTTTATTTGCCAGTCAGTTTGCCGATTTGGGAACATTTCCTCAGTGGGCGTTGGCACTGATTGCGGGTGGAGGAACGGCTGCGACCATCAGTTCGGGATTTGCCGGGCTCCGGGCGGCTTCGACAGCTACCACAGGAGGATTAGGCAATTCTGTTGTAGGAACTACTGAAACTGCTGGTGCGGGCATTATGACCGTATTGGCAATAGCAGCTCCTATTGTTGCCGCCATTTGTGCGATAGGTTTAGTAATTGCAGTCTGGGTCTTAGGACGGAAAGCCTTACGGAAATTCAGAAAAACGAGTTCTTAATACATTAGTTTTTACATGATACTTTTTCTTTAGGATATCCCTTAAGAATTAATCAATTGTATATTCACAACAAGACATTATTCCGCCAAGTGGGGAAGAATAAAGACCCAATATAAAAAAGATATAAATCAGCACTTTACCACTTATTTTCCACTTTTAATATCGTTAACATGAGCAATTTTAGCATTAAAATGCTCTGTTTTTTCAGGATGTTTTTGCTTTAAGATTTCAAAAGCTTTGATAGCTTTGCTGTAAAGTTTCTGCTCTACATACAGATTGGCCAGTGTTTCGGTCATCAAATGCGAAATGTCACCTTTCTTTTCTCTGATTACATAGCTGCCCTCTTCTCTTAACTGGCTTATTTTAGGATTGTTTTCAATGAAAGCATCGATAACTTTTATTTTATCTTCCGTTTTAGGTTCCTGCTCTTCATTTTCTTCCGGTCTGTCAATTTTCAACCAGCTTTGCCAGGTATTGATAAATCCGGGAACATTGCTGTCAAGGATATTCTGAACGGTCTCTTTTTCTAACGTCATTTCTTCTTTTTCGTTAACCTCCTCTTTTTCGGCTCTGCTCACCGGCAGGCTCGAAATATCTGAACTGAAGAAAGAAACATTCATAACAGGAGCTTCATCCTGCTTTTCTTTTTCTACAGCTATATTGCTAGTTTCAATTTGAACATCAACAGGTTCTTCTTCGGTCTTTACCGGTTCGTTGTTCTGTTGCTGATGCGGTTCTGTCTCTATTTGACTATCTTCAGCTTTTTCTATCACTAAAGGAACATTCTGTTCCTGTGTAGGTTCTTCAATTTTTTGTTCCGGTTTATCCGCTGGTTTATTGAGTAGAGAATCAGGAATATGAGCTTCCAGGCTCATTGGTTTCCAGGCCGATTTCACTTCTTTCTGTGCCTTCTGCGGTTCTTCTATTTGTACAGGAGGCTCCGGGGCTTCAACCGTCTCTATAGTTTCAGCTTCGTTCTCATTGTACTCTGCAATCACCTCATCAACAATAGGTTTATCTTCTTTTTCTGTTGACCAGAAATGAAATTGCTGGGTTTCTGCAAAACTGATCTCATGATCTGTGGTTTCGGGCTCTTCACTTTTTGGCTCAGAAACTGATTCCTTCGCCACTTTCATCTTTTTCTCAACCTCTTCTATCAAGCGCCGCATTTCATCTTCATGCTTGTTGGCGCTTGGCTGAATCACTTCAGCGGTTGCGATCTCCTCTGTATTTGCCTGAATCTTTACATCAGGCAAGAATGCCTCCATTCCGTGGAAGCTAAGCTCTGCATCATCTTCCTCTACTTTCTGTTCTTCCTGAACACTAGGTTTGGAAACGTTTATAATTTCTTCGACAGTGAATTCCTCGGGAACTTCTACTGTTTGATAATCTGTTTCTTCGGCAGCTGTTACTTCTTTTTGATCTTCGGTATGTTCTTCAACCGGATGATTTTCCTCTTCGTTATCTGCTATTTCAGATGGCAGCGTTTCGGTTTCATGGAAACTTAATTCTGAATCATCCTTGACTTCCTCTTTTTCGGATGGTAAGGCAATTTCATCTTCATTAACGATGGTTTCAGGCGTAAACTCCTCTTGAGGATTCTCTACGACTGGTTCTTCCTTATTTACTACTTCTTCAATAGCTGGTTCTTCAACAATTGGTTCTTCAATAACCTCCTGTTTTTGAATGACTAAGGTTCCTGATTCTAAGGTAGATTCAAGATCTATTGTTCCTGTATTTTTTTCATCAAGGAAATTTTCTTCGCCTTCAAATAAGATTCTGTTTCTTTCCCCTTTTACAAAAATAGGTTTGATCTCTTCCGTAGGTTCGGGCATATGCGGAACGGTTTCCTGCTCCTGCTTTTCAACTCCATTTTCCGTTGGCTGGTCTCTTTTTATAGGAAATCCTTTATCTTGATATGCATACCTTCCTTCACTTTCGGCTGGCTTGGGAGATTTTTTCTCTTCCGTACTTTCAGGGGCCGGTTTATGTTGAATTTTACCGTTAATCAACTGGTAAAGAATCTTTTTATCAGTGGTATATGCCGCCGTTACGGAGAGCTCCTTCTGGTAATTTTCTTTATCATACAGATGAACTCCATATAAATGTAATGCCCTGATATTTTGAACATAGGGAAATGCATGAATCTCTTCTTTCAAAAGATTGAGATCTTCTGACTGAATATTTTTTGGGTTCTTTAATAATTCTAAAACTCTGGGATCCATCTTACCAATTCGCTACAATATCGTTAAATATCTTGTTAATGATTCTATCTGTTACAATTTTCACCTGAGAGGCTTCTATTTCACTTTGTGATAAACTGCTGTTGAAAACGGCTTCATCAGAATAGGTTCTGTCGAAACTTGAGTCCGGATGCAGTTTATTTTCATAATGTACCTTTACTGTGATCGTCAATTTATTTTGGGCTTCCTGAACGACGCCACCTGAAGGATTCGTCTGGGTATTGGAACTGATCGTAGTAGGTGAAAAGGTATATCCCGTAATTTCTCCTTCGATAAGAATATCAGGATTTTCTTTTGTCCCTTTCAAAGTGGTTCTCTGCAAAAATCTATTTTGAATGTCGGTAGAAAACTGTTGTGACAATGTAGGGTTTACAAGAGACGCATTATTCGGGAATTCACTGATTTTAACTGTTTTTTCATCGGTAAGGGATGATCCTGTAAAACTATAGCAAGAGTTTAAAACTCCCAGAAAAATAAACAGTACCCAAGTTAATTTAGGCTGTCTTATTGTAATATTTTTAATCTTAACGTTCATTTTAATCTGATTTCTTTTAATTTTCAACAATTATAAATCTGAAAATCAAGCTATTAATTTATTATATGGTATAATAACAATACATTAGTCTTCTAAATTATACTGTTTTATTTTTCTATATAAAGTTCTTTGGGAAATTCCCAATTCGTCTGCGGCTTTATTCCTCCTTCCTTTATGCTTCTCTAAAGCCTTAATAATCAAATCCTTTTCATTATTCTGAAGGGAAAGTGATTCCGGTCTGTTTTCTTCCACTTCAATATCTTCAATATCCTCGTAGCTGTCATCTGCATTTGAAATAATGGTGGGCGTCTGCACTACCGGATTATTGCTGTTTTCAAAATACAGCAATGAATTCTGGCTGACGGCCTGTTGCTGCGGTTCCGGAGTATAGATTCTGTTGATCAGGTTCTTTTCATGATTACTCAAATCTCCTGCTCCTCTGTTCTTTATCAATTCCGAAGTTAAGGATTTTAAGTCATTAATATCATTCCTCATATCAAAGAGAACTTTATACATAATTTCTCTTTCACTTCCGAAGTCAGGCTGTTTTTGTGCATTGGGCGCATTCACGACCATTGGCAGGTGAGTTTCCATAGGAATGTATTCTGCCAGTTTTTCAACGGTTACATTTCTGTTTCGTTCTACCACAGTCATCTGTTCAACAAGATTTCTTAACTGTCGAACGTTTCCGGGAAAGGCATAATTCTCAACATAATGCACTGCACTTGGTTCCAATTCCAGTTCAGGCATTCTGTATTTTTCTGCAAAATCTATTGAAAATTTTCTGAACAGCAAATGGATATCGCCTTTTCTTTCTCTTAAAGGAGGCATATCAATCTGCACTGTATTTAATCTGTAAAACAAATCCTCACGGAATCTTCCGTCATGAATTGCCTTCATCATATTGACGTTGGTAGCGGCTACAATTCTCACATTTGTCTTTTGAACCTGTGAGGAACCCACTTTCATGAATTCACCACTTTCCAGCACTCTTAAAAGACGCACCTGAGTCTGTAAGGGAAGTTCTCCTACCTCATCCAGGAATATGGTTCCGCCATCTGCTACTTCAAAGTATCCTTTTCTGGTTGCTGTAGCTCCTGTGAAAGCTCCCTTTTCATGTCCAAATAATTCGGAATCGATGGTTCCTTCAGGAATTGCGCCGCAGTTGACCACAATATAAGGCTGATGTTTTCTTCTGGATTCTGAATGGATAATTTTAGGGATGAATTCTTTTCCCACTCCACTTTCTCCAATCACCAGCACAGAAATATCCGTGGGTGCTACCTGGATTGCTTTTTCTAAAGCACGGTTCAATGCAGGAAAATTCCCGATGATTCCGAAGCGGTTTTTTATGTTTTGTAAGTCGTTGCTCATAAGTAAATTTTTGATTATTGATTTAAAAGTAACCTGCATCTTCATTGAATCTTCTGCAGATTGGTTAAAATAATGGAAATGATTGTTTTCCTTTACCTTGCCTTATTCCTTATACGGTAAGGCTGTATCTTAAATCTAAATAATCTTTGTTTCTGATTTTTGAAACTTTACTTTTTAACTCTGTATTTTCCGCAAATCTATATTCTTTGCTTTGTCTTTTAAAATTTTCAAGTACTTTATCATGCTTTCCATTGGGAAAACCTGATGTTTCCAGATAAAAATTGTGACCAGAACTCTGTCTTTTTCCGGAAATACTTCCTGCAAAAGCATCTGTTGCCTTTTGTTTTTGGCCTATTGCTGTGTATTCAACATTTATTTTTTGGATTGCAAAATCCATCGTTCCGTCACACCCTTGGGTATGTAAGAATTTATGATAGATCTCATACAGCTTTTTACAGTCATCGATTTCGATGCTGCCATTATTTACCTGCGCAGAAATATTGTTGTAGATGATTACCAATAGAACACTAAGGCAATACTTCTGAAACTTTTCCATTTTCTATTTTATAGGTATACTATTGATAATAATTCTTTCGCTGCTTAAACTTCTTATTTTCTTTGAAAATCTTATTCGGCAATTCTCCCTAAAAGTGTGCCTTGGGTATTATCATAAACAAAAACGTCCACAATGTCACCTATCTTCTGTCCTTCCAGCATATCGAATACACACACGGCATTCTGGGAATTTCTTCCTTTCCATTGGTTTTCATTTTTTCTGGAAACCCCTTCAATCAAAATCTGATGCACTCTTCCTACATAGGTTTCCATCCTTTTTCTTGAAAGTTCTCTCTGAAGATCAATTACTTCCGCCAGACGTCTTTGTTTTACATCGGCAGAAATATTGTCCTCCATTTTTTTGTGAGCAGGAGTTCCTGGTCTTTCGGAGTACGCAAACATATAACCGTAGTCATATTCTACTTCTCTCATCAGGCTTAATGTATCCTGATGATCTTCTTCTGTTTCATTGCAGAAACCAATAATCATATCCTGAGAAAAAGAGATATCAGGAACAATTTCTTTGGCCTGCTTAATTAATTCTAAATATTCTTCACGGGTATGCTGCCTGTTCATGGCTTCCAGCATTGCATTGCTTCCGCTCTGCACCGGCAGGTGAACGTATTTACATATATTTTCATGTTTAGCCATTGTTCTGAATACATCCAGACTCATATCCTGAGGATTGGAAGTAGAGAATCTGATTCTCATTTCAGGGACTGCTTTGGCTACCTGGTCAAGCAATTGGGAAAAATCAACAGCCGTCGCTTTCTGCATTTCAGAAGCTTTGGCAAAATCTTTTTTAGGACCTCCTCCATACCAAAGATAAGAGTCTACATTTTGTCCTAACAGCGTAATTTCTTTGTACCCGCTTTCCCATAACCCTTTACATTCTTCAAGGATTGAATGCGGATCACGGCTTCTTTCTCTTCCCCTGGTAAAAGGAACTACACAAAACGTGCACATATTATCACATCCTCTGGTAATCGTAACGAATGCTGTAACGCCGTTACCTCCTAAACGAACCGGGTTAATATCTGCATACGTCTCTTCTTTTGAAAGAATAACATTGATGGCATCGCGGCCGTCTTCTGTTTCTTTCAATAGGTTCGGCAGGTCTCTGTATGCATCCGGACCTACGACCAAATCAACCAATTGCTCTTCTTCTAAAAATTTGGTTTTTAATCGCTCAGCCATGCATCCAAGAACACCGACCGTCATATTGGGTCTTTCTTTTTTAAGATTCTTGAACTGGGCAAGACGCATTCTTACGGTTTGCTCCGCTTTTTCACGGATAGAGCATGTATTTAAAAGAATAAGATCGGCTTCTTCAACCTTCAGCGTTGTGTTGTATCCCTGCTCATTAAGAATAGAGGCAACAATCTCGGAATCAGAAAAGTTCATCTGACAGCCGTAACTTTCTAAAAACAGTTTTTTAGAATTATCAGGTCGTTCAGCAATCGCAAAAGCTTCTCCTTGTTTTGTTTCGTCTATATATTTTTCCTGCACTTTTTATAAGAGGTTAAAAATTAGAATTAGATGCTAGACTAATTTTAAAATTGATTAGTCTACAAAGATACAAAATATTGTGACAGAATGGCAGGATTATCTTTCATTGAAATTCATTGAAAATTTCATAGGAAATGCAATTCTCTGCTTAATCGGAATATGAGAATATAAAGCAGGCTTCCAGGTTTTCTTTATCCTTGAGAGCGTTCTCAAAAAATCTACATTAAAATCTCTATTATCTATCACAGGATAAATTCTGGAGTTAATAATCTTTCCTTCTGTACTTATATAAAATTCCAGGTTAATATCTCCATTAATATGATAATCAAAAAACAGCGCCATAAAATTATCATGAAAATCTTCATTGAATTTCTTCATGCCATCCGGATACTGAGCAGGCAAAATAAAAGCATTTGGATTATAGCCCTCTTTATATTGACTGAGAAGATCTTTGGGATAGAATATAAATTCAGTAACAGCCCCAACTTTCCCGCCTTTCACTTCAGCCGGCTTCCAGTGTTTAAGATTTTTAATTACTTCTATAGCCAGATTATATGCACATTTATTTTTTGCAATATATGCAGTGTCATTATCTTTTACCAGCTTAACATTGCTATCTTTCGTTACAATAATTCTGGGTTGATAGATTTCTTCAGCATCACATTCTTTAAACTTATTACTGCTAAGGTATTCGTGTGCTTCCTTATAGAAATTAACTATCCCACCTTCATAAAAATCCTGATTTTTAGGATATTCATCCAGAAACTGAGCCTGCACAAAACAAACCGATGAAGAAAATAAAAGAAATATCACTTTTTTCATGCGTTACATATCTGCTGAGAATGATGAGAAGCTCATTTTAAGTTTCATTTCGGACTTCACGGGCTGTCCGTTACACATAGCCGGAGTCCATGTTTTTTTAATCCTTCTAACCACATACTGCATATCATCAAAGAATACCTTACTGTTTAAAACGTTGGGAGAACCTTCAACATCAATCACTTTTCCCATTGCATCAATCGTTAAGGTGAATGTAAAATCTCCTGTCAGCGTATAAAAGTCAGAATTCAGATACATGTACATATATTTTCTGAGAATCTCCTTGTATGCTGCTGCTCCGCCATCAAAAGCGGCAGGCTTAAAATCATTACAGTTTTTAACCGCAACCTGCAGAAAAGGTTCTTTAATATCTATTTTCAGTAGGTTTTTATTATTTTCTGAAATAAAAGAGTCATCCCTTTCTTCAAGATCTTGTGCAAATGAGAAATGAGCGGCAAAAAGAGCCAGAAATAGTGCTAAAGTTTTCATAGCTATATTATAATTCGTTATCTATTAAAAAAACTTAAACAAAGGTAAATATTTACCTCCTATACAAAGAAAAACTTCATACAAAAAGCATGAAGTTTTTCTTTATTTATCAAAAATATGAATTCTGATGATTTTATGCGTTTAAAGGCTTAGCCTGCACTTTACTTCCTGTTTCTTTTAACATCAGGGAAATAAGAATGGCTAAAACGATTCCCGCAACCCAAAAAAGCACAGAATGCTGAAAATGAATTTCACCTGCGGTCGTTCCGAGACTTTTTCCAAACCATCTGCTGAAAACAGGGCTCAATAAAGTAGTTACACCAAAGGTGATAAAATTAATAGCTCCTGTAGCACTTCCTTTTACATAATCAGGATTTGCTTCTTTAATTACGGAATAAGGGATCATCGCTGCGCCGGAACCGACCCCAAAGATAAACATACTGATTTTTGCCGGATACAGATCCGGAAGATAAATCAACTGTAATAAACTCAGAATCATCAACAAGGCTCCGGCAGCCAGAACAGGTTTTCTCCTTCCTATTTTGTCTGTAATAAATCCTAATAAAGGACATCCGAACACCCAGCCGAAGGCAACCATTGCACTGGTAATCGCCGCATCATGAAAAACAAAACCTTTATCTTTTTCAAAAAAGGAAACGGCCCAGGTCATGGCAAATATCGTGGTAGGAGCAAACAACAGCCCTGAAATAATGCCGCACAACCAGGATTGGGGGTTTTTAAAAACAATTTTATAGGGATCTAAATAGCTTAAAGAGGCAGATTTATTGTCTTTTGAATCCTTTTCTTTTTCTTTCTTTTCACTGGGAATAACAAAGAACAAGCAGCACGCTGTGATAATGGTGATAATTCCGGACCAAAGCCAGAACGTATCAATATTAACTCCCTGTTCTACCCATGGGCCTACAATGAATTGTCCGGCGGTACCACCAAGCATTCCTATGCATTGGGTAACTCCGATCGCTGTTGCCAGAGATTTTGAAGAAAATCCTTTACTTGCAAGATAAACACATCCGGGAAAAGCAAAGGCACAACCAGCACCCTGCAACAGCCTTCCTGCAATTCCGCCTGTCTGAGTAGAAATCAAAAACAACAGACAGCCGATTCCCAGTATTAGCGTCCCGGCAAACAGGGATTTCTTGCCTCCGAATTTATCTAAAGCGATTCCTGCGATCAAGCTGCATGTTGAATAGGTGTAATAATAGGTTCCCACCATACTGATCAGTTTCAGTTCTGTGGTATTGAAATTGGTAACGAGCTCCGGAATCATTACTGCGGGTGCGGAACGAATCACATAATCCAAAAAATAAAAAATAAGCCCGAATGCCCAGGCAATAACATAGAATTTCTTCAGCGAGCTATTCATTACAGTAGTCCTTTAATATGTTTATAGTTGCTTTTTACCGTATCCAATACTTCTTCCATTTTACCTCCTAACATTAGCTGTGCCATGGATTTTGTCATCCCCAGCACCTGATCGAATTCAATTTTCGGAGGAAGCGCCAGCGCATTTGGGTTGGTGAAAATATTTAAAAGGTAAGGACCGTCATATTCAAGACATTGCTTGATGGCATCTGCAACCTCTTCCGGTTTATGAACATTTTTACCGGGATAGCCCATTGCTTGTGCTACCATAGCAAAATCAGGATTGACCATATCGGTTTCAATATCAGGCATCCCTCCAACTTCCATTTCCAATTTTACCATTCCTAAGGTCCTGTTATTGAAAACAATCAGTTTTACAGGCAGTTTATATTGAAAAATCGTTGCCATATCTCCAAGCAGCATGGATAATCCTCCGTCTCCACACATGGCAATAACCTGTTTTCCGGGATGAGCCAATGAGGCACCAATAGCCATTGGCATTGCATTAGCCATAGATCCGTGGTTAAAGGATCCCAGCATTTTCCGCTCGCCTGTTCCTGTGATGAATCTTGCACCCCAAACACAGCACATTCCTGTATCTACGGTAAAAATTGCATCTTTTTCAGCCATCTGATCTAAGGTATGGGCAACATATTCAGGCTGGATAGCATTTTCTTTTCCAAAATCTTTTACATATTCCAACTGGTTTTCTTTTACTTTTTCATAAAATTCCAGCTGTTGATTAAGGAAATGATTATCTGTTTTTTCTTTTAATAAAGGAAGTAATGCTTTAATGGTTTCTTTAACATCTCCTGTAAGGCCTAATTCCAGCTTGGCTCTGCGCCCCAGTCTTTCCGGGCTTTCATCAATCTGGACGATTTTATTTTTTATCGGCATAAATTTCTGATAAGGAAAATCGGTTCCCAAAAGAATCACCAAATCGGCTTCATGCATCGCGTGGTACGCGGACGGAAACCCAAGAAGCCCCGTTAACCCCACTTCATTAGGATTATTAGGCTGAATGGCCATTTTACCTCTGAAAGAATAGCCTACCGGCGCTTTTAAAACCTTTGATAATTCGATGACCTCGGCGCTAGATTTTCCTGCTCCGATTCCACAGTAGAGGGTCACTTTTTCACTTTCGTTGATAAGGGTTGCCAATCGGGACATTTCCTCGTCTGAAGGACGAATAATTGGGTTCGTTTTAAATATCTGTGCAGATGTAGTCGCTTCTTCTGCATCCAGCTCGGAAACATCTCCGGGAAGCCCTATTACAGCTACTCCTTTTTTAGAAATTGCATGCTGAATAGCGGTCTGCATCGTTCTTTGTACCTGCTCCGGTCTTGTAATCATTTGATTATAATAACTGCAGTCGTCGAATAATTTTATAGTATTGGTTTCCTGGAAATAATCCATCCCCATCTCGTCACTGGGAATGGTAGAGGCAATAACCAACATGGGAACATGGGATCGGTGAGCTTCGTAAACGCCATTGATCAGGTGAACATGGCCGGGACCACAGCTTCCTGCACAAACTGCAAAACCGTCAAGCTCCGCTTCGGCTGCTGCTGCATAGGCTCCTACTTCCTCATGCCTCACATGGATCCATTCAATACTGCTTTTCTTCACTGCAATATTCAGGTGATTAAGGCTGTCGCCGGTTACTGCATAAATTCTTTTCACATTTGCGTTCTCGAGCATCTCAACAATTTGCTCTGCTATGTTTTTAGCCATAATTACTATTTTTGTGATTATTTTTTAATGAAAATGGAGAAATAATACGGATTAACGACGATCAATTTTTGCATTTAAAAAATCAATCTTCCTATCAAATTTAGCTAATAATTAAAGATTCTTACCTATTTTTTAGCTTATTTTTTTCATAAATCTATATTAATTAATCATAAAAAAACTCTGCATTTCTGCAGAGTTTTGTATTCTTATTCAAAATTATCTTGAACTATTTCCAGCTTGATAGGTCATTGCTGTTCGCGTAGACTGATCGGGTATATTTCTTGAAAAACTGAGATCTACTGACACCTTTTGCTTTTCATTACTGGCAAAATGTTTTTTCATTCTTAAAACATCTCTTTTCACCTCTCTTTCAAAGGATTTATCAAAAAGTTCCGGGAGCAATTTTATATCAGAAATCTTCCCGCCTTCATCAACATTGAAATTCAATGTAAAATCTCCTGTTACCTGGAACATTCCCCCTGTAACCTGCAGATTATTGATTAAATCAGAATCAAATTTTTCCTGACCTCCTTTATAGGTATCTTCTACCTGAGTTTTATCAGATGTAACTTTTACATACGTCTGTGAAAATGAAAATGCAGAAATAGTTATTGCTAGCGCTAAGCATATTTTTTTCATAACTTTTATTTTTTGGATGTAATAAAGTTACTGGTTTTGTCTGGTATTACAAAACTTCAATCTGATTTCTCAACAAATCTTCAAACTCGTCTCTCTTACGGATCAGATGTGCTTTTCCGTCCAGGAATAATACTTCTGCCGGCTTTAATCTGGAGTTGAAGTTGGAACTCATTTCAAATCCATACGCTCCTGCATTACGGAAAACCAAAATGTCTCCTTCTCTTACTTCGTTTAATTTTCTATCCCATGCAAAGGTATCTGTCTCACAGATATTTCCCACTACAGTATAGATTCTCTCCGCTCCTTTAGGATTAGAAAGGTTTTCAATGACATGGTAAGAATCGTAGAACATAGGACGGATCAAATGATTAAATCCGGAATTCACACCTACGAAAACAGTTGCCGTCGTTTGTTTGATCACATTGGCCTTCACCAAAAGATATCCGCTTCCTCCGACAAGGAATTTTCCGGGTTCGAACCACAATTCAAACTTTTTACCTGTAGATTTAGAAAATTCGGAGATTACTTTCTCTACCTTTTTCCCTAATGTTTTCACATCGGTTTCTTCTTCACTATCCTGATAAGGAATTTTGAAACCACTTCCCATATCCAGGTATTTCAGGTTAGGAAAATGCTCTGACAGTTCCAGCATAATATCCAACGCCTGAAGAAAAACTTCAGGATCTTTGATTTCGCTTCCTGTATGCATGTGAAGGCCTTCAACATTCAGGTTGGTGCTTTTCATCACTCTTTCGATGTGTCGAACCTGGTGAATAGAAATCCCAAACTTACTGTCGATATGCCCTGTTGAAATTTTATAGTTTCCACCCGCAAAAATATGCGGATTGATTCTCACAAGAATGGGATACGTGTTTCCGTATTTATTCCCAAACTGCTCAAGAATAGAGATATTATCAATATTAATATGAACTCCGTGCGTCATGGCCTCTTCAATTTCAGCAAGGTCAACACAATTGGGAGTAAATAATATTTTTTCTTTAGGAAATCCTGCCTTTAGACCAAGTTTTACTTCATTAATCGATACACAATCCAAAGAAGCGCCCAAGTTCTTGACATATTTTAAAATATTAATGTTTGTCAATGCCTTAGCAGCATAAAAGAACCTTGTGTGTTTTAAAAAAGAAGATGTAAGTTTTTCGTATTGAGTTTTGATAGATTCAGCATCATAAACATACACCGGCGTGCCATATTCATTGGCAACTTTTAGCAAATCTTTTGAATTCATAATTAATAAGTAAAACTTCTTTTTTGTTAGTAAGAAAGTACAAATGTAGTGAATCGTGAATTATTTCGGCAATGGTAAGGTCTCAAAATCACCACGAAGCAATGCCAGCTGCAGTTCATTATTCAAATCGGTGGAAGATAAAGGAAGGTCAATTTTAAGCTTAGAAAGCTTGCTTAACGTCTGAATCTGGGTAAACAGCTCATAAAATCCATAGGAAATTACTCTGCCATTTTCAATGATTAAAAATAGTTTTTCTCCTAATTTTCTTCCTGTTCCCAGCCAGAGTTCATTTCTTTTTTTGAAATCTATTTTCTTTTTGAAAGCAGCAATGTCATTATATTCTTCCAGAGCAGTGATAAACTGAACCGCTTTAGCTCCTTGTGTAAAGGATCTGAACTTCAACAGAGGGCGTTCAGCTTTATTCAGTTTGTTCTTTTCAACAACATATTTGTTATTTCTATGATAAAGACCAAAAGCAAATACTTCTCTTTTCTTTATGTTTTTAGAATTGAGGATGAGTTTGGAAATAATTTCCGTTCCGGTAAGTTCAAAATTAATCTGTTCAACATCTCTTTGAATGTCTTCCCATTTTTTAGATTTGGAATTGAACATTTTCTTCGCGAATCTGTTGATGTCCGGAACACAATCTGAGAAAATAATCTTTCCGTCATTATTCTGGAAATAAATAAAGCCTTTTTCGTTAGGGAGATCCTGTGTCAGGGTTTTTATTTTATTGATGTATGTTTTTGCATTCGTCTCATCGTGCTGTTTCTGGATGATTTCATTCTCAGTATCCTTCGAAACCAAAAGCCTGAAAAGTTCCAGCGTAGCTCTGGCGTCTCCTTCAGCCCTGTGAGCATTAGTCAAGGGAATTCCCAAAGACCTCACCAATTTTCCTAAGGAATAGCTTACCTCATCGGGAATCAGTTTTTTAGCTAATGGAATGGTATCTAAAGTATTGATTTTAAAGTCATACCCAAGTCTGCTGAAAGACTGACGCAGCATTCTGTAGTCGAAATCAATATTATGACCTACCAGTGTTGTGTTTTCAGTAATTTCAATTACTCTTTTGGCCAGTTCATGAAATTTCGGAGCAGTTTTCACCATATTCGGAGTGATATTGGTTAATTTCTGCACAAAAGGGGTAATATCGCTCTCGGGATTCACGAGAGAGATGAACTGGTCAACGATTTTCTGGCCATCATATTTATAAATGGCAATATCTATAATGCATTCGTTTCTGTAACCTGCACCATTACTTTCTATATCTATAATTGAATACATCTACAACTTGCTGTTATACAACTATTTTTCTGTTAATATTACGATAATCCCGTTTTACTTTAGTGAAGCATCAGGCAGTACAATCAGTACATAACCTATGCCATACGTCAGGATGCCTGTTACTGATGTATGATATCCGCTTTTACAACATTATATAAAATCGTCCAATACCAGTAGGGCAATGTTGCTAAAATAACAAAAATTATATCAAAAAAGATAAAATGGCTGTTCAAACTATCAGTAATGAAGTTCGAACAGCCATTATAAAGAAATAAAAATCAGTTACTTTTTAATAAACTTACTTTGGTAAGAAGAGGTACCAGTGGTGATTTTTATAATATAATTCCCTGAATTTAATTCTTTTACATCAATTTTACTTTCCGGATTGATAAGGGTTTTCACCTGTCTTCCGGATGCATCATAGATATTGATGCTCTTTATATTTTCTTTCGTTTTTATGTTTAACACATCTGCTGCAGGATTGGGATATATTCCCAGGTTCTCCTTGGTGATTTCCTGTGTTCCTAAAACCTGTGTAATAACCGTCTGATATTCATTAGTAAGAATTGGGCTATTGTAATCAAAATAAATATCTGCTTTATTTTTAATCACTTCCCCCACCGCGACTGTTGGTTTTGTTTTTATCTTGAAAAGGAAATATCCACTTCTGTTCAGATACGGAGGATAAGAAAGTTGAATACCGTCAAAGTTAACCTCCAGTTTATTTCCATCGGTCACTGAAACACGATATGGATGTGATGCGCTGATAGGCTGCAATGATGAAACATCAAGCTTAGAAGCATCCAAAACATCTTTTAACACTACATTGATCGCATTGGCCGTACCTGTATTTTCAAATCGTATCAGATAATGTAAGTAGCCTCCTACCATAGAAGGGCTGATCGTACTTCCTTCCAAACAAGCTTTGTCATTAGGGTCAAATGAATTCACCACCGTATCGTTGAATGAGAAAACATTATCCGCCGGAGTGCTGTCCCCCGATACCGGATTTACCGTTGCTGTATAGGAAAGTACCTGACCTGCATTCACAGGGTATGTAGGATGAGTAGGTGTATTGACAGTAAGCCCTACTATAATTTCTTTTTGCTGAAAAGGAGCCAAATTGGTAAAATTCCAGGTCATTACTCCATTTGTATTGGAGTTCGGTGCTACCGTATAATTGGGATACATCACAAAATTTTGCGGATATTCGAATTTTGCAGACCCTGAAAGTGTTGTTGTTCCTTTGTTGAAATACACAATTTTATATTTTGTTTCAAATCCCGGTCTTGACTGGCTCATCGGAATAATCTTGATTTCAAGATCATTATGAATCCCATTGGGCGTTACACAGAAATTCTGGGTAACCATATTATTCCCTGAAGTGAAGTTGATATTTGCAGAAGAAGGGCTTACATTAAAATAAGCGGGAATTTCCGGCATTGGCGTAATGGTTGCCGTGTTCAGCTGATTAAGTACTATACTATAATTCCCCAAATCATCTGTATAAGCAACAGCGGAATTACTTCCATTCTGAGCGGTCACTTTTAATGATTTGTATTTTGGATCTGTTGCGGAACAAGAGTTATTATCCGCATCGAGTGTAGCATTTCCTCCCACAAAATTGTAGCTGGGAACATTATCTACATCCAATTTCCATAACCCATTGATCTTATTTCCATAAAAAGAACTTGCTGCAAAAAGATAGTGCTTATCATTATACATAAATGGATAAAATGTATTTTCTGTTCTGGCTTCTGAGCTGATAAACCTTGAATTATCATAGTATCCGTTGGAGAATTCATTCATCAAGATATTATTTTTACTTCCTGATACCCAAAACCACTTGTTTTGGTGGGTGTCATAAAACCAGAGATCATTCAAAAATCTACTGTAATAGTCTGCACTTGGAGTTTCGGAATATCCCTGACCGCAATAAATCCAAAGTCTGTCATATTTATCCATCCAATAGGCAAGTGAAGCCCTTCCTCCCGGTCTGGTGGTATTGGTTGAAATATTCTGGGTTCCATAATTTCCTAATGCATTCTCAGGACCTCCCTGAAGTTGCTGCCATACTTTTGTTGCGTAATTGAATTTCCAGACATTATTGTTTTTCTTTGAAACCTGCGATGAATCATCTGTTCCATAAGTTCCTCCAAAAATCCAGACGTTATTCCCAGAATCTTTAGCATAAGACATTGAGGTAAGTTTTGTTGGAAGACCATTTTTTCTTGTCCAGATATTGGTATTAAAATCATATTCCCAGAAATCACTGTAAGAAGTATCTGAATCTCCACCACCTAATGTGTACAGTTTATTATCGTTTACCCAGTTAGCCGCTTCGTAGGTTGCCATCGGAAAATTACTTGCGTTAGGCTGATTAATCGTTCCTGGACTGTAAGATGATTTTTTAAGGCACGTGTAATTTTTTGTGGTTATATCAAACTTCCAAAGTGAGCTTGGCGTATTCGATCCGGCTTCTGCTCCAAGCATATAAAGATTCCCGTCCTTCAGCCATATGTTTTTCGTACGATAAGGGGCATTGGTTGGCGCTTCTACTCCTATCGTTCCATAATTACTGGTTTGGCCGGGTTTAATACACTGCCATGTATTATCAACCATATCAAAGGCCCAGATTTCATTTAATTTTGACTGTCTGAAGGCATACACCGTTTTTACCCCATCAAAAAAGTAGTTCTTTACAATCGGAATATTATAAACTGACGGATTGACCGCATCTTCAATATATTCTAAGTTATTGCTGGAAGCTGTTCTTCCGCCGATCCACGTGAAATTATTACTGGCAATATCATATTTCCAGACGTCGGTGTATCTTAAAGGATTTCCACTCAGATATCCTTCTCCGTTGGCAAAAAACAATTCATTATTTTGCTTCCAGAAAATAGATCTGTTTCGGCTCGAAGGCATATTTTTGTCCGAGGTTACATTTTTATTTCCGTAATATCCGGGATTAAAAGGGACACTGTTCGTACTGTTGACATTCAACGTATAGGAAAGAGGATTTTTTCCTCTCATCCAGGTCCAGTTGTTGGTGGTCGGATTGTACTTCCAAAGCGTATTCACCCATGCTCTGTAATCTACATTTCCGGACAGATAATATTCAGAATCTTTAACTTCTCCTCCGAACATCCAGAAATTCCCGGCATTGTCTTTCCAATAAGACGGATTTAAAACAGCAGGTGGAAAATTGGTATTATTTTCTACTCCTATTGTTCCATAATTATAAAAAGTTGAAGCAGTTGCTGTTTTCTTCACATGGCTCCAATTGTTTGTAAGCATATTGTACCGCCACATAATCGGCTGCCCGTCTCCCGGAAGGAGATAGATATAATTATTATCCTGCCAATAAGCACCTTTGTACATATATTTTTCTCCCGGAGAATTGGCTGCACTTTCAACGTTCTCAGTTCCTAAAACATTCGCAGCATACTGATAATCAGAATCATTAGAACCTTTCATCCACGTCCATTGGTTGGTAGCGGTATTATATTTCCAAACCTGATTTGAACTGTTATTCAATGTGATCACCGATGATCCTCCAAAAAACCAAAGGTTATTCTGGCTATCCACCCAGGAATAGGAATCTTTATAGGTTTTGGGAAGAGCGGTAGCACTGGCAACTCCCTGTTGGGCAGGAAGGCTGCTTGTGTCAGCCTGTGTTCCGCTTATCCAGATCCACATATTGGCAGAACGGTCATATTTCCACATATCGGTTTGCTTGGGAAAATAGGCATTTCCGTACATCCAAAGGTCGCCGTTATTATCTACCCAGGTTACTGCACCTACTCTGTCACCGGGAAAATTGGTGGCACTAGCCACTCCCTGCACGCCATAATTGGCAGTACTGGTGTCGTTAAGCTTTTTCCACTGTTTGATAGCCGTATCAAACATCCAGAAGTTTACATTTCCAGATCTGTTTTCGTAAAGGTAAATAAACTCATCGTTTACATTCCATCTCGCACAATCACTCTGATACGAGTATGAGGTATCAAAAGGATAAAAATCCGGTAAATTTTTAGGTGAAAACTGATTCAGTACTTCACTGTATCCTAGGCCGCCGCCACCATAAGAATTGATGTATCCCTGGTAGCCTTCTCCTCCGGCAAGTTTTGACCATGTCTGCCCATTTGAGAATAGGAAAAACACAGTTAAAAACGTCAATAGACATTTTTTCATGGTTATTAGTTTTAGTTTTTTTAGTTTTTATCTTTTTCTGCCTCCCAGCCCAAACATTCCGAGCAGAGCTTTTGCTCCTTCACGCATGAGTGTACTGGTAAAGGTTCTTCCTGCCTTACTCTGTAACACCTGTTCAAACATACCAGGTTCCTCTTTTACAGGTTTTGATTTCTGGGCAGGTGCATTTTGTACAGCCTGTTCCATTCTGTTTGTCAGCATTTCATACGCTGATTCACGATCTACAGCCTCCTCATATTTAGCAACTAACGCTGACTGGCCGGTGAGCTGAGAAATTTCGGCAGCACTCAGAACATCCATTCTTGATTCCGGAGAAATTAAATAGGTCTGAACCAGAGGTGTCGGAATTCCTTTTTCATCCAAAGCGGTGATAAACGCTTCTCCGATTCCTAAGTTTTGAATTAAGTTGGAAGCATCGTAATACTCCGTTGTCGGATAGTTCTCAACCGCTTTTGAAATTTCTTTTTTATCTTTTGCTGTAAATCCTCTCAGCGCATGCTGAATTTTTAATCCTAATTGAGAAAGTATATTTTCAGGAACATCTCCCGGGATCTGTGTTATAAAATAAATACCTACTCCTTTAGAACGGATCAGTTTTACCATAGTCTCGATCTGCGAAAGCAAAGTTCTTGAAGATTCATCAAAGATCAAATGCGCTTCGTCAATAAATAAAACCAGTTTAGGTCGCCCGCTATCACCTTCTTCAGGGAAAGTCATATAAATTTCAGCGAAAAGAGACAGCATAAAGGTTGAAAACAACTGTGGTTTGTTCTGAATATCAGCAACTCTTAAAATATTTACCACTCCTTTTCCGTCTTTTGTGCGCAGCAGATCCTGCACATCAAAACTTAACTCTCCGAAAAATCCAGCCGCTCCCTGCTGCTCTAATGCAACAATGGATCTTAAAATAGCCCCTAAAGAAGCTCCTGTAATTGATCCGTAATTGGCCGCAAGCTCAGCTTTTCCTTGTGGGTTATCCGTTACATACTGCAAAACTTTCTTTAAATCATTAAGATCGATCAAAGGCAGTCCTTTATCATCACAATATTTAAAAACAATAGACATAATACTTTGCTGCGTATCATTCAGTTCTAAAATTTTACTTAACAATACAGGACCGAATTCTGTAACGGTTGCTCTAAGTTTTACTCCTTCTCCACCGGAGATACTCATTAACTCTACAGGAAAAGCCTGTGGGTTATATGGAAGCTGTGTTTTTGCATATCTTTCTTCAATTATGGCATTCATTTGTCCCGCTTCTGCAATCCCAGAAAAATCTCCTTTAATATCCAATACTAATGATGGAATGCCTGCATGGGAAAGCTGCTCTGCAAAAACCTGCAGCGTTTTTGTTTTACCGGTTCCGGTAGCTCCGGCAATAAGACCGTGGCGGTTAATGGTTTTTAAAGGAATCGTTACATTCACTTCTGAAACGACTTCGCCGTCCAGCATTCCCTTTCCTAGTATAATATAATCCCCTTTTGAGGTGTATTTTGAATTTAATTCTTCAATAAATTGTGTTTTATCTGCCATCTGAAATTTTTTATTTTAACTCATAAAGATAAAATTTTTTATAAAACATTTAACCATTCAAAAAATATTCATGATTAAGTTCAGTTTTAAATGTCTATTAATTTGCTTAATTTGGTATAAGAAATGTAATGCCCTAAAAGATATTATGTAAATTAGAATAAATAAAACCTTATAGATTTATTCTATTGATATCGATTTTTTATTTTATCGTGTTTTAAAAAATAAAATACGATTTTTGTAGACTAAATAATAACAACAAAATTGTTAAAAAAATAAGATGAAAGTTGAACAAATATATACAGGCTGCCTGGCACAAGGGGCATATTATATAGTATCAGAAAATGAAGCTGTAATTATAGATCCATTAAGAGAGGTTAAACCTTATTTGGATCGCCTGGAAAAAGGTAATGTAACTTTAAAATATATTTTTGAGACTCATTTCCATGCAGATTTTGTTTCAGGACATTTGGATTTAAGCAAAAAAACCGGAGCCCCGATTGTTTACGGCCCGACTGCCAATCCTGATTTTGAAGCAATTATCGCAGAAGATAATCAGATTTTTGAAATCGGAAAAGTAAAAATAAAGGTGCTGCACACTCCCGGCCACACCATGGAAAGCACCACCTATCTCTTAATTGATGAAAATGGTGTTGAAACAGCAATATTTACAGGTGATACTTTATTTTTAGGTGATGTAGGAAGACCTGATCTTGCCCAGAAAGCAACTAACCTTACCCAGGAAGATCTTGCAGGAATTTTATACGAAAGCCTTCACAGCAAAATTATGCCTCTGGATGACAGTATTACCGTTTATCCAGCTCATGGGGCAGGTTCTGCGTGCGGTAAAAATATGCAGAAGGAAACGGTTGACATTCTGGGAAATCAAAAAAGAACCAATTATGCATTAAATCAGCCGGATAAAGAGTCTTTCATCAGAGAAGTGTTAGACGGATTAACGGCTCCTCCGAAATATTTTGGAATGAATGTAGCCCTAAACAAAGGCGGCTACGAAAGCCTTGACAGTGTAATGGACAAAGGATTAAATCCGGTTTCTGTGGATGACTTTGAAAGCTTTGCAGAAGAAACGGGAGCCTTGATTTTAGATACAAGAGGCCCTGCTGATTTCCAAAAAGGATTTATCCCCAACTCGATCAATATAGGACTGAAAGGTGATTTTGCCCCTTGGGTAGGTACTTTAATCGTAGATGTAAAGCATCCATTATTGCTGGTTTCCGACGAGGGAACAGAAGAAGAAGTGATTACAAGACTAAGCAGAGTTGGCTTCGATAATGTGTTAGGATATCTGAAAGGAGGTTTTGATGCATGGAAAAATACCGATAAGGAAATCGATGAAGTGAAAAGAATTTCACCTGCTGAATTTTCAGAGCAGTTTAATGAAAACTCTAAAGTTATTGATGTAAGAAAACTGGGTGAGTACTCTGCGGAACATATTGATAATGCCTACAATAAGCCTCTAGACACGATCAGTGAATGGGTACAGTCTATTGATGATTCTGAACATTTCTTTCTACACTGTGCCGGCGGATACAGAAGCATGATTGCCGCAAGCATCCTTAACTCACACGGAATCAGAAACTTTACTGAAATAGAAGGTGGATACAACGGAATTAAAAAAACTGAAAAATTTCCAACCTCAGATTTTGTCTGCCAATCCAAAACATTGTAACATAATGATGAAAAGTATAATTTTTGGATTCCTTTTAGTTTCAGCATTTATCATAAGTTCTTGCAAAACCGCAACTGCAGAATACCCAAAAGCCAATATCCATGAAGTGGTGAACAGTTCTGATGTCACTTTAGTAGATGTAAGAATTTCCGAACAGTATTCAGAAGGAACGGCAAAAAATGCAGTTAATATTCCTTTAGCAGACCTTCAAAATAATATGGAAGCTCTTAAAGGCAAAAAAGTAGTGGTATTTTGCAATAAAGGAATTCAGGCTGACCAGGCCATGGAAATATTAAAGAAAAATGGTATAGAGGCTTACGATGGAACCACCTGGAAAAATGTGAAAGCAATTCAGGATGATAAGCCGAAGGCTCAATAATACAACTTTAAATTAAAGCTTACTTTTTAAAACTAAATACCAAAAAATATGTCACAAAAATTTCAAGAGATCATTAATTCAGAAAGGCCTGTATTAATCGACTTTTTTGCCACCTGGTGCCAGCCCTGTAAAGTACAGTCTTCTGTGCTAAACACGGTAAAAGAAAATGTTGGGGAAGGAGCAAGAATCATAAAAATAGATGTGGATCAGTATCCCGCCATTGCTGCAGAATATGGAGTACGAGGCGTTCCTACATTAGCTGTCTTCAAAAACGGAGAACTTCTTTGGAAGGAAAGCGGAGTCCATGATGTGAATACATTAACACAACTTTTAAAACAATACCAATAAACTGTGATATCCTCACAGTTTTTTTATTTATATTCCGCAGACATTCATTTTCACAGTGAAATCTGCGGAAACTTTATACAATGATTTCAAACTGATTAATCCTGCATGGAAAACTGATCACGGTCATTCAAAAACTGAAAATGTTTTCTGAAATCCTTTAATTCATCCATATCTAAGACCGCTGAAACAATATTCCCGCTTTTCTTTGCAACCTCTGTTCCATCAGCAAAAAAGCAATGCGAACTTTCCTGATACAAGAGGTTATTGCCATCCGTTCCGATTCTGTTAAGCCCAAACACATAAGACAGATTTTCAATCGCTCTGGCTTTTAAAAGATGTTCCCATGCTCCTACTCTCTTTTCTGGCCAATTCGCAACATACAATATCGCATCATAATCATCATTATTTCTTGCAAAAACGGGGAACCGAAGATCATAGCAGACCTGCAATAAAAAACGAATTCCTTTATAATTTATAATCACCCTGTCACGGCCGGGAGTATAGACTTTGTCTTCCCCTGAAAATGAAAACAAATGCCGTTTATCATAGAAAGAAACAGTGGAATCTGGCTGAACAAAAAATATTCTGTTGTAATACTTTCCGGCATGTTCTACCGGAGCACTTCCGCAAAATGCCGCATTTTTCTCTTTTGAAATCTTTTTTAAAAATTCTAAAGACTCTTCATTTCTGTCTGAAACTTCAGAAGCATCCATGCAAAATCCTGTGGAGAACATTTCCGGCAGGAGGAAAATATCTGCTTCTTCATGAGCAAGCTGCTCTTCAATTAACTGAAAGTTTCCTTTTTTATTTTTCCAGATGATATCTAAATTTAATCCTGTAATCTTCATAAATCTTGTTCAATAACTTCTATAAAATTACAGTTTTTAATTGATTTCGGTTTCATTTTTGATGATGATAATTTTTATGATGTACCATCAAAAATTTAAAATTTATGAAGAAATTGGTTTTTATGTTAATGGTTATTTTTTGGGGAGCCACCGCAAATGCCCAAGCCTGGACAGGAAAAGGAGATCAAAAGGTCCAGCTGGGACTTAATGCATGGGGATACGGAACCGGAGTTACCGGAACCTATGATTATGGTTTAAACAAACTTTTATCAGTCGGTGCAGGAGTGAACGCTTATTTCGGCGGATATAAAAACAATGACAAAGACAATCGGGTTTTCGTTTTTGGAAGACTTAACTTTCACCTGAAGGAAGCATTAGACCTTCCTGAAAAGTGGGACATCTACCCTGGGGTTGATCTGGGTGTTCTCGGAAGGGATTTCGGAATCGGTGCTCATATTGGAGCGCGTTACTTCTTCACAGAGAAAGTGGGTGTTTTTGCAGAAGTAGGAAACAATGGCAGTCTCGGAGTTTCAATCAATTTGTAGAAAAACAGCCTAATATATGACAAAGCTTCTCATTTCGAGGAGCTTTTTTGTTTGGCATAGTTTTGATAATTGTTACCTTTGCAAATTAAAACCTAAAATATATTAATGGAATTAGCAATCAAGATTTTCCAGTTCATATTAAGTATTTCTATATTAGTTATTCTTCATGAGCTTGGACACTTTTTACCCGCCATATGGTTTAAAACCAGAGCTGAAAAATTCTTCCTGTTTTTCGATCCGTACTTCTCCATCTTTTCGATGAAAAAAATCAACGGTACATGGAAGTATAAATTTTTGTCTCAAAACCTTCCGGATACTGAAGTTATCGAAGTCAACGGAAAAAAACAAGAGGTTGCTATCGACATATCAAAATTACCGGACACTGACTGGAGAAAACACCCTGAACAAACTAAATACGGTATCGGATGGCTTCCGTTCGGTGGCTATGTGAAAATTGCCGGAATGGTGGATGAAAGCATGGACACAGAGCAGCTTAAGCAGCCTGCACAGCCTTGGGAATTCAGATCAAAACCAGCGTGGCAGCGATTAATCATTATGCTTGGTGGGGTTACCGTAAACTTTTTCTTAGCTTGGTTAATCTATAGCAGCCTTTCTTTCTTCAATGGAGAAACGTATACGGACATTAAAAAATTCGAAAACGGTGTAGAAGTTACTGAAGCTGGAAAGAAAATGGGGTTCCAAAATGGAGATCACCTGATCAGTATTGATGGAAAACCGACTGAAAGACTTGAAAATGCATCAATAAACATTCTTTTAGGTGATCATGTAACGGTATTGAGAAACGGTAAAGAAGTTACCTTCCCAATCAATTCTGATGGTGTAGCGGATGTTCTTAAACAAAAAGAAGCCAAATTATACATTAGCCCGAGAGTTCCTATGGTTATCGATTCTTTAGTTACTCCAAGTGCTAAAACTTCCGGATTAGCTTCTGGCGACAAGATTGTAAGCATTAACGGACAAAAAGTAACTTACTTTGATGAACTAAGCCCCGTTTTAAACCAAAATAAAGGAAAAACTGTAGCGGTAGACGTTGAAAGAAAAGGAGCCGGGATAGTAGCACTTCCTTCTGTTCCTGTTGATAAAAACGGAAAATTAGGGGTACAGATCGACACTAAAGGTATCGCTCAATCTATTGTTACCAATAAAAAATATTCTTTCGGAGAAGCTATTCCAAGAGGATTTACAAGAACGATTGAAGCTTTAACCATGCAGGTAAAGCAGTTCAAAATCATGTTTAACTCTAAAATACAGGGTTATAAAAGTGTAGGAGGCCCTATCGCCATCGTAAAAAATATGCCTGTAGATAGAAATGCCAACGGAGATGTAGCCATTAACTGGCCGGCATTCTGGAGTTTTACCGCAATGTTCTCGATTTGGTTAGCATTTCTGAACTTAATTCCTATTCCGGGACTTGATGGAGGGCACGTTTTATTCACTTTATATGAGATTATTGTTGGAAAACCGGTTCCTCAAAAGGTGCTGGAAAACGCTCAGATGATTGGAGTTATCTTCCTGTTAGGCCTTATGCTGCTGATCTTTGGAAGCGACATCTTTAAAGTATTCACAGGAAAATTATAAAATTTTAAGATTTTTTTCTAAAAAATTTGTCTGGTATAAATATTCGTCCTATATTTGCACCACTTAAAAATAAGGACATTCCTCCTTAGCTCAGTTGGTTAGAGCATCTGACTGTTAATCAGAGGGTCGCTGGTTCGAGCCCAGCAGGAGGAGCGAAAGCTCCAAGAGTTACAAAATATTTTGTAACTCTTTTTTTTTTCAAAAATCACCGTCTTCTACAATATAAGTTCTCATCTTGGATTAATGCCCCTTTCCAACCTTACCTATTTTAAAATAAACGCTTTCTCAAATATTAATTATTTCAATACAATCAAGTAAAAAATAGTTGATGATTTTGCTATTTTTCATTTTTATGTAAAAGAGTAAACATTATCACACATTAGTATTAAAAACACAAAAGAACAATTAATAACAAAAGGCATGAAAATTTAATAAAAAATAATCAATTTTAATTTTTTGCTTTATATTTGATAAACAATAAAACAATTCACGGTGAATTGTTTAAAATTTATTAACATTTTAAAATACAATTTGATGAAAACAAAAACATTAGAAAAATTAGAAAATTTCCAGCTTCAAAATAAGAAGTTAGATGTTATTTTAGGAGGACAAGGGGCACCTGTAAAATCTTTTGCAAATATTGGATCTCCAACAGGAGGAGGAGAAAGATGTGTTGGACTTGGACCAAATGGAGAATATCAATGCGTAGCATATTCTTCAGATACTCAATTTGGAGATGGTTCATATATGTTTGTAGGAGAAGTTCAAATAAACAGGTCGTGCTAGTCCAATTTTATAGAAAATTAATTGCATTTGAGAAGCACATATGCTTCTCATTTTTATATTATAATTAACATATATCATGAAGCAACTTTCATTTTTAATATTTGCCCTACTAAGTCTTATTAATAAAGCTCAATCTTTTGAATTAAAAGATAAAAGTCTTATTAAGTATTACGAATTAACCAATGAGGCTGAAAAAAAAATTATCAACAATAATTTAACAGAAGCAAATGCTCTATACAAGGAAGCATTTAATGAATTCAAACATCCCCATGCTAAAGATTTACATAACAGTATGAAAGTTGCCTTGAAGACAAACGATTTGGAAACAGCCTATATTTACTATCAATCTTTAAAATGCCTAGGAAAAAATTTTAGTGATGAGTTCCTAGCAGAGAATTTTAAAAATCCTGAACAATATAAAAAACAACTTTGTCAGAATACAATAGATTTAAAATATAAAAAAAGTTTAGACTCATTATTTAAGGTTGACCAATTCTACCGAAAGGTGTCTGGTGGTGATTATGTAAAATATAAAAAAGAGATTACTAAAAGTGACAGCATAGCATCATTAGGCTTACTAAAGCTCATCCAAAAGAAGGGCTTTCCTAATGAATATAATATAGGCTTAGAAATGAACAGCTGGGTATATTTTCATGATTTTTATCTTATTATTTGGCATCAGTTAGCTAATAACAGTATTAGCAATCAAAAAGTCAATTTTTCTAAAGAAATAGAAAAAGCATTAAATCAAGGAAAAATAAGACCTGATATTGCTGGTTTTTTATTTGATTTGAATAATGGAACTTACGATTATTCTTATTTTAAGATCTATCAATTTATAACAAATGATGGAAAAATTGATTGTTGTTATGTCAATAATACATTTTTACCCGACAACAGAACAGATAAAGTTAAAAGTTTGATTGATAACGTAAATAATAAGAGAAAATTAATAGGCTTATCCTCAACTGAAGACGAAATAAAAAAAAATATATTTCTTTTGAATAACAAAGATTATGTTTTTTTAAGTCATACAATAGAAGGATTTAATTTTAAAAATGACAGCGATGCTGAAAATATGAAAAAGAACCTAATTAAGCTAGATGATACTCCTCATTAGTGTTGATAACGACACTATGACTGATGAGATATGTTCATGGTTAACCTATCAAAATAAAAGTTTTGTCAGACTTAATGAAAATCAACATATTACTAAGGTATTTTTTGACTTCAGTAAGAATATGTATAAAATTTCCATCGATAATATTGAGTATAATCTGAATGATTTCAAATCGGCCTTTTATAGAAATGGAGGAATTTATTACAACATAGCCAGTCCAGAAATTGACAGCAATCTTATTGAATTCTATAATTCAGAACTTAAATCAGTAACCGAATTTATTTGTTATTATTTAAAAATAAATGGTGCGAATATATTTGGAAATCTTTTCACCAAAGAAGTCAATAAACTGGAAGTTTTATTTTTAGCAAAATCTTTAGGCTTAAAAATACCAGAAACTTATATTGTATCCCAATTAAAAGATCTTACAAAGATTGATTGTTCCCAAAACTATATCACTAAATCCATTTCTGAAATGAAGCCCATCTTTATTGAAAATGAGTTGTACTTAAATTACACCCGTGAAATAGATTTCAATCAGCTTCAGTCAAAAAAAGAAAACATTATCCCTTCACTTATTCAGAATAGAATCAATAAAGCATACGAAATAAGAGTGTTTTTCTTTGAAAAACGGATTTGGGCAATCGCCACATTTGATTTTTCAGATAATATTGATATTAGAAATATAAAAGACAGGGATAAAAAATACCTTTCCTGTAAACTTCCCATCGAGATACAAAGAAAAATTCACAAAATGGCAAAAACATTGAATTTAAAGTGCGGCACTTTAGATTTAATAAAATCTAATGATGATTACTATTTTTTAGAAGTAAATCCCTTGGGACAATTTCACCAGGTTAGCTATTACGGAAACTACCAGATAGAAAAATATATTGCAGACTTATTATGAAAAACAAGGAAGTATTACATTTAAAGGGGCTTGAATTTTCATTACAGGAATGGAAAAAAAGCAACAATATCTCTCAGGTTAAATATTCTGAAAATAAAGACAAAAAAAGCAACAGAACAAAGATTTCACGTTCAACAAAACATTATTCACTTTTATATTAGACATGTTTTTAAAATTATTTAATTCCGTAAAAATTACTAAAGGCGCCAAAAAATCTATTATTATTGATACTAATACAGGTTTTCTACAGATCATTCCAAATGCTTTTTACGACTTACTTTCTAATGAGCAAGAGAATTATTCAGTATTGAAAAAACAATTGGATCAGGATGGACGGGAAGCGTTAGAGGGATATATTAATTTTATTTTGGACAACAATTTAGGATGCATATTAAAAACTAAAAAAGAATTATTAAGCTTCAAAACTTCATCTAACTTTAATGAAGCACCCTCGCATGTTGAATATTTAATTTTAGATATTAATAATTCTGAAATTTTAAATGATGCTTTGATACAGCATATTTGTATTTTAAAGATTAAATATCTTCAAATCAGATTTTCAGAAACATTAAACACTCACGAAATCATCAAAGTTATTTCTAAATTAGATTCGTTTAATAACTCTAACATCCATGAAATTTCAATTATAGCCAAGTACACCCCTCAATTGGTTTCATTTATTAAAGAAACTCATGATACCATTTCAAATAAGTTCCTTAATGTAACGCTACACTCACACCCTACAGAAGATTTTCAGACATTGGGTTCCACCTACCTGACTATCATTAAAAACAAAATTAAAATTCCTTTAAGTTGCGGACTCATTGATTTAAAAAATGTTAATCTTAATCATAGCTTTTATTTGGAAGCAAACCATCATAACTCTTGTCTTTATAAGAAAATAGCCATTGATTTTGAAGGTAATATTAAAAATTGTCCATCCATGCCTCAAAGTTTTGGAAATATAAACGAAATAAATCCGGAAGAAGCACTCAACAAAAAAGACTTTAAGCAATACTGGAATTTGACCAAAGACCACATTGAAGTATGTAAAGATTGTGAGTTTAGATATATTTGTACAGATTGCAGGGCCTATACTGAATGCTCCCACACCAATAATGAAGGACTGGACATTTCCAAACCTCTAAAATGTGGTTATAGCCCCTATACAGGAGAATGGGAGGATTGGAGCGTGCATCCATTAAAGGAGAAGGTAATGCATCACTATGGAATGTAACATTTTGTAAAGGAAAATTAGTGTTTCTTTCCTTAGCTTTAAAGTGTAAAACTTATATATTTAAAACATAGAAAAGCATTATGAGCCCAATTACCATCAGAAAAGCCGAAGCCAGAGACTATCCTGCGATTATAGAATTGCAAAACGCCAATACTCCGGACCAATTGAGTGAAGAAGAAAAGAAACAGGGGTTTATTGTTTCAAGCATGACTGAACATACACTGGATGCTATTAATAAAAACCTAGGCGTGCTGGTAGCCATGGAAGAAGGGAATTTAGCCGGTTTCGTATGTCTGGCAACCACAGATCCGATTCCTGAACATCCGGTTGTAAAAGCAATGTATGAAAGTTTTCCACAGCAAATTTTTAATCATAAACCTTTAACAGAATATCGGGTATTTCTTTACGGCCCGGTTCTCATCAATCAAAAATGGAGAGGACAGGGAATTGTAAAAAAATTATTTTATGCAGTCAAAAATTTTACTGAAAACCAGTATGACCTTGGTGCTGCTTTTATAAATGACAAAAACCCACATTCTCTTGCAGTCCATATTCAGGGATTAGGAATGACCGCATTAAAGCCTTTTACCTGTAAAAATGAAACATTTCAGTTAGTTGTTTTCCCAGTTTAAAAGTGAAATTACAGCATATTTCAATTTTTTTCCTGTTTTTCTTAATCCAAATTCGGCATACTCTTACTTTCAGCTTTTAGTGATGAAATTTTTATCATCACCTCAAAATACTGAAAAATAGACAGATAAAAATGGGAAGATTTTTTCAGCTCCGGACAAAATAAAAATTCCTTCAAAAAATTCATTTTTTTTCGATAGAATTTGCGTCAAACACTTGCTTTGTACAAATATTCATATTATATTTGCACCACTCCAAACAGAGGAACATTCCTCCTTAGCTCAGTTGGTTAGAGCATCTGACTGTTAATCAGAGGGTCGCTGGTTCGAGCCCAGCAGGAGGAGCAAAATCCATTAGAATTATCTAATGGATTTTTTTGTATGATGCCTTTTATGTTGCATATTATCTCATTTATTTTCATATTGCTTTATTCTTTTGTTGTTCATTAAATCAAATACTCATGTATTTCTTTAAAACAGTAAACGGAACGCTCGATTTTACTTTTACATAAACAAAAATTAACCCATAAATAAAGGTTTACACCATCTCTTTAATAAACACGAGGAATATCTCACTTCAGACATTATCATTTTAACAAATTAATAACTATAATGCTATGATTTTGATGATCTAATTTTTGTTAACTTTGCAATTTTGTACCTAACCGTAAAAAACTTTAAAAAATCTAATCTTTTTACATAAACAGCATGCTTTTTGTTTATGCTAAATGCTTGAAAAAACAACAAATGTCAATTAATAATTCCAAATACTACCACCTTTTTTTCCTTCTCTTTCTCTCAGGGCTTGCCTGTGCCCAAAACACAGCCAGCGGTAAAATTCTTGATGCAAAAACAAATAAGGAAATTTCAGGAGTAGATATTTTTATCAACGATAATAAAATCCCCAACCTAAATACTACCAGTGGAAGTTTCAGCGTACAGTCTGACACTATTATTTATCGGTTAAAGTTTTCTAAAAAAAGCTACGCTTTAGAAACCGTAGATGTTACGACCGAAAATGCAGGCAACTTGTTGGTCAATCTTTCTCAGGAAAAAGTAAGCTCCATCGGAGAAATTGTTATTCATAACGAAAAGCCGAAATATAAAAACAAAAAAGAAAACCCGGCTTATGCCATCATGCAGGAAGTCTGGAAACGAAAAAGAAACAATGGGCTAGCCAAATTCGATACCTATACTTATAAGGAATACGAAAAAATTGAGTTTGATGCCAATAACCTGGATAGCACATTCATGAACAAGAAAATGTTCAATAAGCTTGATTTTATCTTTGAATATGCAGATTCCACCGCAACAGGAAAGATGGCCCTTCCTATTTTCCTGAATGAATCGGTCTATGAAACTTACGGGGAAAACAAACCCAGTAGCAAGGTAAAGAGAATGCTGGTTGCTCAAAAGACTTCAGGATTTCAAGACAATCAGGTCATCACGGTGACGGCAAAAAATTTATACCGCGATATAAACATTTACGATAACATATTAAATTACTTTGATATAGGATTTCAAAGCCCTGTTGGAGCAGATGGGTTCAGCACATATGATTACAATTTGACGGATACGATAGCCATCAATGGGGAAAATGCCTACAAAATAAGATATCAGCCTAAAAGAAAGGATGTTTTAGCATTTCAGGGCTATCTTTACATTGATACAGACACCTACGCCGTGCTAAGCGCCACATTAAAGTCTACTCAAAAAATCAATGTCAATTTCATCAACAGTATATCTACAGAACTGGAATATGACAATCCTGATGATCAGACATTCCTGCCAAAGAAAGTAGTTACGGAAATCGAATTAACTCCTTTTGCGAAAAAGAAAACCTCAAAAAGCATTATTGCTAAAAGGTCGGTAGACTATTCCAACTACGAATTCAATAAACCGCTTGATGCAAAATTATTCACCCGAAAAGAAGAGGAATACGATGATAAATTCGTAGATAAAGATGATGCCTATTGGGTAAACGCCCGTCCTGACTCATTATCCAAAAGAGAACAAGGAGTATATGAAATGCTTGATAAACTTCAGCAGACACCAAAATTCAACCGAATTGTAAAGATTTACGAAACCCTTGCTTCAGGATATTATAATGCATTCAAAGGAATCGATATAGGCCCTATTTTCTCAATTTATGGGAAAAACGTGGTAGAAGGTGACCGAATCAGATTAGGTGCAAGAACCTATTTTGGACAAAATGACCCTTGGAGAGTTCAGTTTTATAATGCTTATGGTTTTAAAGATAAGCAGCTTAAATACGGTGTTGAAGCCCGATACATGTTTAACAGAGTCAATCGTTTTATGATTGGAGCAGGAACAAAACGAGATGTTATGCAGCTGGGAGTTCAGCTGACTAATGATGATGCGATCCTGTCACGTTCATTTGCTTCATCCACTATTTTCGCCAGAGGGGAAAATGCGTCTTTAAGTTCTGTTAACCAAACAAATATATTTACATCAATTGAGCCATGGAAAAACTTCCAGATAAGAGTAGATGGTACCATGCAGAGCATTAAATCTGCTAATCCGTCCGAATTCAGTTTGATGTATTACAGAAATGGGGATTTAAGAAAAACAGTTAATGACTCACACATTACCATCAGTTTAATTGCAAGACCTGGTACAAAATTCTCACAGACAGGGGTAGACCGTTACGAACATGGAACTTTAGCACCTACTATTGTTTTGAAATATACAAGAGGTATTGAAGGGCTTTTCAATGCGGATTTTAATTATAACAAACTTCAGTTTATGTTCTATAAACCGGTTTTAATAGGAAGCTGGGGTAAAACATTAATTAATTTTGAAGCCGGGAAAAATTTCAACACGGTTCCTTTGGCTTTACAGAACATCATTCCGGGAAATCAGTCATACAGTTTGGTTCCTAATACGTTCTCTCAACTTAATTACTATGAGTTTGTGGCGGACACTTATACAACGCTTCACTTAGAACACCATTTTAACGGAAAAATATTATCTTTCATCCCTTTGATTAAAAAATTAAAACTAAGAGAAATTGCATTTATAAGAGGAGCTTACGGAACTTTAAGCGACGCTTCTAAAGACATCAATGTGGAAGGCTTCAAATATTCTGCTCCAAATCAACAAGTCTATTTTGAATATGGTTTCGGAATTGAAAACATAGGCTTCGGAAATCTGAGAATTTTCAGAGTAGATTTTAACTGGAGAGGAAATTACCTTGACAGACCTGATATTTCTAAATTCGGGATAAAAGCTGGATTCCAGGTAGGATTCTAATTCCCATCCATGACATAAAACAATTCCCCGGCTTCTTTGAAGCCGGGGAATTTTATTTTCAATACGATCGTTACATTAACATCCGCAAGGATCCGGATCCATCACCATATTAGGACAACGCAGCCTCTGTTGAGCTGTCCATGAGCACCATTCCCCGCATGTTGTTGCAGGAGGAGGACAAGCCGCAGCTCCACCTTCGATCGATTTCAATTGCTTTTTGGAAATTTTTCTAAGATTTTTCATAGTAATAATTTGGTTTAATGTACTGCCTACTCTATTTGCTTTTCGGCTTCCGCAAATGATTTGTTATTTGATTGTTTACAAATATAAAAATATTTCACAATAAATGGAATATTCGTAAAATAATTTATCATTTTTCAGATAAGAGCACAAAAAAAGCCTTGGCGAATGCCAAGGCTTTTAATTTTTTATAACGCTAAAATTATGCGTTTGGTTCTACAGATACGAAAGATCTGTTGTTTGCTTTCTTTCTGAAAACTACTTTACCGTCTACTAAAGCAAACAAAGTGTGGTCTTTACCCATTCCCACGTTGTTACCCGGGTGGTGTTGCGTACCTCTTTGTCTGATAATAATATTTCCGGCAATAGCTTCTTGTCCTCCGAAAATCTTCACACCTAATCTTTTAGAATGAGATTCTCTACCGTTCTTGGAACTACCGACTCCTTTCTTGTGTGCCATTTTGTATGTAGATTATTATTTATTAAGAGCTTTAAATTGATCAATATTCTTAACGATAGCTGCATCAACATCTTCGTGAGTAAGAATATTTTTTCCTAATTCTGCTTTCACTTCTTTTCCTAAAGTGATCAAAACTTCTCTGTTTTCTTTAGACTGAGACAAGTTGTTTTTCTTTAAGTGATAGTTCAGTTCGTGATCTTCACCAAAGTTAACAGTTGCGTTGTCTGAAAGAACTTCAGCTTTCACAGTTTCTTTTTTATCAGCTTTCTTTGCTCCAGCTTCAAAACCAGTAATACCAGTAATTTGAATTTGAGTTAAAGATTGTCTGTGACCATTTTTCACTTTGTAACCTTTTCTTCTTTTCTTCTTGAAAACGATTACTTTATCAGCTTTTACATGATCTAAGATTTCAGCATCTACTACGATACCGCTTACAGCTGGGGCGCCAACAGTTATTGAACCGTTTACAGTAAGAAGAATTTTGTCGAAAGATACCTTATCTCCCTTCTCTCCTTTTAAACGGTGTACAAACAACTTCTGGTCTTGCTCAACTTTATATTGAAGCCCTGCTATTTCTACAATTGCAAACATTGTTTATAAATTTTTAGTTATTTCGAGGTGCAAATATAAGAATAATTTTCTAAATAGCTTACAATCAAATCAATATTTTTTTACAAAGAATCAATTCACTATGCTTTGAATAATTTTAACATGTAAAGTGTTCGTACATAACGGATAATTTTATACCTTCGTTTTCACCAAAATAATATGTATATGAAAAAGAGTCTTAATTTCTGCTTTTTAGCAGGAGCTTTTGCTGTTTTATCACTAACAGCTTGTACTGATGAAAAAATGGAAGACAACGTCTTGCCACAGCCCCAAAACGAAAGTGCAAAAATCGAACAGCCGGGCGAAACTGAAAAAATCTGTTCTTATGTAGATCAAAATTGGAGCTCTACTGCAGTTTTGAAAACAGCCCTTAAAACCACCACAGACACGAACTTTATGAATGCCCAAATGGCTAAAATCATTAGTCTTTGGGGCGGTACCAGCCTTACATTTAGATTTGTAGACGATCCTTCAAACGCCAATTCAACGTACAATGCCATTTCCTATTCGAATGGAAAGATCTATTACGGATACGCTATCTATTATGATGCAAAAGCAAAAGGCGGAGATATTGTAAATGCCATGATTCTGGCTCACGAATATGGCCACCAGCTGCAGTACCGTTATAATTTACCTTCAGTAAATGAGTCAACCGCAAGACCGAACGAACTGGAGGCAGACGGTTTCGCAGGATATTATCTGAGAAAACCAAACGGTTATAACAAGACCAACTTTACAGAAATTGCGACAGCTTACGAATTCGCACAAAGCATCGGAGATTATCAAACTACCAGTGCAGGACACCACGGAACTCCTCCTCAGAGAAGATCCGCTGTACGTTTAGGATTCCTTCTGGGACAGTATGATCTTTCTGCAACCGATTTCGATTATAACTTCTTCTATTATTATCAGGGAGTACTTAACGGAACCTATAAAATGGGTAAAAACTCAAAAAATCCTGAAATTGATGCTTATATGAGCCAGTATATGGATGAATTGAGAAAAATCCAATCCGGAGAAATTTCTGCAGAAGAATTTAAAAACCTTAAGTAAACATTCATTTTTAGCATATTTAAGAAAGGAGGTAGAACGCATGTTCTGCCTCTTTTATTTATTTGAAACATATCCTAAAGTTTAGCTATTTTTGACCTCATATCTTCTTACAATGAATAGAGACCTTTACATTGATTTTGCAAAAGGACTGGCAACACTTTCCATTATTTTTATTCACACCGCTTTCTGGTCCGGGCAGTTTTATATTCCAACAGAAATCCGGGTCTTTTCCCTGGTTTTCGATGTAGCCTTATTTTATGCTTTAAGCGGAATCACTTCCGGATCCAATATCGAAAAGACTTTCTACAGACTGTTGAAACTTCAGATCACCTACATGATTTTTGTGACCTTCCTTTTTTTCCTGGATTATTTCTTTAAAGTTTTTGGGTTAAGCTTTTTCTCTATGGAATGGCTTCAGCAGTTCTATTCTACATTTGGGTCCAAATATGCAACCACCAATATCTCCGCTGATCCGCAATGGCAGAATCTGGGGAACTGGTACCTTCACCAATATACCAATGCAGATACTTTTCCGGTAGTTATGGGAAGTTTCTGGTACCTGAAAGTTTATTTTATACTAACTGTTTTCGGTGTTTTGATTTTAAGATTCTTTCCGAAGCATATCAATTGGTTCATCGGTATTTGTATAGCCTTAACGCTGATATTTACGATCTGTCCGTGGTATTATCCGGATGGTCAAGTAGGATACGTTGCTTTCTATCTCGCCATATTCCTGATTGCCAACAGAATGCGGAATAAAAAAATTCCCACCAAAATAATTCCCGTTTTATATGGTTTAGTGGCTGCCGCTTTAATCTGGATGTTTTGGTATTATGGAAGTGAAATTTTCTATAAAATCAATAAAAATAAATTCCCTCCAAAACTCCCTTATATTATATGGAGTTCCTTTTCACTGGTTACTTTGTTTGTTTTATATAACAGATTAAAGATCACAAAGGACAATTTTATTACCTTCATTGGAAAAAATGCGATTTTCTTCTATTTCGCACAGGGAATAAGCTCTTCATTGGTGTATTTCCTTGTAGTCCCACTCAAAGAAAAAATGCCGTGGTGGATTCTAATGTTCATTATTTATATCATCAATATCATATTGGCATTCATTATCGCCAATGGACTGAAGAAAGTCGATCAATTAGGCTGGAATGTTCTGGAATTTTTACGAAGAAAGACAGCTTCTTAAATAAAAGAAGCTTTTTATGGCAATTTGTTTTAAATTTACAAAAAATTTATATCATGTTTAAGTTGAAACTTCCTACCGATCCAAGGTGGGCAAATATTGCAGAAGGAAACATAGGAGAAATTTTAACGGATCATGCGTGGTGTGAGCAGAAAGCAGCTACCAATGCCATCTCTCTGATCATGATGCTTCCGGAACGTGCAGAAATTGTAACAGAACTTCTTGCAATTGCACAGGAAGAACTAGATCATTTCAATCAGGTTCATGAGCTTATCAAAAAAAGAGGCTATACTTTCGGGAAAGCACGCAAAGACAATTATGTGAATGAACTCGCTAAATTTGTGGTTCAGGGAAGCCGGGAAGATCTGATTGTAGATAAAATGCTTTTTGCAGCAATGATTGAAGCAAGAAGCTGTGAAAGATTTAAAGTTTTGACAGAAAATATCAAAGATGAAGAGCTTAAAGTATTTTATAAAGAACTTATGATCTCCGAAGCTAATCATTATACTACATTTATCGGCTTTGCAAGACAACTTGGCGACATCGAAAAAGTAAATAAACGTTGGGAAGAATGGCTTGAATACGAAGCCAGCATCATCAAATCCTACGGAAACAAAGAAACAATACACGGTTAATCTAAAAATATAGCACTGCACGTTGAAAAAACTGACCTTCGAGAATATCACCAATTTTTTCCTGAAAAATTTCTTTCAGGGACTGGTCATTATTGGCCCGATCGGGCTGACCATTTTTGTGATATGGTATATCATCAGTGCGATTGATAATATCATTCCCTCAATCGCAAAACAAATTCCTGGGTTAGTATTTATTTCAACCATATTGGCAACTGCTATTTTAGGATACCTGGGAAATAAATTTGTTGTCGGCAGATTCTTTTTCGACACCATGGACAGCTTACTGGAGAAAACACCTGGTGTAAAGCATATTTATACCCCTACAAAAGACGTCATGTCTTCATTTGTAGGCGATAAGAAAAAATTCAACGATCCTGTATGGGTAAAGACCAATGAAAATCCTGAAATCTGGAGAATCGGTTTTTTAACCCAAAAAGAAATGGCTGACGTAGATAAACACAATTACGTTGCGGTATATCTTCCCCACTCCTATGCAATATCAGGATGGGTAATTGTTACTGAAGAAAAAAACATCAAACCTGTAGTGGGAATGACTGCGGCTTCTGCAATGAAGTTCGCTGTAAGTGGCGGTGTAGCCGGCTTTCATTCTGATGAAAATATATTTAAAGCTCCTGAGTAATTCTGTAGCTCACTTTAAATATACTTGATGAATTTGAAAATTTATTTTTCAAAAAAAATTTCTTTAAAACAATAATAAAAAATATTTACCCATGAATTTACCGTACGCGGAGCCTTTCCGCATCAAAATGGTGGAGGAAATCCGTCAATCAACCAGAGAGGAAAGAGAACAGTGGCTTAAAGATGCCAATTATAACTTATTCAACTTAAAATCTTCACAGGTTTTTATTGATCTATTAACAGACTCAGGAACCGGAGCAATGTCCGACAGACAATGGGGTGCATTGATGACCGGAGACGAAAGCTATGCAGGATCCCGTTCATTTGAACAATTACATCAGACTGTACAAAATATCACAGGTTTCAAATATCTTTTGCCAACTCACCAGGGAAGAGCTGCTGAAAATGTTTTATTTTCAGTTTTAGTGAAAGACGGCGATGTTGTTCCCGGAAACTCTCACTTTGACACGACAAAAGGGCATATCGAGTTCAGAAAAGCTCATGCGATCGACTGTACGATTGACGAAGCTTTTGATATTAATGACCTGCATCCTTTTAAAGGAAACATCAATCTTGAAAAACTGGAAGAAGTTTATAAAAGTCATCCAAAAGAAAAAATACCTTTCTGTCTGATTACCATTACCTGTAACTCTTCCGGAGGACAGCCAGTTTCTCTGGAAAACATGAAAGCAGTAAGAGAACTTTCCAATAAATATGGAGTTCCTGTTTTCTTTGACTCGGCAAGATTCGCAGAAAACGCCTATTTCATCAAAAAAAGAGAAAAAGGTCAGGAAAACAGAACCATTAAAGAAATCTGTACAGAAATCTTCTCTTATGGAGATGGTATGACCATGAGTTCCAAAAAAGACGGACTTGTGAATATCGGAGGATTCATCGCGCTTAACAGTGAAGAAATTTTCAGAAAAGCATCCAGCTTCACGATTATTTATGAAGGTTTCATTACCTATGGAGGAATGGCCGGAAGAGATATGGCAGCGTTGGCAGTAGGTCTTAACGAAGCAACAGAATTTGCCTATCTGGAAAGCAGAATTTCTCAGGTTGAATATCTTGGTCACAAATTAATTGAATACGGAATTCCTGTACAAAAACCAATTGGAGGACATGCTGTGTTCATTGATTCTTTAAACTTTTTACCCAATGTTTCCCGTGCAGAATATCCGGCTCAGACTTTAGGCCTGGAAATTTATAAAGAAGCAGGAATCAGAACGGTAGAAATAGGAACTTTACTGGCAGACAGAGATCCTGAAACCAGAGAAAACCGTTATCCAAAACTGGAATTGGTCCGCCTAGCGATTCCTAGAAGAACATATACCAACAACCATATGGATTATATCGCGGCAGCCATCAAAAACGTGTATGACCGACGTGATGACATCGCCAAAGGATATAAAATCACATGGGAGCCGGAATTACTGAGACATTTCACAGTACAGCTGGAAGAAGCATAACATCAAAACCGAGACTTGTTCTCGGTTTTTTATTTCATATTTCAAATCAAAAGCATCATAACAAAAGGAAATGTTATATTTTCATAGTATTGAATAACAGCCTAAATAAAATTAATGCTGTTTTGAAATCAATGGATATATTTACTATACATTTGCATTCATCAAGGACAATAAAAAAATAAATTGAAACACTAACCTGAAAAAAAATTGACTACTCCAAAATGAATACAATTGCTGTCGTGGGTGCTGGAATTTCCGGCTTAAGCATAGCTAATTACTTAGAAAAGCATGATATGGATTACCATATTTATGAGAGAAGAGCAAAAACCGATCTCACGGGCCACGGATTTCTGATCCCCAAAGAAGGAATTGAGCATCTCACCCAAATTATCGACAAAGCCACGCTTTTTAAACAGGGTAATTTCTTAAAAAAATACATTAAATACTCTCATAAAGGAAGCATCATCGCAGAAAAAGAACTGAACGACGTTTTTGTAATTGCGAGAAGTTCACTGATTGATATTTTAACACACAACATCCCCTCTGAAAAAATATCTTACGAAAAACCTGTCAGCCTCTCCCCTCAAGGAAAACTCACATATTCCGATGGTACTTCCATAGATTCTGATATCATCATTGTTTCCGATGGTTCCAAAAGCAGGATCAGAAGACAAGTTTTCAAAGATGAAAACATGAGGTCTGTACGGGAAAATGAAGTCGTAAACATTATTGAAAACAAAGAAATAGCAGCCTGTATTGAAGATAATTTTATGAAATTTCATCATGAAGACGGTGGTTTAGCATTTGGAATCCTTAAACTTTCTGAAGATAAAATTCTATGGTATTTGCAATTTGATAATGAAAAATATAAAATTGATGAAGAATATTCTGTGGAAAATCTAAAAGAATACCTGTCTAAAATTTTTGATGACTGGCACCCTCTAGTTTCTTCCATCATAAAAGAATCGAGTTATGAAAATGTTCATCTGTGGCGTGTTTATGAGCTTGAACAACTTAATTCATTCTATAAAGACCACATTGTTTTTGTAGGAGATGCAGCCCATCCTTTAATCCCTTTTACAAGCCAGGGCGTAACCTCAGCACTCAAGGATGCTTTCACCTTAACCCAGTATCTGATAGAAGAAGAAAATAGGTCTGAAGCGTTCAGAAAATATGAAACGGAAAGAAAACCGGAAATTGAAATTCACATCAGGAATGGAAGGATCCTGCTCGATCAATTTCTGCGCCCTCTTCATCAGCAAACAGAAAATATAGTACCAATCTCTTATAAATAAAAAAATGTTCACCAATAACGATATCAATTTTGAAGCTTTAAAAAGAAAAGCCTACAACGGAAGATGGGCTGTCCTTGAAGACGGTATTATTCCTTTAACGGCAGCAGATCCGGATTTCAGTACCGCGCCAGCTATCCAGCAGGGAATCATTGAATACATTCAGGACGGTTATTTAAGCTACGGGCCTTTTTCAGGACTGCCGGAGTTTAAAAAAAGTGTGGCAGACCATTTCAATAAAGAAAAAAACGGAAATTTCGCTCCCGAAAATGTTCTTGCGGTTAACAGTGCCGCACAGGGCATGTTCCTGATTGCAAAATATGTTTTACAACCCGGAGATGAAGCCATTATTTTAGATCCGGTAGACTTTTTATTTAAAAAATCGGTAGAAGCCGTAGGCGGAGTTGTCAATCTATGCCCCGTTGATCCACAAACAGCGGAAATTGACCTTGAAAAACTAGTTTCGCTCATCAACTCAAAAACGAAGCTGATCAGCATCTGCAACCCGCATAATCCTTTAGGAAAAATATATTCTAAAGATGTTCTGAAAAAAATCTCACAAATTGCCTCCGCTCATGATCTATGGGTAATGAGTGATGAAATATGGAGTGATATTATTTATGACTACAGGGATTTTCATACATATTCATCAGTTTCCGCAGAAGCCGCAAAAAAAAGCTTTACAGTGTATGGTTTTTCCAAATCATTTGGAATGGCCGGATTAAGAATTGGCGCAGTATTATGTAATGATCAGGAAATTCTTGACGATTTTATAGAAAAATCAAATTTCAACTCTACCATAGAAGGGGTTTCAACATTATCACAAATTGCAGGAAGTGTGGCGCTGGAAAAAGCAAAGCCTTGGTATGATGAATTCTTAAGTCATTTGCAAAGCAATAGAGACCTGGCTTTTAATATTTTAACTCGTTCAGAAATCCTAGCCCCCAACCTTCCGGAAGCTACTTTTGTACTATTTCCTCAAATTAAAAACGGACTTACCAGTGAAGAATTTGCCAGCCATGTTTTACAGTATGGAAAAGTAGCCGTTGTTCCAGGTTCGGAAAGGTGGTTTGGAAAAGGAGCGGAAGGACATATCAGAATATGCTTTTCTACTTCACAGGAAATTTTAGAGGAGGGTCTCAATAGAATTATTAAAAGTTTTTAATAGTAGAAAAAACACTTTTTATTTATTTTAAATAAAAATATTCCTAATATTCACTTAAAACGAATAATAATTAAAAATCTATTAAATAAAAAGACATTACAGTGTTGATTTACAAAGTAAATTTGATATTTTTGACACATCTTATCAATTCTTAAAACAACACAGCAATGAAAATAAAATATATAAGTGTCCTGTTTCTAGGCACAACATCCCTCTTTTATGCTCAAAAAGCAAATGACACCATTTTCAAAGAAGGAAAAATAGAGGAAGTGGCCATTACCGGAAGCAGAAATAAAAAAAGAACGGTCACCAATACGCCAGTTCCTATCGATGTAATTGATATCAAGCAGGTAAGCCAGTCAACAGGACAGGTAGAAGTTAATCAGCTTTTACAGTTTGCTGCACCTTCTTTTAACTCAAACAAACAATCAGGATCTGACGGAGCAGATGCAGTAGACCCTGCAACATTAAGAGGCCTTGGCCCTGATCAGACCTTACTTTTACTGAATGGAAAAAGATACCACCAGTCTTCACTGATTAATCTGTTCGGAACTAAAGGAAGAGGAAATACGGGTTCTGACATGAACACTATTCCGATTGGTGCTATCAAAAGGATTGAAGTGCTTCGTGATGGAGCTTCTGCACAATATGGATCGGACGCGATCGCCGGGGTAATTAATGTTATTCTGAATGATCGGAATAATGGTTTTGAAGGAAATGCTTTTTATGGAATGAACCTTTTTAAAAGTCCCGGAAATAATGATGTAGTTTCTGATCATAAAATTGATGGAATTACTTTTGATTTCAGTGGAAATTTAGGAACTAAAATAGGATCCAAAGGTGGTTTTGGAAATTTCACGGCAGAATTTATCAATAAAGAACATTCGATCAGGAATGCAAACCCTGAATTATATGATGCTCCGAGACAGCGTTTTGGTGATGCAAAATCACAGAATATTTATTTTTTCGGAAACATCGAACTTCCATTATCTGATGGGTTAAAATTCTATTCCCGCCAAGGTTTTTCCAACAGAAACACCAATGCTTATGCATGGACCAGAGCAGCAGATGCAGACGGTAATGTTCCGGAAATTTACCCTAATGGATTTAACCCAATAGAAAATACAAGCATCGCTGATTTCACTTTTGACAACGGTTTTAAATTTAAAGTTGCTAATTGGGATGTAGATTTTTATAATGCATTCGGAAGCAATAGATTCACTTATACTATTGAAAACACGGTAAATGCTACTTTAGGAGCAAAATCACCGACAGACTTCCATGCCGGCGGACATTCATTGCTTCAAAATACGACAGGTTTTAACGCAGCTAAGCCGTTCAATGTTCTGGAAGGACTTAATATTGCTTTTGGAGCCGAGTTTAGATATGAGAAGTTCAATATTATCAAAGGAGAAGAAGCTTCTTATGCCATGTATGATACCAATGGAAATCTGGTGACTGCTAGTACCCCAACCGGATTATTAGTCACAAACCCATTAACTGGTGATGTAAGACCGGGCGGATCACAGGGCTTTCCGGGATATTCTCAGGAAGTGGATAAAAACAGAAATAATTTTGCCGCTTACGTAGATACAGAACTTGATATTACAAAAAAATGGATGATAAGCGTTGCGGGAAGATTTGAAAACTACAGTGATTTCGGAAGCACCATCAACGGAAAATTCGCAACCCGATATGCCATTACTCCGAAACTTGCTTTCAGAGGATCAGTGTCTACCGGATTTAGAGCGCCTTCACTGGCTCAAAAATATTACAGCTTACAGTTTACCAATTTCCAGGGCGGCAATCTGGTAACGATCCAACTTGCATCCAATGACAGTGATTTGGCAAAAGCATTAGTTCCACAACTAAAACAGGAAACTTCTCTTAACGGGAGCGCCGGATTTACTTATAATGCTGGAAAATTCACTGCTACAGTCGATGGATACTACATTAAAGTAAAAGACAGAATTGTATTAACCGGTAATTTTGCAAGAGCGGATCTTCCTCAAACTATTCAAGATGCAAATCCATTTATCGATCAGGCACAATTCTTTTCCAATGCTATTGATACCCGAACAAAAGGAGTTGATGTCATTTTAAGTTATAATGAAAATCTGGGCAATGGAAAACTGACTGCCACTTTAGCAGGAAATTATAATGAAATGGAAATTACAAAAGTTCATACGTCTCAACAACTAGCCGGAAAAGAAGATATTTATATGAGCGCAAGGGAAAAAGCCTTTATTCTCGCCTCTGCACCAAAAACAAAAGTCAATTTAAACTTAAATTATAAAATCAATAAATTCAATGCCAATCTGCAACTTGTAAGATTTGACAAAGTAACCTTAGTGGGTTATGGCGGTCCAGATGATTATCAGATCTATAATCCGAGAGTCACCACCGATCTTTCTTTCGGGTGTGATTTTTCTAAGAGTTTAACGTTAACAATCGGAAGCAAAAATCTATTCAACAGATATCCTACGCTGCAAACGGCTCATGTATCAGACGGAAATACAGAATCCGGAGGGATTTTCGATCCTGTACAGATGGGATTTGCCGGAAGACAAACTTTTGCAAGACTTAATTTTAAATTTTAAAACTATACAATAACAAACAACTCCTGAAATTCAGGAGTTGTTTGTTATTTTTTTGAAATTTTATAAAGCTTTCCACTATCGGTTACTGCATATAGATTACCATCGGCCCCATTCAGAACATCCCGGAAGCGTTCTTTCTGATCTGCTAAAAGGCGCTCCTCACCTACCACTTTATGATCTTTCAGGATGATTCTGTTGATGTGCTCTCCACTCAGACAGCCTATAAATAAATTCCCCTTCCATTCTTCCATATTTCCGGTATAGAAAGTAATTCCGCTTGGAGAAATCACAGGATCCCAATAATAAACAGGCTGCTCAGTTCCTTCTTTTTGGGTAATTCCTTTCCCCACTTTTTCTCCTGAATATTCAATTCCATACGTGACATCTCCCCAGCCATAGTTTTTTCCGGGCTGGATCAGATTAATCTCATCACCACCTCTGGGACCCATTTCTACATCCCAAAGATTTCCGTTGGGATCAATGGCCATTCCTTGAGGATTTCTAACGCCATAGGCATATATTTCAGGTTTATATCCACTTTTTCCAATAAAAGGATTTCCGGGAGCAGGCTTTCCATCTCTCGTTATTTTTAATATTTTTCCTAAATAATTATCTGTTTTCTGAGCGTAAACCCGGGTTACTTTATCAGATCTTTCCCCTGTACTCACAAATAAGTTTCCATCTTTATCAAATGCCAGTCTGCTTCCATAATGCTTGTCACCGTCATAAGAAGGCTCTGCCCGAAAAATTACTTTCACCTCCTGTATTGTTTTCATATCCTGCGAAAGCTTTCCCTTCGCCACTGAAGTTAAATTTCCGGCTCCAAAAGGTTCTGAGAAACTAAAATAAATAAGATTATTCGTCGTGAAATCGGGATCGAGAGCTACATCCAGCATTCCTCCCTGCCCTTTGGAATCTACTTTTGGAAATCCTTCAATTTTAGAAACCTGCTTACCATCTGCAGAAACCACGTTCATATAGCCTCTTTTATCCGTGATAAGAAACCTTCCGTCAGGCAGATTAATAATTCCCCAGGGTCTTCCCAAATCTTTATTTAAAATTTCAACCTGGTATGCTGCTACGGTTTTTACCGCATTAATCCTGGTTTGTCCTTTGAAGGCCGGTTTATAATCTGAATTCGGTTTTTCCTTTTCTACACTGCCATCGGATCCTGTTTGTTGTGCATTGGCACTATTTTTTTGACACGAAGACAAAGTAAGGAAAAGGCTCAATGCCGGAACATAAAATTGATTGAATTTCATAGTATTATGATTTAGTGGTAAAAAGATAGATAGAAAAATAATGCCATAAAAATTTGCAGGCATCAATTTTTATTCTACATTTGTAGAATAAAATACAACATTGTAGAATGAAAGAAATAAAATTAACAGACTCGGAGAAAAATCTTATGGAAATCCTTTGGGAAAAGAAGCGAATTTTCATGAAAGATATTCTGGATTCTTACCCGGAACCTAAACCCGCAGCGACTACCATCGCTACTCTGCTGAAAAGGATGCAGAATAAAGATTTGGTAGGCTATACATTGTATGGAAATTCCCGTGAATACTATCCAAAAGTAGAGAAAGGGGAATATTTTAACGAGGAAATGACCTCTATGATTGACCGTTTTTTCAACAGCTCGGTGACTCAGTTTGCCTCTTTTTTCACCTCGAATGCTCAATTCAGCCAAAAGCAACTGAAAGAACTCCGTGATATAATAGATCAGCAAATAAAGGAATAAAATGTTAGCTATTATCCTAAAAATAATTCTGTGTTCTTCCATTTTCATCGGTATCTATTACCTGTTTTTGGAAAGGGAGAAAATGTATAGGTTTAATCGGTTTTACCTGCTGTTTTCATTAATCTTTTCTTATGTGATTCCATTCATTTCTATCACAATACAGCTTCCGGAGCCTAAGAATAAGTCTCAAATTCTGTTTGAAGACACAGCACAGCAAATCGTCCTTATCCAGCATGAACAGGACAGTTTCAATTGGATGAATGTCATATGGATCATCTATGGAGCGATTACTCTTTTCTTTCTGATAAGAAGTATGCTTTCTGTCAGAGCCGTGAAAAGAATGCAGGGAGAAAAACGCATTTACCAAAATCGAAGGGTCATGGTAATGAAAGAAAATATTCCACCTTTTAGTTTTTGGAATACCATCTATTTGGGCGAAGATTATATAAAAAACAATATGATCGACCCAAGAATTTTCCTCCATGAGGCTGGCCATATTGAGCAAAAACACAGCCTTGATCTCATTTTTCTGGATATTATGAAGATATTCACATGGTTTAATCCTGCTCTTTTCCTGTATAAAAAAGCAATACTCACCAATCATGAATTTCTTGCGGACGAAGCTGTTTTGAATAACAGATACAATATCAAAGAGTATCAGAATTTAATCCTGAATGAAATTATTAATATTCAGAATCTTCCTCTCACCCATTCATTTAATTTTAACAACACCAAAAAACGATTTATTATGATGACAGCAAAAAAATCCAAATTTATTGTAGTTAAGAAAGCAGCCGGAATCATGGCGATGATTGCCGCCGTGGCCTTATTTGCCGAAAGGTCATACGCTATCAGCCCTACAATTACAAAAGACACTCACACAGTCAGCAGTATAGTAAAAAACAGCTTATCCATTCAGGATCCTTATAAGGAATTCAAGGATATTCTAGACAAATATTCCGATCTTTTAAATAGCGGAAAGTATGCAGAGTTTTCGAAAAAAATTTCCGCCAGTGATAAGTCAAGGCTGGAAGATCTCTATCCCCAATTAACTGATGCACAAAGGAATGAACAGAAAATTACATTCATTAATATACCTGAATTAAAAAAGCGTATTCCTACTGAAGGTGAATTGAAATCATTCTTAAACAAAAGCAATTACGCTGTGTGGATCGATTCTAAAAAGATCGAGAACAGTAGTCTTAAAAACTACAAAACATCCGACTTTTCGCATGTTTCTATCAGCGGAGTTGGTAAAAATGCAAGAACAGCAAAAAATCCCCAGCCCTATCAGGTAAGTTTAATGTCCAATAATTATTTCGAAAAAACAATGGACAGGAAGCCACATACCGCAATGGGAATTAAAAAGGGAATCGTAAAAGTAATTTCGGATACTATTTCTCCAAGAAAAACAGTAAGCAATGAAGGTATCAGCACAAATGCAAATATACAACAGGATAAGGATTTTGTTCAGGCTGAATTTCCTGAAGGGGCAAAATCATTTCGTTCAAAAGTTCTATCTATGTTTGATACAAGTACACTTAACGGAAAAGAGAAACTGATAAAATCGACAGCGTTTATACACATCGACGAAACCGGAAAAATCAGTCAGATAACAGCTTCAGGTAATAATGAAGATTTCAATAAAGAAATCATTAAAACCATTACAGCGGTAAATAATGGAGCATCCTGGAAGCCGGCTACAAAAAATGGAAAAGCTATAGCAAGTATATACAATTTCCCGGCAACAATGAGTTTCCGGTAACATCTGTCAAAAGAAAAAGCGCTACACAGGTAGCGTTTTTTTATTTTGTACTCAGCACAGACAGGTGAAAAATTTACTATCAATACATTCACCTTCAAATACTTTATGATGCCTAATAATTTCTTTCGTATTTTTGTTGTATACATTATGTTTCTATGAATTTTAATCTTCAATCAGAATATAAACCCACCGGCGACCAGCCACAAGCTATAGAGAAGCTTACCGAAGGAATAGAAATCGGTGAGAAATATCAGACACTGCTTGGAGTAACGGGTTCCGGTAAAACATTTACGGTAGCCAATGTTGTACAGAATGTACAGAAGCCAACGATTGTTATGGCCCACAACAAAACCCTGGCAGCGCAGCTTTTTATGGAATTTAAAGAATTCTTTCCTGACAATGCTGTTGAGTATTTTGTGAGCTACTATGACTATTATCAACCGGAAGCCTATATAGCAACTACCGGGACTTATATTGAAAAGGATCTGAGTATTAATGAAGAGGTTGAAAAACTTCGTCTTTCCGCTATTGCCAGCTTGCTTTCCGGAAGACGCGATGTTTTGATCGTTGCATCAGTTTCCTGTATTTATGGTGTTGGAAACCCTGCAGAATTCCACAAATCACTGATTTCCATTGCTATTGGAGAAAAAGTAACAAGAACCGCATTTCTTCACTCACTAGTTAACGCATTGTATTCAAGAACGTTAAGCGACTTTCAACGGGGTACGTTCCGGGTGAAAGGAGACGTAATAGATGTGTTTCCTGCCTATGCTGATAACGCAGTAAGAATCCAGTTTTTTGGCGATGAAATTGAAAAAATTCAAAGCTTCGATCCTGTTTCCGGAAATGTAACTGCTAATTTTGACCAGATTCAGATTTATCCTGCCAACCTTTTTGTGACTTCAAAAGAAACCCTGAACGGTGCCATAAAGAACATTCAGGATGACATGGTAAAACAGGTTGATTTCTTTAGCGAAATAGGAAAACCTTTAGAAGCCAAAAGACTTCAGGAAAGAACTGAACTCGATCTTGAAATGATCAAAGAATTGGGATACTGTTCGGGAATTGAAAACTATTCAAGATATTTGGACGGCAGGCTTCCTGGATCAAGACCTTTCTGTTTATTGGATTATTTCCCTAAAGATTATCTAATGGTTATTGATGAAAGTCACGTTACCGTTCCTCAGGTTCATGCCATGTATGGAGGCGATAGAAGCCGAAAAGAAGCACTGGTGGAATACGGATTCAGACTTCCGGCTGCTATGGATAACAGGCCCTTGAAGTTTGAAGAATATGAAGCTATTCAGAATCAGGTAATCTATGTTTCTGCCACACCGGCAGATTATGAATTAGAGAAAACCGGGGGAGCTTATATCGAACAGATTATTCGCCCGACAGGGCTTTTAGATCCTATTATTGAAGTGAGACCTTCTCTGAATCAAATTGACGATTTAATGGAGGAGATCCGCAAAAGAGCCGATATAGACGAAAGGGTATTGGTAACTACACTGACTAAAAAAATGGCCGAAGAGCTTACAAAATACTTCACTAAGTTCGGGATAAGGACACGATATATCCACTCTGATGTTGAAACACTGGAGCGTATCCAAATTATGCAGGATCTGCGTTTGGGACTTTTTGATGTTCTGATCGGAGTTAATTTACTAAGAGAAGGATTGGATTTACCGGAAGTTTCACTGGTAGCCATTCTCGACGCAGATAAGGAAGGAATGCTAAGAAGCAGAAGATCAATGATTCAAACGGTTGGACGTGCTGCAAGGAACATTAACGGAAGAGCCATTATGTACGCTGATAAGATCACCAAATCGATGCAAGCTGCCCTTGATGAAACAGAATACCGTCGTGGCAAACAGATACTTTATAACGAGGAACATGGACAGGTACCAACTTCTCTGAATAAAAAAATATCCGAAAACTTAGTCGGAAGAAGCAAAGATTTCCCTGATGAAAAATATACTCAAAAAGAAATCATGCAAAAAGTAGCTGAAGTAAAAGCCAGCTATGCCACTGAGGATATTGAAAAGATGGTAGAGCAAAAGCAGAAAGAAATGGAAGCTGCAGCCAAAAATCTTGATTTCATAAAAGCAGCTAAACTGAGGGATGAAATCATGGCATTGAAAGGATAATTTTAGTTGAAAGATAAAAAAGAGTTTCGGCGGCATCTTTGATGCCGCCGAAACCTTATATTAGAACTTGTAAGTCGTTTTCTTGATCTTACTATAATCAACCTTCCCGCTCCGCAGCGGAGCCAGCAGATCCATCAGTCCATTCAGTTTAATTTCATAAATGGTTGAAAGCTGCATTCCAAGTTTTCCTTTAGGCATTCCTGTTCGGGAGAACCATTCCAGGTAGCTTATCGGCAGATCAGCAAGAATAGTCCCCTGATGTTTACCAAAAGGCATCGTTACGACACATATTTCCTGTAATATTTCTGGATTTATTCCTTCCACGGTTTATACAATTAAGTCAATTTTATTCTCGTCATTATTCTTATCTGCCATCTCAAGCTCAGGAATGTCATTTTCTGAAAACTCGTTTCTGTACACCTGAATCAAAAGAAGCGTCAGAGAAATCAGAATAGGTCCAAAAATAAGTCCCATAAACCCAAATAGATTCATCCCCATGATAATCCCAAATACAGTATTCAGTGGATGGATATCCTCTAGCTTCTTTAAAAGGGTAAAACGGAGCAGATTATCCGTCAGACCGACAACGATCAGACAGTACGCTGCAAGACCGAGCCCGGGCCCTGTATTGCCTTCAGCGATCATAAAAATACAAACCGGAATATAAACAATGGCCGCTCCTACTACCGGAACCATTGAAGCTGCCGCTGTTAATGCAAAAAGCAACACTGGGCTGGGAGCTCCAAAAATGAAATATCCAATTAATGCGACAAGACCTTGTCCAAGTGCAACAACCGGAATTCCAATAGCGTTAGCCATAATCAGTTTTCTCATCTTATCGCCGATTAAAGAAATATTTGATCTCTTTAAAGGTGCAGACGAAGTAAGAATCCTTTCAAAACGTCTCGGTTGATCCAGCATAAAATACAGGATGAAGTACATAGACATCACGACCGTAAGGGTATTGAAAGTTCCGCTGACAGCAGAAGTAGAAACTTTTCCGGCAGAACTTTTCAATTTATCCATATTCTCTTTACTGAGAATGTCAAAATGAATCTGTTCATAAACATAGGAATGTATTTTGTCTAAAAATACATTGAACTTGGCCATATACACCTGCGCATTTCCTAATTTTTCAATTAAAAGATCTGCAATAAAATAAATGGGAAGAATAAGAATAATCAGACTTGCCAGCATGAGTACCAGTGAGGAAAGCCAGGGCTTCCATTTTTTTTCCTCCTGCAGATAGAAATTATACTTACGGCAGACTACATAAATAGTAATAGCCCCTAAAACCGAAGGTATAAATAAGGCAAGATTAAAACAGATTAACCCCGTCAATACCAAAATGATGGCAAGTAAGGCAACCTGTTTTATGGCAACACCGCTTATCTGTTTTTCTTTATTCACAGTTTATCTTTAAACATGATTTGTCTTGGCTTTCCTAAAAAAGCACAATATGCAGAATACATCACTACCATCATAAAAGGAGCTGTTAAAATAACCCCAATACCGCAAAGAATAACCCCTGCAAGTGATATGATCATTCCTAAAAAGCTCGTCAGTAAAATAGTACCGTAATTTTCTTTCGCAATATTGAAAGATTTGGTTAGTGCGTCTATAGCAGATGCATTTTCAAACAGTAAAATTGGGTATCCTAATAAAAGAAGCGGATATACAAAGAAAAACGGCAATACGCATAGCGCAAGCGAAATACTAGTGATAATCCATGAAAGGAAAGCGTAAATTAAAATATTTACGAAATTCTGACGGTAGCCAATAAACAAATCGGAAAACTCTATCGGAGTTTTTGTATTAAATTTATTAACGATGTAGATCAACCCTACATACAATGGCGCAAGCAAAAGCCCAAAAAGCCCTGAAAATGTAACATACATAGGAAATCCAGGAGCATTCCAATAGCTAAAATTTGAATAATCACCGGAACTCTTCATCTCCTCTACCATTGCAGTAGAATTAAATCCGGTAATGGTTTGGATCAGAAATCCACCGATAATATAAATCACCATTGCAATAATTCCATAAAGGAAAACTCCTTTATACATTTCAAAAGCATGAGAAATAATAGATCCGGTATCCCTGTTGGGAACCGATCCCTGCTGATCAAATTCGTTAAATTCAGACATAGTTTAAATATTTAATGATTTTCCCAAAATTAACTTTTTTTGGCAAGAAAACCCATTAAACATCGTTAAATTTAACTTTTTCAGAAAAAATTGTTTTATAAAGCGAATAAATCATGGCATTCCAAAATGGAAACGTAAAAAGCCCACCGATAAAAAATAAAGCAAAACCAATATATTTAAAAATTACGGCAACAATAACACAAACCAGTATTTCGACAAAATAGAGTTTTACTGCTTTAAAATTCAGGGAAATAGCTTCAAAAATCCTTTTATCTGTAAAAAACATCAGAGGAGCAACGAATAAGGTAATAATAACCCATACCACGGCAAGGAAAATGGTTGGAAGCGTTAATCTGTAGATCATAAGCCAGAAAATAAAATATCCAAGATATTTAAAAAAATTAAGGCCATTGTATCCCACAAACAAATCCGCCAATTCTATTTTTTCGTTAAGGTCAATTTTTCTGAAAATCTGAAAAAAACCAATATTCAGCGGATATAAAAAAGCGGTTGTGCCGAAAATGGCAATCATAAACATTTGATAGTTTTCTGTCGCGCTTACAGCTGCAGCTTTCTCCAAATATGCTTTCGTTCCCAGTTTCAGAGCCTCGCCCATTTCCTGACTCTGTTCCCAGATTCCGTATTTAGATCCAAATAAAAACATGGACGTAAAAAATACCACAAAAAAGACTATTGAAAAAATAAGCTGGAAAATAAGTGTTCTATTCCAATAGAAAAACGCCTGCTTCAGTATAAAATCTATTCCCGGTTTTTGAGGATATTTGTTCTGCATTAAAAAAATTTAGTGCAAAAGTAAACATCAATAATTACTTTTGCTGAATGTTTTCAGTGAATCATCAAAAATTTATGGAAATGGATGAGCTTTCCCTCCGGAAAGTCCCCTACTTTTTCATGATCGATTTCCTTTCGGACAATGTAGAAATCTACCGGGAAAATGAAATCGAAAAATCAGGCTTATTAATTGATTTTCAAGAATTTTCAAGTATAAAAAAGAAGTATGAATTAAATAAAAAAATTAAATGGAAGTCATTTCCGGAAACCTTGGAAAGTTTTAAAATAGGATTTGATATCGTGCAGAAAAACATTCGTCTTGGAAATTCATATTTAGTAAATTATACACGAAAAACGAAAATAGAGACGAATTTAACGCTGAAAGAAATTTTTTATCACTCGAATGCGAAGTACAAAGTTTTTTATAAAGATTTTTTTGTATTTTTTTCTCCTGAAACTTTTGTAAAGATTAATAAAGGCAAAATTTTCACCTATCCGATGAAAGGGACTATTGATGCATCTGTTGAAAATGCAGCAGAAGTTCTGAAAAATGATAAAAAAGAGAAGGCTGAACATTATACGGTAGTTGATCTTCTGCGGAACGATCTTAGTATGGTGGCAAGCGATGTAAAAGTGGATCAGTTTCAGCATATCGACCTGATCAGAACACAGCAGAAAGACCTGTATGCCATGAGTTCTGAAATCTCAGGAAACTTACAGCCTGAATTTGCAGGAAAAGTAGGAAGCATTATGAAAAAGCTGCTCCCTGCAGGGTCTATTTTAGGAGCCCCAAAACCTAAAACGCTGGAAATAATCCAAAGTGCGGAAGGATATGACAGAGGCTATTACACAGGCGTTTGCGGCTGGTTTGACGGTGAAAACCTGGACAGCTGCGTTATGATACGCTTTATTGAAAGAGAACACGATCAGCTTTATTTTAAAAGCGGCGGTGGTATAACACACATGAGTAAATTAGAAGACGAATATCAGGAAATGAAAAATAAAATTTATGTCCCAATTCATTGAAAGTATTAAAGTAGAAGATCAGGAGATTTTCTTATTGGAACTGCACCAAAAACGTGTCGATCAAACTTTTGCCCATTTTGGCAAAGAAGGTTCAATCGATCTTGCTAAAATATTCAAACATCTGCAACACGATGAAAATGGTCTTTTCAAACTAAGGCTTGCCTATGATCTGGATAAAAGAATCCGGACTCAGATGATCCCTTATGCGATTCCAGAAATAGCAGATTTTCAACTGGTTGAAAACAACAGTTTCGATTATTCTTTCAAATTTGAAGACCGAAAAGAATTGGATAAAATGAAAATGAAGTCCAAAGCGGAAGAAATCATTATCGTAAAAAACAACCACATCACAGATACCTCATTTTCAAACCTTTTGTTTTTGAAGGGTAAAGAATGGTTTACTCCAAACTCTTACCTTCTCAACGGAGTTCAAAGGCAGCAGCTTTTAAAACAAAAGAAAATAAAAGAAGCCGAAATCACCATGCAGAACATTAAGCAGTTCTCGCATTTTCAACTAATTAATGCAATGAATGATTTCGATGACATGTTCATTTACCCAATAGACAGGATTATGAATCTACCGGGTAATGAAGAATATCTGGATCTTTAATTGTCTTTCATGAAATCAAAATAGGCCTTTAAAACATCGGCGCTGTTCTTACCGTATGTATTCACTTCCAAAATTTTTGGCTGTGTATCCGGTTTGAAGAAATTTTCCAGTACCCTGTCCAGCGTCGGTTCATCCTCTACCTTGATATATGCGAAACCAAAATGCTTCGCCAGGTGCTCTGCATGCTTACGGTGTTTCGTTGCGATAAATTCATCCAGTGTATTCGGGTTGGCATTTCCCGGACCCGGAATAATTTTAAAGATATTTCCTTCCCCGTTATTAAAAATAATAATTCTCACAAACGGCGGAATATATTGGTTCCAAAGACCGTTAATATCATAAAAGAATCCTAAATCGCCTGTAATAAGCAATGTTGGATTAGCATTTTTAATCGCAAACCCCATGGCAGTAGAAGTAGATCCGTCAATTCCACTCGTTCCTCTGTTACAGTAGATTTTCTTTTTGCCAAAATCAAAAAGCTGCGCATATCTGATTGCCGAACTGTTACTGAAATGGATATTATAGTTTTCCGGGATAGTCTGTGATGCTTTATTAAAGAAATAAAAATCAGAAAAATCCACTTTGTTCAGGAACTGTAGATGTTTAGCATCTTTTTTATCCCGTAAAACATCCCAGAGATTGTAATAAGGTCTAGGCTCCAGATTGACAAATTTCAACAGCTTTGAAAAGAATACCTCCGGTTTCACTTCTATTTTTTCCGTCAGGGAATAATACGTATCAGGCTGCCATATTTCATCCAGGTGCCAGTGCTGCTTCGGTCTTGCTTTTCGTAAAAACTGCTTTACTTTTTTAGACACTACATTCTGCCCTATCGTAATTAATAAATCCGGGGCGTATTTTTGATAATCTTCTTCCGTGAAATTATAAATATAGCGGTCAATATGTTTAAAGAACTTCTCATGATGCAGATTAGAATTTACCTCGCTTAACACCACGACAGAATGATTTTTCACCAACTGAGAAAGCTGGTTTTCCAATTCCGGACTGTAATCTCTGGTTCCTACCAAAAACATAATTCTTTGGGAAGTATTCCATTCCGCTACCAGATTGGAGGGAATTTCATAGTCTTTATGTTTAATTGTTTTTTCAACGGCAGGAAAAGAAGGAAGCTCCGAAACCAAATCATATAATGGTTCTTCCAAAGGAATATTAATATGAACCGGACCTCGTTTTTCAAAACAAAGTTCGATCGCTTTTTTGATAATATCAAAATTAATATCTTCTGCATTCTCTTTACTGTCTTCTAACAGCTGAAAATCTCCATAGGAATGCTGATGAAAAATATCTTTCTGACGGATCGTCTGTCCATCAAAAATATCTACAAAATCCGTTGGTCTGTCGGCCGTCAGGATCAAAAGAGGAACATTCTGGTAAAAAGCTTCGGTAACGGCAGGATAATAATTAGCTACTGCAGAACCACTTGTACAAGTGATTGCAACCGGCTTTTTCTCGCTTATCGCCATTCCTATTCCCACAAAAGCTGCGCTCCTTTCATCTACAATACTGAAACAGTTAAAAGCATCCGTTTCCGAGAAATGGATGGCAAGAGGGGCGTTTCTGGACCCCGGTGAAATGATAATATCTGAAATCCCGTACTGCTGAAGTAGATGCGCTAGTATCTGAATACTTCTTTTGGAAGAATATTTTTTCATACAGCAAATTTAGCTTATAAATCCTTAATTGTAAAAACATTTAATCCAAAAAAGATGTAATTTTGCATCACGTAAAATTTCTAAAAATGGATAAAATACCTAGTGTAGACCTGCGTGATTTCCTTTCGGGTGAACCGGAACGCAAACAGAAATTTGTAAATGAAATCGGAAAAGCTTACGAAGAAATTGGTTTTGTTGCCTTAAAAGGCCACTTTCTTAATGATCAGTTAGTAGATGATCTTTATGGAGAAGTGAAAAACTTCTTTGAACTTCCAACGGAAACGAAACAAAAGTATGAGATTCCCGGAATTGGAGGACAGAGAGGATATGTAGGATTCGGTAAAGAAACTGCAAAAGGCTTCAAAAAAGGAGACCTGAAAGAATTTTGGCATTTCGGACAGTATGTGTCTGATGATTCAAAATACAAAACAGAGTATCCTGACAATGTCATCGTAGACGAACTTCCACAATTCAACGAGGTAGGTAAAGAAGCCTATCAAATGCTTGAAAAAACAGGCCAGTATGTATTAAGAGCATTGGCTCTGTATCTTGGTCTGGATGAATTTTATTTTGATGATAAAATCTCAGAAGGAAATTCTATTTTAAGACCTATTCATTATCCTCCCATTACCCAGGAACCGGATGACGCTGTAAGAGCAGCCGCTCATGGGGACATTAATCTGATTACTCTTTTAATGGGATCTCAGGGGAAAGGACTTCAGGTTCAGAACCACAACGGAGAATGGATTGATGCGATTGCAGAACCGGACGAATTAATGATCAATGTCGGGGATATGCTTTCAAGACACACCAACAACAAATTGAAATCTACCATCCACAGAGTGGTGAATCCGCCAAGAGAATTGTGGGGAACTTCAAGATATTCAATTCCTTTCTTCATGCACCCGGTAAGCCAGATGTCATTAAATACTCTTGACAACTGTGTGAACGAAAACCATCCGAAGCTGTATGAAGATACAACAGCAGGAGAATTTTTGCATGAAAGACTGATTGAATTAGGTCTGATAAAAAAATAATCAAAAAAGTTGTTTCGCAATATATTTTTTTAATTATCTTTACTTTAGTATCAAATTTTTAACTAAAACAATATGAAAAATTTAAAAAAACTAAACAAAGGCCAATTAAAGAGCATTGCCGGAGCAGGAGGAGTTAAACTTCCGGAACCTCAATTTTGCAATTACTATTGCAATGGTATGATCATCTGTGCAACTTGCAGTGATACATTTACATGTCCGGATGATTCTATGTAGAAATATCTGCACCTTATAATAAAACCGTTCCTTTGGGAGCGGTTTTTTGTTTTTGATAATATTTGGGTTATCTGACCACAGATTTTCACAAATTTCTACAGATCTGAACTGTCATTCCCTATGATAATCTATGGTTAAAATGAAGAATAAATCAATCAAACAACCTTAGCTGCTGGTCTTTCGCTCCTGTGAAATTAGCTGTTGTCAGTTTTGGAAATTCTTTCCCTTCAAAGAATTTTTTTCTTCCAATTTTAAAAGTAGTATGGATCATTTCTGCAATATTACCTTCTCCTTTATACCGTTCAAAATATCGTTTTTCACCCAGCTTTCCACCCCGCATGGAACGGATAAGGTTTAAAACTTTCTGAGCCCTGTCGGGGAAATGTGCTTCAATCCAATTCACAAAGACAGGCTCTACCGTGTCATTTAACCGAACTAACGTATACCCGAAACCTAAAGCTCCGGCATCAGAAATCGCCTTTAAAATATTCAGAGACTCATCGCTGGTAAGTCCGGGAATAACTGGAGCTACCATTACATGAACAGGAATTTTATTCTCGGAAAGAATCTCAATCGCTTTTAGTTTATTCCTGGCTGTACTCGTTCTGGGTTCCATGGTACGGCGTACCTCTTCATTCATCGTTGGAATGCTTAGAGAAACCGAAACCAGATTCTGTTCCGCCAGCGGTTTTAAAATATCAAGATCCCTCAATACTAAGGCATTTTTTGTCAGAACATTGACAGGATGTCTGTAATCCAGACAGACTTGCAGAAGTTTTCTGGTAATTTCAAACTTTCGTTCTGCCGGTTGATAGCAGTCTGTGTTTCCTGAAAGCAAAATGGGTGCAGGCTGATACCCTCGTTTCTGAAAAAACTTTTCCAATAATTCCGGCGCATTTTTCTTTACCATAATTTTTCTTTCGAAATCAACCCCGGCACTGTATCCCCAATATTCATGAGTAGGTCTAGCAAAACAATAGGTACAGCCATGTTCACAGCCCTGATAAGGATTCATGGAATATTCCATCGGAAGATCTTCACTCTTTACCTGGTTCACAATTGTTTTCGGGAACACTTCCGTAAAAGAAGTCTTCTCCAATTCGAAATCATCATCCTCAGGCTCAAAAGTATACTTATCGAAACGGTTGATGACATTTCGCTGCGCTCCCTGACCTTTTATGATATTTTCATTCTGCATTATGATGTAAAATTAAAAGGGAATGTTCATAAAAAAATGAATTTTAACATTAAGTTTTCCACAAAAAAAAATCCAGCACTTAAAAATAAGTGTTGGATCTTAAACATGATTAAATATATTCTTTTACTACTTCTGTTACTTCAGGGCGTAAAATTCTACTCCATGATATTCATCATCAAGGTTTTTATCATCAAAGTGTCTGTGGTAGTCTGAATAACTATCACTATATTTTTTATCTTTTTTAGTCAATATTTTTTTAATCCCTATAAAACTTAATACTGCCAAAAGACCAACACCTCCAGCCAGTAAAACGCCAACTTCTTTTTTCATATTTTGTCCGATTTAATAGTTTGTCTATTGCAAAAAGTATACCTATTTTATTCATCTCAATTATAAATTTTGTTAACATTAGTCTTTATTTTCATGGAAAACAGAATCCTGTTTTTTAGCGAATTCAACGAAAAAATGGTTTGATTATTGTAAGAACTAATGAAAATATTATTATGGAAAACCAAGAAAACGACGATAAAATGACGACTTTAAGCCAAGTCATGAATACACTGGCACAAAGGGGAATACACCGGGAATTCAGGATGAATGAAAATGGAGATATGAAGCTGGATAATTCTGAACAAAATTACAATCCCTCTGATTTAACCATTTTAAAAACATACCGTTTTGAGGGAGACAGCAATCCTGATGATAATGCCGTTTTATACGTTTTAAAAGACGACGCAGGAAACCGGGGAATGATCATCGACTCTTATGGCGCAGACAGCAACTATCCCGGTGAAAAATTTGATGAATTCCTGAGAGACATTCCCATTTTGGAAAGTGATGAATTTAATTTTTAAAATCAACTTTTTTGAATGTTATCATCAAAACATTAAGAATACCATTCAAAAACGAAATACTAAACCTGAAGCTACTCTGTTTCGGGTTTGTCTTTTTTCTTAAAAACATTCTTTAAAAAACCTTTTTTCTCTTTCTTCTCTTCCTGAGGCGTGGTATTATCCTTATTGTTTGCCGGTTTTTTTATTTCCTGCTTTATTTCTTTTACAGATTGCTTCATTTCTTTCACGGAAGAAACTGCCTTTTTTACCTTTTTCTCAGTTTTATCAGCATTACGACCGATCAGGGTTTTCTTTAATCCCTGCTCTATTCCTTTCCAGAATAGATTAAAGAATGATTTGGTAGGATCTCTTTCCACGCCCTCTACGTCAACGGCTTCTGGCAGGCTTCCTGAGTCTGATTTCAGCAGTAAATTCGCAACAGCTGTTAAAATCCCTTTTTTCTCCTGATTATTTTTGTTTAAAACAGCAATTTTCAAATCCTTATGCTTTAAATTGAAAGTCCCGTTAAGTCCTGCAGGATTTCCTTTAAAATTAAAAAGCATTTCCTGGATGGTTCCGGAAGTCGCTGTAACATGCAGGTATGGTCTTATAAAAGGATTAATTCCGCTGGCAGGAAGATTTGCTGCCCTGCCCGCGATCGTAAAGACATCATTCTGATTAGCCACATCAAAATTCCAGTTCACAGACAACGGAGCAAGATTCATAAACGAGCAGTTAATTTTAATATCTACACGGGTAGGTTTCCCTTTTGTTTTAGCGGAATTCAGGTTTTTGACATTCATATTGAAGTTTCCAAACGTCAGCTTTCCGGGTCCGGCACTCTGGGGAGTATCTTCTTCATAGACCAAAACAGAATTCTTCAAATCAAGATTATTGATATACATCGGGATTTTTATCGACCGCAACAGTTTGGAATATAACGGCTTTATTTTAGGATCATCTTCGGGAATTTTACTCCTGAAAATATTGGCATCAGCAGATTGGATCAGCACATTTGAAGCATTGATCGATTTATTATTGGAAAACAGATCCCAATTACCCTCAGCAGTGATGTTGCCAGCCTTCAGATCATATAAATCTCTTTCCACCGGAATCATTTTGATAAACTGAGCTCTCGAAACGAGAGGTTTCATGGCAAAATTATTAACCTGAATTTTATTTTTATTCAATTTTAAAAGTCCGACACTCATCAGGTAGAACTTTGTTTTATAAGAGAAATTCTTTGTGGTCAGAAAATAATCTTTCACCTTAACATCAAGTCCCTGGCTATTATTCTTAGGACCAATTTCAATCATATTAACCACTGCATTTAAATCATTAAAAGCAAGCGGCTGATTTCCCTTATCATAGATGACGTTAGAATTTTTAAGGCTTAATTTTCTTACAATAACTGATTGTATGCCGCCTGGCTCAGGCTTTTTATTAGGTTTATTTTCTCCTGCTTTAATATTTCCGTTCGCGTTTTCAACAAGAACGTCTTTAATATCCAGATTGAGTTTCCTGTCAATAAATCCAAATGTATTAATATTAAAGGCAATATGATTCGATTTTAGGGTAACGGCAGTAGTTGCCGTCCTTGAAGATCCCGGAATAACTGACAGATTTCTGATCTCACCGCTTTTAGAATTCAGTGCAATGCTTTCGGCTGTCACATTCTGCCCATCCGAAAAATAAACATCTTTTCCGGAAAAGGTAAAATCTTTATAATTAATAGGAATCACCTGCTCTGAAGATTCTTTACTCAGCTGCAGATGAGATAAACTGGCATGAATATTCTTGCAAGACACCATCTTGCTTCCATCAGGCTTATTGATTTCAACCGTTCCATTGGTGAATTTTACATTCTCTAAATTAAGCTCGAAATTGAGTTCCTTTTTTTCTTTTTTGGATAGCACTCCAGTATTGGAAATGGTAAGAACAGGATTTTGAAAATTCGCATCAGAAAGAGATATTATGTTGTTTTTCAATACAATATCTTTAAAATTCATTTTCTGAGCAGAAAACTCAAATAATTTCCTTTTTTTGGGGTAAAATCTTTTAAACTCATTGAATGTAAGCAGTGAAGTGACTTTAAAATTCTCGACGGATACCTGTCCATTGGAGGTATTGATCGTATTAATTGTCAGTGCATACACATTGTTGGGGCGAAAAAATAAATTTTTTCCTTTGATCTCATACCGGTCAAAGACAACTGGAAGCTTATTTTTTACAGATTCTTCCGCCATCTGTAGATTCTCGACAAATAAATCCAGTTTCTGTACTGAGAGAAATTTTTGCTTAGTATGTTTGAAAATGTTAATACTCCCGTTGTGGATCCTTATATTTTCAAATGAAACAGGATTTTTTTTCTTTCCGGTCTTTTTATCAATCGGCTTGGCTAATATCACATTCAGATTTGGGCTTCCCAGCAATACATCTGAAGAACTGATCTGTTTATTAAAAATGGCATCATATATGCCAAACCGACTGATTTTCAGCGTGTCTATTGTTCCCTGAAGCCCTATAACTTCAATATTTTGAGGATCTTTACTATTTACCGTAATTCCTGTTGCCAGAATATTTCCGGTTCCAAGATCCACGTCCAGTTTTTTGTAAGAAACCTTATAATTGGTATTATCTTTAATATAATTTGGAAGCTGGGTTCTAAGCCAAAAATTTACTCCAAAATTTACTGCAAGAATAACTATCAGGAATACTCCGAAAGCAATCAGTAATTTTTTAACCCATTTTCCCATGTTTAAGATTTCTTTTTAACAATCTTAAATATAGGGTTAATTTTTTACACTTAATTCAATTACATATCCTTCATGCCCTCTTACATTCATGAAGTTTCCGCCTTCGAAACTTAAATACTGCCCTTTTATCCCTACAAGCACTCCGGTAAACTCCGGTTTTTTATCTAATGTGAAAGAATTTATCTTTTCCGGTTTCTCAAAAGGATAATCAAACTTCCACAGATTTTCTCCTTCACTGTAAAACTTCTGGAAGTCTTCAGGAAAATATTCTTTTATTTTTTGCTGAAAATCTGCCAGGTCAATTTCACCTTCAAAATCATCCTGAAGCATTTTTCTCCAATTTGTTTTATCGGGTAAATGATCTTTTAGGGCAACTTCTATCATTCCGGCTTCGTATCGGTTTTCAGTTCTTGCAATCGGAAGGGCGAAAGTAGCTCCCTGATCAATCCATCGGGTAGGAATCTGAGTATTTCTTGTCACCCCAACCTTTACATCCCCTGTATACGCCAGATATACCGTATGAGGTTGAAGCTGGATTGCCTTTTCGATCTCCAGATCACGTTCTGCAACTCCCAAATGAGCTGTGGAAAGCTCCGGACGGATGATGGTATCACTTGCATAAGGGCTTTCAAAAAAACAGTTTTTACAGAATCCCATCCTGTAAACAGGCTTATTTTCTCCACAATGTACACATTGAAAACCGACATGCTTTATCGTTAATTCCTTCCCAAATAATTCGTTCATATGAATCAGATCGCCTGAGAGAGTAAGATAATACTGGATCGGCTGTGCATCATAACTCGTCATCTTTAAAATTTGCCCTTGAAACTGCATAATACTTATTACTTTTTTAAGTAAATTTAATGATTATATTTTCAAAAAGTAAATTTATATTTTTGCCTAATAAAAAATCACAAATGATATATCTTGTAACCGGAGGAAGCGGATTTATTGGTTCTCATCTCATAGGACAATTATTAAGAAATGGACATTCTGTCATAAACGTTGACAATTTTGATGATTTCTACCCATATCAAATAAAAATTAAAAATACTTTAGCTTCTATTGATACAATTTCGGATTTTGAATTTTCTGACAAAGAGACCGATATCCGGCGTTTAATTTCACTTTCCCGGTCAGATCAATATATTTTTTATTATCAGGATATCCGTGATAAAAAAGGACTGGAAGATATTTTCAGGAACCATTCTATTGATTTGGTGATTCACCTGGCTGCCCTTGCAGGCGTACGCCCCTCTATTGAAAGACCTCTGGAATATCAGGAGGTTAATATCCGGGGAACTATGAACCTTTGGGAACTATGCAAAGACTTTGGAATTCACAAATTCGTTTGTGCATCTTCTTCAAGTGTTTACGGAAACAATGAAAAGATTCCTTTTTCAGAAACGGACAATGTAGACAATCCGATCTCTCCTTATGCTGCCACTAAAAAATGTGGCGAGATTTTAGGACACTCTTACCATCATCTGTACAATATTGATATGATTCAGCTAAGGTTTTTCACTGTTTACGGGCCAAGACAACGGCCTGATCTGGCAATCCATAAGTTTACAAAGCTGATCTCAGAAGGTCACGAAATTCCTTTCTATGGAGACGGAAATACAGCAAGAGATTATACCTATATTGATGATATTATCGATGGAATCACCAAGTCTATCAGCTATTTGGAAAATAATTCCAATGTGTACGAAATTCTGAATCTTGGAGAAAATCAGGTAATTACTTTGTCTGAAATGGTTTCTACGATTGAAAAGCATCTTGGAAAATCTGCCATGAGAAAAATTCTGCCAATGCAACCCGGGGATGTCCTGAAAACCAATGCAGATATCACAAAAGCGAAGACTTTAATCGGCTACAAACCAGACACAGACTTCCAAAATGGCATAAAAAAATTTGTGGAATGGTTTTTGAGAAAATGACATCGAGCAAGTTGCTGACACTGCTGTAATACAGTCTACGACGAGCAATGAACAAAAATTAATAAAAAGAATTGAAAATCAGGTATAAAAAAGCTTATAATATAACCTATTTTTATACTTTTGCAAAAAAATTAGAAAATTATGTACTGGACATTAGAATTAGCCTCCTATTTAAGTGACGCACCTTGGCCAATGACAAAAGCAGAGCTTATTGACTACGCAATCAGAACTGGTGCACCAATGGAAGTGGTAGAAAACCTTCAGGCGATCGAAGATGAAGGAGAAGTTTATGATGCGATTGATGAGATCTGGAGCGACTATCCAACGGATGAAGATTATCTTTGGAACGAAGACGAATATTAATTAAAGACAATTAAGCTTTAGGTGAACACTTAAAGCTTAATTGCCTTTTTAAATATCATTTTGCGCAATAAGCGTATTATTTACAACGCTTAAAGTATATCACTTTAGGCATAAAGCAAAAAATTTATGAGTTTTTTAAACAAAGTTCTTAAAGGGTTTTTGGGAGACAAAAAAGCGCAGGACCTAAAAGAAGTAAAAAAAGTTGTAACAAAAATCAAAGCTGTTGAACCAAACATCGAGAAATTATCTGATGATGGTTTAAGAGAAAAAACTGCTGAGTTTAAAGAGAATATAAAATCTGCAACCAGTAAAATAACAGCTCAGATAGAACAGATAAAAGAGCAGATCAAGACTTCAACAAATGTTGACGAAAAAGAAGCACTTTTCTCAAAAATTGAATCTCTGAAAAAAGAATCATACGAAATTGAAGAAAAAACGCTTGGCCAAATTCTTCCTGAAGCTTTCGCTTTAATAAAGGAAACTGCAAGAAGATGGGCTCAGAACGGAGAAATCCGTGTGACTGCCACCGACTGGGACAGACAACTTGCTTCTACGAAAGACTTCGTTGAAATTCAGGGAGATCAAGCTGTTTGGAAAAGCTCTTGGGACGCTGCCGGAACTCCTGTGGTTTGGGATATGGTCCATTATGATGTTCAGTTTATCGGAGGGGTTATTCTTCACAGCGGTAAAATTGCCGAAATGGCAACCGGTGAAGGTAAAACTTTGGTAGGAACATTACCTATTTATTTAAATTCACTTCCTGAAAGAGGAGTACACGTGGTAACCGTGAATGACTACCTTGCTAAAAGGGACTCTGCATGGATGGGACCATTGTACCAGTTCCACGGAATGTCTATCGACTGTATCGATAACCACCAGCCGAACTCAGACGGAAGAAGAAAAGCATATAACTCGGATATTACTTACGGAACGAATAACGAATTCGGTTTCGATTATCTGAGAGATAATATGGTGACTTCACCATCAGAATTGGTACAAAGAGAATTAAACTTTGCAATTGTGGATGAGGTTGACTCTGTTTTAGTAGATGATGCAAGAACACCATTGATTATTTCCGGCCCGGTTCCACAGGGAGACAGACAAGAATTCGATGTTCTTAAACCTTCTATCGACAGAATTGTTGAAGTTCAGAAAAAAACCGTTTCTACGATCTTTAATGAGGCTAAGAAATTAATTGCTGCAGGAAATACTAAAGAAGGAGGATTCAAATTGCTTCAAGCGTACAGAGGTCTTCCAAAAAACAGACAGTTAATCAAGTTTTTATCCGAAAGCGGAAACAGAGCATTACTTCAGAAGGTAGAAGCTCAGTACATGCAGGATAACAACCGTGATATGCCAATCGTTGACAAAGATCTTTATTTTGTGATTGAAGAGAAAAACAATCAGGTTGATCTAACGGATAAAGGAGTTGAATATATGTCTCAGGGTAATGAAGACAACAATTTCTTTGTTCTTCAGGACATTGGAAGCGAAATTGCTGAACTTGAAGCTAAAAACTTAACAAAAGAAGAAGAGTTTGAGCAGAAAGAGAGATTATTCTCTGATTTCGCAGAAAAATCTGAGCGTATCCACACGTTAAGCCAATTATTGAAAGCTTATACTTTATTTGAAAAAGATGATGAGTATGTAGTGATTGACGGTGAAGTAAAAATCGTTGATGAGCAAACGGGACGTATCATGGAAGGACGTCGTTATTCTGACGGTCTGCACCAGGCTATTGAAGCAAAAGAAAATGTGAAAATTGAAGCGGCAACGCAGACTTTTGCAACGGTAACGCTTCAGAACTACTTCCGTATGTACAACAAGCTTGCGGGGATGACGGGTACTGCTGAAACTGAAGCGGGAGAGCTTTGGGAGATCTATAAATTAGATGTAGTGGTAATTCCTACCAACCGTAATATTTTAAGACACGACAAACAAGATTTAGTTTTCAAAACTAACAGAGAAAAATATAATGCCGTTATTGAAGAAATTGAGAAGTTAACCGCAGCCAGAAGACCGGTTCTTGTAGGAACAACTTCAGTTGAGATTTCTCAATTATTGTCAAAAGCACTTCAGTTAAGAAAGATTCCACACCAGGTATTGAACGCGAAACTTCACAAGAAGGAAGCGGAAATCGTTGCCGGAGCAGGACAGCCAGGAGTAGTAACTATTGCTACCAACATGGCAGGTCGTGGTACGGATATCAAACTTTCTAAAGAAGTAAAAGAAGCAGGAGGTTTAGCAATCATTGGTACTGAAAGACACGATTCAAGACGTGTTGATAGACAGCTTAGAGGTAGAGCGGGACGTCAGGGAGATCCTGGAAGTTCACAGTTCTATGTATCTCTGGAAGATAACCTGATGCGTTTATTCGGTTCTGAAAGAATTGCTAAAATGATGGACAGAATGGGTCATAAAGAGGGTGAAGTTATTCAGCACTCTATGATCAGCAAGTCTATTGAAAGAGCTCAGAAAAAAGTAGAGGAAAACAACTTCGGAATCAGAAAGAGACTTCTTGAGTATGATGACGTAATGAATAAGCAGCGTGATGTTATCTATAAGAGAAGAAAGAACGCTTTGTTCGGAGACCATTTAAAGTATGATATTACGAATATGATCTTTGATGTTTCCAACTCTATTGTTGCTAAAGGTAAAGCCAATGGCAGCTTTAAGGATTTTGAATTCGAGGTGATCAAAAACTTCACGATGGCTTCTCCTATTTCTGAAAGTGATTTCAGTAATAAGCAGATTCCGGATCTTACAAACATCCTTTTCAAGGCAGCACAGGAAGATTATCAGATGAAACTGAACTTATTGAAGGAAAAATCATTCCCTATTATTGAGAATGTATTCCAGAATCAGGGTTCTATGTTCAAAATGATCCAGGTTCCTTTCACCGACGGGCACAAAACAATGACGATTGTTACAGATCTTCAGCAAGCTTATGAAACGCATTGCGAAAGCTTAATCAATGATTTTGAAAAGAATATTACTCTTTCTATTATTGATGAAAACTGGAAACTTCACCTTCGTGAAATGGATGATTTGAGAAAATCTTCACAAGGGGCTGTATATGAGCAGAAAGATCCACTTGTGATTTACAAACAAGAATCTTTCCACTTATTCAGTGAAATGGTAGATAAAATGAACAAAGAAATTATATCATTTTTATACAAAGGAGAAATTCCTGCATAAAAAGAATTAATTTATAATATTACAAAAACCGCTTCAATACGCTTGAAGCGGTTTTTTGTTATTCAGTGTATAACATTTGTATGATAAATATCAACCTTGTAATTTATTTAGAATAATTAAAAACAATATATTTGCAGAAAATTTGACTTTCATGAAAAATGTACTGATCTGTGCCTCATTGTTGGGTCCTCTGTTTGTTTTCGCACAAAAAAAGGATTCTGCAGCTACCAAAAGCATTGATGAAGTGATGATTATTAATACTTACATCAAAAAAGACAGTGATTATTCAAATAAAATGCCTCTAAAAGCAATTGAAAACCCTCAGGTGTATTCTACTGTAGACAAGGTAATTTTAGAAAATCAAGGGATTTACACGGTAGATGATGCTTTTAAGAATGTTACAGGCTTACAGACCATGTGGACTTCGAACGGAAGAGCGGGCGATGGAGGTGCTTATGTGAATTTAAGAGGATTTGTTTCTTCCAATTCATTAAGAAACGGAGTTCTGGGAGCGGTAACAGGTACTATAGATGCTATTAATTTAGAGAAAGTGGAAGTTTTAAAAGGTCCTTCAGGGACTTTGTTCGGAAGTTTACTGACAAGCTATGGTGGCGTAATCAACAGGGTAACGAAAAAACCATATGAAACTTTTGGGGGAACAATCAATTTATCCGGAGGCAGCTACGACACTTACAGAGCAGCAGTAGACATCAACACTCCCCTTACCAATGATAAAAAACTATTATTCCGGTTAAATTCTGCTTATACTAACGAAGGTACTTTCCAGACAGAAGGTTTCAGAAGAAATTTGGCAGTTGCTCCAAGCTTGAGCTACAAACCGAATGACCGATTAAGCATTAATGTTGATATGGAGTTATTTGAAATGAAAAGCATGAGCGATCAGACGTTTTTCTTTTACTCCGGAAGTTATCTGCAAAAGGTAAACAATATAAAAGACCTTAATCTGGACTATAAAAATTCTTATTTAGGAAAGGATCTTACCAATACAGGAAGAAGCATCAATCTTTTTGGACAGGTGAACTATAAAATTTCTAACAGTATAACGTCTACGACTAACTTCAGTACATCATCCAGCTATTCCGATGGATTTATGCCTTATCTGTACTTTTCCGGTGACAGCGCGGACAGTATGTTCAGAAGCGACCAGTCAACTCGTGACAGCAGAAAAAAATCACTTAATTTCCAACAAAATTTCAACGGAGATTTTCATATCGGAAATCTAAGAAACCGTGTCGTTCTAGGTTTTGATTATTTAAGAATTAATAATAATCAAAATTTCTATGACATCAATGGTTTTGATAAAGACACCAATGGATATGCTGTTGCGGTGCCTTTGCATCAGCCTGGTTTCAATTATACCAATTTCAACGGAACAGCGCTTCAGGCACAATACAAAGCGATTGCAGGAAATGAAAACCCATATATCATAAAAGGAATTCAGGAAAATTATGCCGTGTACCTTTCCAACGTTCTGAATATTACAGATAATCTTAATGTTTTAATGGCCCTTAGAGTAGATAATTTCACGAATAAACCCGGAATTATCGGTTCAGCAGATTCTGAAGAAAGCAAAAAACTGAATCAGACCTTCTTTTCTCCAAAACTAGGCGTTGTTTATGAGGTGATAAAAGATAAATTTTCCATTTTTGGAAATTATCAAAACAGCTTTAAAAATCTAACGTATTATGTAGATGCTGACAAATTAACCCGCACTCCATCTCCGGAACAGGCAAATCAAATGGAAGGAGGGATAAAAGCGAGCCTCCTTAAAGGAAAAATATCATCTACTTTAAGCTATTATAATATTAAAGTAAAAGATGTTTTAAGGGGTATTCCTACAGAGAGCAATCCCAACGCACAGGTGCAGGATGGAACTATCATAAGCAAGGGCGTTGAGCTTGAAATCAACGCATATCTGGTAAAAGGTTTTACAGCAATTGCCGGTTTCAGTTATAATAACTCAAAATATACAAAAGCTGACGAATCTGTAGCAGACAGAAGACCCAATACGGCAGGTTCACCTTATTTAGCCAATCTTTATGCCAGCTATCAGTTTTTGGATGGCAGATTAAAAGGATTAGGTTTTGGCCTTGGAGCCAACTATGCCAGCGAAAATAAAATTGTAAATAATGTAGAAACTGACGCTACAACCCACACCAAAACAGAGAATGTATTTTCTCTTCCTTCCTACTTTGTTCTGAATGCGAGCGCTTATTATGACGCTAAAAAATTCAGAATTGGAATTAAGGCAGACAACTTCACCAATGAACATTACTGGATAGGCTATACCACAGCTAATCCTCAAAAACTGATCAATGTATTAGGCAGTGTTACTTATAAATTTTAACACGCTATCAATAAAATAATTTTAAGCACTTAAGGATTCTATAGACAATGAAAAAAGTAACAATCGGAGCAGCGCTATTAACAGCAATGTTCACATTTGCTCAGCAAAAAGACACTATTAAATCAAATGATATTGAAGAAGTTATTGTTAACGGGAAATATTATAAGAAATATGTAGAAAAACAGGGTTCTTCTTCCCTGCGTCTGGATGAAGATCTTATCAAAATTCCTCAGAACATTTCCATTATTACGGGCAGGGCATTAGAAGATCAGCAGGTTACGACTTTGAGTGACGGTGTTTTAAGAAACGTTGCCGGAGCACAAAGACTAGAGCATTGGGGCGATATGTATACGAGAGTAAACATGAGAGGATCCAGAGCAGCCGCTTTCATGAACGGAGTGAATGTAACGTCCAACTGGGGACCTTTAAGTGAAGATATGAGTTTTGTAGACCATATTGAATTCATCAAAGGACCTTCAGGATTCTTAATGTCTAACGGTGAACCGAGCGGTATCTACAATATTGTAACTAAAAAACCTACCGGAAATGCCTTAAACGGAAGTGCAAGAGTAACTCTTGGAAGCTTCAATATGTACAGAGGAGAAGCGGATATTGATACTAAAATCACTGATAAAGTAGCTTTCAGACTGAATTTAATGGCTCAGAACAAAAACAGTTTCAGAGATTATGAATTCAATGACCGATACATCATCAATCCTTCCTTGAAAGTAAAACTTTCTGATAACACGACTTTAACAGCAGAATACATCTACCAGAGAGCAAAAATGTCTGAAGTAGGGTCGGCGTATGTGTATAGCTTTGCAGGATACGGTACCAAGCCGGTAGAATACACCGTTACCGACCCGGGTATTGACCCTACAAAAGTGACGAACAATACCGTCAATGTAAATTTACAGCATAAATTCAATGACAACTGGAAGTTAACCACGCAGTTATCTTATGTGAATGAATATACAATGGGTAGCGATATCTGGCCGGGAAATTTCATTTCTGACACTCAATTCATCAGAAATCTTAATTTCTGGGAAGCGAGTAACGTTATGAAGTTTGGACAGGCATTTTTAAATGGTTACGTAAAAACAGGATCAGTTTCCCACAAAATCTTAGCAGGTCTTGACCTAGGTTCTAAAAAGTATCTTGCTGACTGGAGCAAAAGTGGTCCTTTAGATACGGCGGCAAACCCTTTTAACCTGAATGCAACTTCTTTCCAGCCTGCAGCTAATTATCCTCATTTTAATACAGACGGAAAATCTCTTTTAGAAAGAGCGACACCGTACGGAACTATCGAGCAAAACTATACAGGTCTTTATCTTCAGGATGAGCTAGGATTCTTGGATGATGCTTTAAGATTAACTGTTGCTGCCCGCTATACCAATGTAAAAGAAAATAGCTACGGTACCAAAACGGAGGCCAGCAGAATTACCCCCCGTGTTGGACTGAGCTATTCAATTAATGAGAATATGTCTGCCTATGCTTTGTATGATCAGGCATTTTCACCGCAATCAGGTCTTTTTAGAGATGGTACAACGGCAAAACCTATTACAGGAAACAATGTAGAAGTAGGAGTTAAAAAAGATTGGTTTAGCGGAAAATGGAATACTACATTATCTCTTTATAATATTAATAAAAACAATGCTATTGACAGGGATCCCAGCCCAGATAACGCAAGCGGCATGTATTCTATCCTTCTTGGGAAAACCAGAGTTCAGGGGGCAGAATTTGATCTTAAAGGAGAAATTACGAGAGGATTTAATGCTATTTTCAATTATGCTTTTACTGAAAACAAATTTACAGAAACAACTGCTTTAAGCAACAAAGGAGATAAGGTTCCGGGATATGCAAAACATACGGTTAACGGATGGTTAAATTATACATTCACAGACGGTGATCTGGAAGGTTTTGGATTAAGCTTTGGAGGAACCTATCTGGGAGGAAGAAGCAGCTGGAACTGGGGAAGCACTAATGCCCCTTTACAAATGAATGATTATGTAAAGTTCGACGCCGGTCTTTCTTGGGAAAACACGAAGTTTAGAGTAGGTCTTAATGTATTCAATCTTTTCGACAGATATTTATACAGCGGAAGCAGTATCAATTTCACGATGGCAGATGGTACGCAAAAAGGCGGTTACTATTATCAGGCAGAAGCTCCAAGAAATTTCAGATTATCAATAGGATATAAATTTTAAATACATAAAGTTAACCCCACAGCGGGTTAACTTTTTACTATGAGGAAAAAGCATCACCCTAAAAAGAAAATTTCTTCAACGAAAAAATGGTCTGCCAAACTGCATTTGTGGTTTGGCTTGTCCGTTGGTTTGATTGTTTTCATTGTTTCACTGACCGGTACGCTTTACGTTTTTAAGGATGAAATACAGAACAGCCTTCGAAAAGAAGCTATCTATGTAAAAGAAACCACCAGTACACCCCTATCTATTAACGTACTAAAGGAAAAAATAACCTTAGAGATTAATGAAAAATATCCGGTAAGCGCTGTTGAAATTCCTCTCGACAAGAATAAGTCTTACAAGTTTTCTTATTATGAAAAAAATAAAAAAGGCTGGAATTATTTTGACGAAGTAAAAATCAACAAGCTGGTGTATGTCAACCAATACACAGGGAAAATTCTGGCTGTTTATGATGAAAAGTATGACTTTTTCAATATCGTAAAATACATCCACTGGAGTCTACTCCTGAATTCTACGTGGGGACCCTATGTGGTGGGAATTCCGGTCGTTCTTTTTATCATCATGCTCATCACAGGAATCATTTTATGGTGGCCACAAAATAAGAAAGCAAGAAAAGGACGTTTCTGGTTCAACTGGAACAATGTAAAAACCTGGAAGCGTAAAAATTATGATCTTCATAATGTATTAGGATTTTATGCTTCATTTATTGCCCTGCTAATGAGTATAACAGGGATTTATTTTACATATCCCTATGTGAAAAACGTCTTTAATTTCGCATTATCAGGTTCTTTAGAGCTTCCGAAAGAAAAAGAAATCAAATCTCCGGACTCTCTTCTGGCAAAAAATACATCGGTTTTTGACCTTAGTGCTCAAGAAACAAGAAAACGCTATTCATCCTCTTCAAGTTTCAGAATTTCTTTAAACGGGAAAAATAAAAAAGGAAAAGAATTAAAAAATATTCCGGTCCTCGTGTATGGAAAAGAAGGGCGATTCAGTGAAAGAAATCAAATCGTATTTGATAAATACTCAGGAAAACTGCTGTCTGACAAACCTCATCAAACATTAAGCAACGCAGAAAAATATTCCAATGCCAACTATGATATCCACACCGGGTCCTACTTCGGACTGTTTGGAAAGATTATTTGGTTCATCGCAGGGCTTACTTGCACCTCACTTCCTATCACCGGATTTCTGGTATGGTGGGGAAAAAGAAAAAAACAAGGAAAGAAATTATCATGAGAAAAGTGCTTCTATCGGCAGCCTGTCTGGGAACGACGACTGTTTTTGCTCAAATTAAAGATACATTACAGTCTCAAAATGTTGACGAAGTCATCATGACTGCTTCCAGAAAAAAGGAAAATATAAAAGAGATCCCCGGTTCTGTAACTGTGGTAAACGAAAAGCAGATCCAGGCTCAGCTGACCGTGAATTCTGATATTACCAGCATCCTGCAATATACGGTTCCCAGTTTAGGAACCAATTCAGGGCAAACTTCCAACACTGGACAGACGTTACGAGGCCGTCAGGTATTGGTACTTATTGATGGTGTTCCCCAGTCGACACCGCTTAGAAACGGAGCCAGAGACTTAAGGACGATTGACCCTTCAGTGATCGAAAGAATAGAAGTGATCAAAGGAGCTTCCTCGATTTACGGAAACGGAGCGGATGGAGGAATCATCAACTACATTACCAAAAGAAGCAAAACCGACCAAAAAATATCCGGAATTTCTCAATTCGGACTGACAGCACAGCCTTACGGCGGAACATTAGGCTTCAGAGCGAGCCAGCTTCTATCTGGAAAGGTCAATAGGTTTGATTATGTTATTTCTATGGCCTATGAAAGAACAGGCTACATGAAAGATGCAGACGGAATTAATCTAAGTCCTACGTACAGCCCCGCAAAAATGGATAATTATAACGGAATGCTGAAAGTGGGGTATACGATCAACAATGATCAGAGAATTGAAGCGTCCTATATTGGATATGCTTCCAGATCTGATTTAAATTTAGGATTAAAAACAGGAAAATACGGCATTACCCCAACCATCGGAGAAGGAGTTGGGAAAAACCTTGAAACCACACCGCAGGGAACTCCCAGAAATCATAATATCAAACTAAGTTATGATCATAAAAATCTATTCTGGGGAACTACAGCCTTAAATGTAAACACCTATTATCAGGATTTCAGAACCGTTTACGGATACAGTGATACCTTCTTAAATGGGGGGCAGTCCAACGTCATTTCAAAAAAATATGGCGCTAGAGCTAATTTTGACACTCAATTGTGGAATGGAAAAAATTCTCAGGGAGAAGTGATCTATGGCCTTGATGTCCTGAATGACCAGACCGTACAAAAGCTTGAAGACGGCCGTTACTGGACACCGGATATGAATATGACCAACATTGCTCCCTTTTTGTTGGTGAAAATTGATCTATTAAAAAAATTAACGATCAAAGGAGGATTACGCTATGAAAACATGAGCGTGAATGTCGGAGATTTCAATACCCTTTCTTCCATAAAAAATGACGGTACTTTTACCCAAAGTATCTTTGTAACCGGAGGAAAACTGAAATATAATGCCTTAGTAGGAAATATCGGAGTCCGTTATAATATTGAAAACTATATCAATCTGTTCGGAAGCTTTTCACAGTCCTACTCGATCAATGAGCTGGGAAGAATTTTAAGAACCTCAACGCAGGGAACCATCCAGAATTTAGAAACCAAGCCCATTATTGTCAACAACTACGAATTGGGAGCCACAGGACAGATTTCAAAATGGATTAATTATGAAATCACCTCTTATGTAAGCACTTCAAAACTGGGGGCATCATTCGTTCAGAGTCCGGACAGGGCTTTAACCATTCAAAGATCCCCTGAAGTAGTCTATGGTGTAGAAGGATTTTTGCATTTCACGCCTGCAAAATGGTTCAATTTCGGAGGAAGCTATAGCTGGATCGAAGGTATTACTTCAGTAAAAAACGATGGTGATTATTCAACGAAAATCAACAACAGCAGAATCTCTGCACCGAAAGTACTGGCGTATGTCCAGGTAAGACCGACCTCATCTCTGTCATTCGGGCTGGATATGCTTCACGCTTTTAAACAGGACCGCTTTGACCCCAACCCAAAAACAGGATTGTATGCATACGGTGAAGGATTCGTTCCCGATTACACCATTTTCAACCTGAAATCAAGCTACGAGGTTACTCACAACTGGAAACTATCCTTAGGTATTGAAAATCTCTTCAACACAACCTATCAGCCTGCCATTGCCTGGTGGTCTGCGAGAGACAGTGACTTCACCAACTCTTTAGGGATGAGAGGAACTTTCATGATTGAATATAAATTTTAATTAAACTAAATAAAAAAAGTAAGCATATATTTGCCAGACTTTCTATTGCGATATGAAGAGAAAACATCATAAAAAGAAGCCTAGTTTTTTTAAAAAATGGTCAGCAAAACTGCATTTGTGGTTTGGTTTGGGAATCGGATTTTTGATTTTCATTATTTCTATTACCGGAGCCTTATATGTTTTTAAGGATGAGATTGAAAATATTACCCGTAAAGATGTTATCTACCACAACGAACAGCACATTGCCCAGAAACAGATTCTTCCTATCAGAGTATTGGAAAAATCCGTTGATGAGCAGGTAAAAGAAAAATATCCCATTCATTGGGTGAATGTTCCTATTGACAAAAAAATGTCGTATCAGTTCTACTGGTATGAGCACAATAAAGACGGCTGGAATTATTTTGATGAATTCCCCATCTATAAAGTGGCCTATGTAAATCCTTACAACGGAAAGGTATTAAGAACATATGATGAGAAAAACGGCTTTTTCCAGATTGTGAAAATGATCCACTGGAGTTACCTTTTAAAGCAGGAATGGGGAACGTATGTAGTGGGAATTCCTGTGATCATCTTCATTATTATGCTAATCTCAGGAATCGTTCTGTGGTGGCCTAAGAATAAAGCCGCAAGAAAACAGCGTTTCTCTTTTAAATGGAAGAATATCAAAAGCTGGAAAAGAAAAAACTATGATCTTCACAATGTATTAGGATTCTATGCTTCTATTTTTGCTTTAATCTTTTCTATCACGGGTCTTTTTTATGCATTCTTTATTGTTCAGGCAGCGATCTATGTTATTTTCTCCGGTGGTGAGACGAAATACCCTGATTTTTCCGCGATAAAAACAAAAGCTCCTATCGAACTGAGAACAGAAGGAACATTAGATAAAATCATCAACACGGTTCAGCAGAAATATCCGGATTCTTTTGGTTTTGCGATCGATCTGGGCCACGAACATATGGATGATCACGAACATCCTAATTTTGAAGTCTATGTAAAGCATCTCTCCTACTCTTATCATAAAAGCAGCAGTCTTATCTTTGATGAAAACTCAGGGGAACTGTTACATACTCATGATCCTAAGGACAAAAATTTCGGTGAAAAAGCAGTGGGAGCCAATTATGATATTCACGTTGGATCAATTCTAGGACTTCCTACAAAAATTATTGCGTTCATTGTCAGTCTTATATGTGCTTCATTACCCGTAACAGGCTTCCTGATCTGGTGGGGAAGAAGAAAAAAGAAACCGGTAAAAGCCATCTAAAACTTTTTTTAAGAAATGTTGAGTTAATAATTTATTAATACAATCTTTTTTATAATTTTAACCCTTTAGAATTTAAAATAGAAATGTCATTAATAGATTTATCAAAACACGTTGCCCTAGGAATTGATATTGGCGGAACTAATACTAAGTTCGGAGTTGTAAATCACCGCGGGGAAGTCCTTGAAAAAGGAAATCTAAGGACCGATGAATTCGAGAAGGTTGAGGATTTTATCGATGCTTTATATAACAAAGTACATCCACTGATCGAAAAATACGGGACAGAGAAAAACTTTGACGGAATCGGCGTAGGCGCTCCGAATGCCAACTATTACAAAGGAACCATCGAGCAGGCCCCCAATTTGCCATGGAAAGGTTTAGTGCCTTTCAGTGATATGATGAAGGCCAAATTCAACCTGCCGTGTACCATTACGAATGATGCCAATGCAGCAGCTCTTGGTGAAATGCTTTTCGGTGCCGCACGCGGGATGAAAGATTTTATCATGATCACCCTGGGAACAGGAGTAGGCAGCGGAATCATTTCTAATGGAAGTTTGATCTACGGACATGACGGTTTTGCCGGAGAATTAGGCCATACTATTGTAAAACCTGGTGGAAGAAAGCACTGGAGTACCGGTTCTGAAGGAAGCCTGGAAGCTTATGCTTCTGCGACAGGAATCGCCATCACCGCAAAGAAAATGAGGGCAGAATTTCCGGAATCAATGTTAAGCGAGTATACCGAGGAATCTATTAATTCTAAAACAGTACATGAATGCGCTCTGAAAGGCGATCCTATCGCTATTGAGGTATTCAGATATACAGGACAGAAATTAGGGGAAGCATTGGCTAATTTTGTGATGTTCTCTTCTCCTGAAGCCATTCTTTTATTTGGCGGTGTTATTAAGGCCGGAGAATTTATCTTAAAACCGACAAAACTTCACATGGAAAGAAATCTTCTTCCTATTTTCAGAAATAAAGTAAAATTGGTTTTCAGTGAGCTGGACGAAGCGGATGCTGCCATTCTTGGAGCAAGTGCTTTGGTTTGGGAAAAGTAATTGAAAGCTATTTTAAATATATGAAGCATCCTTTTTAAGGGTGCTTTTTTTTTTGTTATCTGGTAATCTGCTGATGACTGTTTGTATTGAAGATTACCACAGATTGCACAGATCTGCACTTATGATTATGCTTTATGTTTCTTGTGGTTATTTTGCTTTCATTTTAAAAAATCTCGCAGATTAAACAGATTAAGCAGAAGTTTGGATTCCTCTTTCTTATGGCTATTTGTTATATCAGTCGGGGCATTCGTGTTGAAAGCTAGCCACAGATTACACAAATATTCACAGATGATTGTGCTTCATGTGGGTATTCTTACCTTTAAAAATCTCGCAGATTAAACAAATTATCGCAGAGGTTTAAGCTTATCTTTCTTGTGCTCATTTGTGATATCTATTTGTGTTATTCGTGTGTACAATTGAAAAAGTTTTTCCTATTTTTGATTAGTTTTTTTCACTCATTTCCATAGCGGATAAGAGTAAAACCGGACCAATATAATAATCAATCTACAATGGATAAAAATAATTTAGAACAGATCACCTTCGGAGGCGGATGTTTCTGGTGTGTGGAAAGCTGTTTCAATATGCTGAAAGGGGTAGAATCTGCCATTTCCGGATATTCCGGAGGCCATAAAGACCAACCAACCTATGAAGAGGTGTGCACGGGAGAAACCGGACATGCCGAAGTGGTACAGATCACATATGATCCTTCCATCATCTCTTATGAACAATTGATGGATGTCTTTTTCTTCCTTCACGATCCTACGCAGCTCAACAGACAGGGCAATGATATCGGAACACAATACCGCTCCGTCATTTACTATAAAGATGAAGCCGAAAAGCAAAAAGCTATAGAAGCCATCAAAACTTCTGAAGCCTCAGGAAGATGGCCGGGTACTTATGTAACAGAATTAACTCCATTCGAAAAATTCTGGCCGGCAGAACAATACCACCAGGGATATTACAACGTTAACCCAACACAGCCTTACTGTAGCGCCGTAGTAGGCCCTAAGATCCAGAAGTTTAAAAAACATTTCGGAGAACTGGGAATGCTGACCGCAGATTCAGAATAATACAAAAAGCGAAGAGTGATCTTCGCTTTTTTTTGGTTTAAAGTATTTGAATAAAGTATTTCTAGTCTACTCCTGCGTAGAAATCCACCATATGCTCACTAACTCTTTTTAATTCTTTTCCATTTTCAGGATTTTTTCCATCCATCGTAAAGAACTCTACCTTATTGTTGCATTTTGAATACCATGTCTTTCCTACAGCATTGTCTATAGTTAAAGTATCTGGTCTCATAATTTTCTTAAAATTGGTAAGTATATTTTTGTCCATTGCCACTACATCAGAATTAGGGTTAACAAATGTATTGTTGGTACTTACATATTCTTCTCCATTCCAATACATATATTTATCATTCCCCAATCCTCCTCCTTGATAAGTCAATCCAAATGCTAAAGTCAGTATCATAGCTCCAATTCCCATCCCATTTTTTGCTAATTGCGGTACATTAAAAATAGGCTGATTGGTAATGTTAATAATTATTTTCGAAAGTTTCTCGGAAAGAGAATCTTCATCCTGATTTATTTTAAGTTCTATTTTCGTTTCTCCTGTATCTCTTTCACTCACCGCATTCTCACAAAAAGCCTCAAAACTATCATATCCTACATACCAGCTTAGCTGATCCAGTGTAATTTCATCTATTGCATAATCTTCATTCTCTTTTATAAGTCTTTTATGATATCTCACAAAGGTTCTTACATCCTTAGCGGAACCAAACTTACCTTCTAGCTCAAAAACTAGATAAGTTAAAACAGAAACATTACTAGAGTAAATTCTGTTCAGCTCTTTTTTCGCTTTTTCATATGCTTTTTTTAGCAACAATTTCTTCTTATCAAACATGGAATTAGTTTAAAGGGATTAGTGGTGTCTAAATTAGACAAAACTTAGACAATGACATTACGGATTTCCGTAAAAACCAGCTATTTATCTCCCAACCGCTGTCCTTCCTCTGTCTAGGAATGACACCCATTTCTGTCTTTACTTTGTCCTCAGAGATCAGCAAGAAACAAACAATAAAAAAACAAATTCAAAAAAGCTGATTTCAACATCACCAGATAAAACGGAGGAAAACTCCGGGTTGGGAAGCAGATGTTTTTCCTCCGTTTTTGAAGGTTCACTTCCCAAAAAAATTAGAAGCGCTTCGAAATTTTAAACGTGTACAGCTCGTGATCGAAAATCATGAGAGGAAGAAAAACAGTCTAAAAACTTCAAAATTTTAAGGAAATGATCCAGTTTATATTAATGCTACTTGGTTTAGCATTCTCAAATAATAACGCAAATACAACAACAAGTGACAATAACCCTAATCCGGTAACCATGCAAAGCGGAATTCCCGGAAGCGGTATAGATCCTGGAGAAGGTGGAGACACCGGCGGAGATACAATACAAGTACCTCCTAAAAAATAATTCAAAATAGGAGAAACTTAATTTTTTCTCCTGTTTTCATTATATTTAAGAAATAAAAAAGGACAGATTGTATAAATCTGTCCTTTTTTATTAATTTGCATTAAACTCTTTCCATGAAAAAACTATATTTTTTATTAATCATAATAAATCTTCTGCATTCTTGTCATAAAAAAAATTTACAACAGGAGAGTAATCGATTTTATGAAAAAGCTTTTACATTTCTAGAAGAAAAAAATGAAGACAGTGCATATGTAAATTTTGACAAAGCAAAAGAGATCTTTGTAGAAAGCAAAAATAAAATAAAGGAAGGAAAATGTCTTATCCAAATGGCAATAATATCCACGAACAAAGGAGATTATTATAGTGGACAATCACTTTCCACACAAGCAATAAAATGCTTGAATGAAAATGACAAGGACCAATTTTCTGATATCTATTCCAATTATAACAATCTTGGAATTTCAAGCGACAATTTAAAAGATTATGAAAATGCAATTAAATTCAACAAATTAGCATTAAAATTTGCAATTGAAAAATCAGAAAGATTAATCTCATTAAATAATCTCAGTAGTGTTTATAGAGAAAATAAACAATATGATCAAGCCATTAAGATTTATAAAAATATTCTAATTAATTCCAAGATAGAGAACAACAAAATCTATCCTACTGCATTAACTAATCTTGCTGTATCAAAATGGTCTGAAAATCCAAACTATGACCCTCAACCAGAACTTTTAAAAGCTTTAAAAATACGTGAAAATGAAAACGATCTTTGGGGTCAAAACTCTAGTCAATCTCATCTAAGTGATTATTTTAAGAATAAAAATTCTGAAAAAGCATTATTTCATGCAATTAAAATGTATGAAATTTCAAAAAAACTAAAGAGTCCTGATGATCAGTTAGAGGCATTAAAAAAAATTATCGAATTAGATACATACAATTACAAAAAATTCTTTGATAGATATACTACACTTAGGGACAGCCTTCAAATAGAAAGAAATAACTCCAAAAATCAGTTTGCACTAATAAAGTTTGACACTGAACAAATTAAAAAGCAAAATGCTCAGAACGAGAACCATATATTAACGCAATCTATTGCCTTGGGTATTTTAGTGGGCGTTTTAGTTGTGCTAATACTTATCATTATGTGGTATAAGAAGAGACAAAAAGGACTTCAGCAAGAAAAAGAACTCGAAGTTAAAAACACACAGCTTAAAATGTCGAAAAAAGTCCATGACGTAGTTGCCAATGGAATTTATCAGGTGATGACTAAAATTGAAAATCAGGAGGATTTCAGTAAAGATGAAGCGCTGGATGAACTGGAATTTGTGTACGAAAAATCCAGAGACATTTCCTACGATAAGGAAGATGCTACAGAAGAAGAGGATTTTAGCGAAAAGATTTCAACCAGCATTGGTTCCTTTAATAACGATAGTGTAAAAACCTATATCGCCGGAAATGAAAAAAATATCTGGAAAAATGTAAGCCAGCCGAAACAGGACGAAATCTATCAAATTATTCGTGAGCTGCTTGTCAACATGAAAAAACACAGCCAGGCAAGCATTGTTTCTTTCCGCTTTGAAAGAATGAATAATGAGATCATCATTTACTATAAAGACAATGGAATTGGAATATCCGGAGCAGTAATGCATAAAAATGGATTAACAAATATGGTTTCCCGTATAGAAATTTTGAAAGGACAAATTATTTTTGACACCGAAACCGAAAAAGGATTGAAAATAAACATTTCATTTCCTGTTTACTAAAAAACTAAAAAAATGTTCAAAAAAATTTTAATAGCCGAAGACCATGAAATGGGTAGTTTATCTGTCCAGAAAACATTAGAAGAACTTAATATTCCGAATGTTGATTATGTATATTACTGTGATGATGCTTTAGCAAAAGTTAAAAAATCTATTCGTGAAAACGATCCTTACGACCTTATGATTACGGATCTTTCTTATGAAGAAGACCATCATCAACAAAATATCAAAGATGGAAAAGAATTGATTGAAGAAGTCAGAAAGCTACAGCCTCTCTTAAAAATCATTGTCTTTTCCGGAGAACGCAAATCCGGAATTATTGATTCACTTTTTACCGAATCCGGAATTAACGGATATGTCCGCAAAGCCAGAAATGACTCTAAAGAACTGAAAAAAGCAATTGCATCCGTATATGTCAATGAAAACTATCTGTCTCTTGATCTTAAACAAGAAGTAAAGAAACTCAACAGTTATGAGTTTACCTCTTATGACATAACGCTTGTTTCCCTTCTTTCTCAGGGAGTACAGCAAAAAAACATTCCAACCTATCTGCAGAATAATAATATCACCCCTAATAGTCTGAGTAGCGTGGAAAAAAAATTAAACAATTTAAAAGAAGCCCTGGAAGTAACAAGCAATGAACAATTAATCGCCTTCTGCAAAGACCTGGGAATTATTTAATCCTGTTTTCACACCGTATATGAACCTTTCAATTTTTTGGAAGGTTTTTTTCTTTTACGGATAACCGTAAGGATTCATTTTCTAATCGTTCTACTTTTGACCCAATTAATCATTTAAAAATTTTATTATGAATGTAAAACACACTCCGACAAACATTACTCACAAAGGGCAAAAAGGAGGAACCACAGGCTGCGGTACTAACACGAATGTTCATTCCGATCATTGGGTAAATACGAATGACAAAATAACATGCGACAAAAACGGATGTAAAAATTAAGAACCATGGAAAAATTTGTCATCACAAAAAGAATCAACAACGAGTATCAGTTTAATTTAAAAGCCGGAAATGGTGAAATTATTTTAACCAGTGAAGGCTACGTTCAGAAAGCATCTTGCCTAAAAGGTATTGAATCTGTGAAGATCAATTCTCAGGAGGACTCAAGATACAACCGAAGAGTTGCCAAGAACGATAAAGATTATTTTGTATTAAAAGCAAGAAACGGGGAAATTATTGGTAAAAGCCAATATTACAGTTCCAAACCTTCCATGGAAGTCGGAATTTTATCTGTAAAAAAGAATGCTCCTACAGCTGAAATCGTTGACGAAACTCTTTAAAAAACACTACTATGGATCTCAAAATTAAACTTGAACAATTACACCAGAAAGTAGTCGGCCTGAAAGATCAGATCAGCACGGAAGAAGCTACAAAAAATGCATTTGTAATGCCTTTTATACAGATTTTAGGGTACGATATCTTTAATCCTACTGAAGTTATTCCGGAACATATCTGCGACATCGGAACCAAAAAAGGAGAGAAAGTAGATTATGTAATCAAACATAATGACGAGCCTATTTTCATCATAGAATGCAAGCACTGGAAAGAAAATGCCGATGCGCACAATTCCCAGCTTCACCGGTATTATCATGTTTCAAAAACACGGTTTGGTGTGCTGACCAATGGGATTGTCTATAACTTCTATACCGATCTGGAAAAGCCTAATATTATGGACGAAAAGCCATTTTTCACCATCAATATTGAAAATTTAAAAGACAGTTCAATCAAAATTCTTGAGAGTTTCACTAAAAAGGATTACAATCTTGAAAGCATTTTAGATTCTGCCGAAGCTTTAAAATACATCAAAGCAATCAGGAAAGAGTTCGAAAAAGAAATTGAAACCCCTTCCGACGAACTCGTTAAATTATTGGTCAGCAGATTCTTTGAAAAACCAATCACAGCCAACAGAATGGTTTCTTTTAAGGAATACACTAAAAAGGCTTTGACGACTTCCATCAATGAATCCATCAGTTTCAGGCTGAAATCTGCTTTAAGTATTAATGAACAGATTGAAAAACAGGAAGAAGGGGTAAAACCATCCCAGCCTATCGATGAAAATAATGATTCTAAAATTGTAACCACCGAAGAAGAGTTGGAAGCCTTCCAGATTGTCAAAGCGATTTTGAGAGAGAAAATACCTTCTGCAAGAATTGCCCACAGGGATACTCTCTCCTATTTCGGAGTTTTGTTGGATGATAACAACAGAAAACCTCTCTGTCGTTTCCATTTTAATACGGCCAACAAATATTTGGAAACATTCCACAATGGTAAAGAAGCCGGCGAAAAAGTACTCCTGAATAATCTGGATGAAATATATAATTTCAAAGAAGAGCTCCATAAAACCTTAGAAAACTATAACTAACCAAAACTAATACCCATGAAAACTCTTTTACTTTTTGTGAAAATTTCAAGATGGAGCTTCGGTATTATGTTTCTTCTGATCTCGCTGGGTTTATTAATCGAACAGGCTTTTATAGCCTCATCAGCCATGCTTATTCCGACACTCTTTTTAATTCCTTTAACCTGTAATTTCATTGTTAAAAAGGTATCGGCCATAGACATTGACGGCACGAACAAGCTTCTGAAAACGATAGATTATGCAAATCTTCAAACGATTTTGCCTGTCTACCAGCAAAACGCGACCAACAGCCCCAAACCGGTAAGTGATAAGCAAAAAATTAAAGCGGGAAGAAAAATTTACTATAAGACCTTATGCAAAGCAGTTTCGGATTTTCATCTTACACAGAGTGAAATCCAAGCCCTGAACAGCATTAAACTTTATTTCAGCTTATCTGATGAACAAATCTCTCTGGAAAAAAAGAAAATTGCTGAAAAAACGGTTAGCACTTTAATTCAGAAATGCTATGAAAATAATGTATTGACCGATGCGGAAAATCAGCAGATTATGACGATTGCGGCTTTTCTTCAATTCCCATTGCAACAAACAGAAGCCATTAAGCAAAAAATTGCAGTGTCATTATTTAATAAAATATTGGACGAAAAAGTTTCAGACAGCCGTCTTTCTCCTTCGAAGGAAACCCAATTAGTGCAGACTACCCGTGATTTGAAAATTAATCATCAGAATATTAAAACATTGATTTCTGACAAAAAAATCAGACAGCTGATGCGCGCCAAATTATTATGGAATTTAGATCATGGAATCTTTCCCACTCTTTACAATCCTCCCATCACATTAATGAGAGATGAAACAGGCTATCTGCAGTTCAATGCCACGTTGATTGAAAACAAATTGGTCCATGCAGGATATTCCCGCTCCAGTACCAGTGTTTCTTTCAGAATAACAAAAGGAGTAAGCGCCAGAGTGGGCGGCGGAAGATATCGTCCGGTAAAAGAGCAGGTAAGAAAAACCTATCCCGGTACTTTATTTTTAACCAATTCCAGAATCGTCTTCAATGCAGGAGCAAAAAGCTTTCAGATCCCATTTAATAAACTGATATCCCACGAATTTCAGTGGGGCAGCTTTGAATTGATCGTCCAGAACAAAAGCTATGCATTAAGCCTGAACAGAAACGAAGCAGAAGTTTTGGCAATAGGATTATCCAGTTCCATCCGGCAATACGGAAAGATGAATGATCATATAAAAGTGCAGGCTATGAGAGAGATTTCGATGCATGACACTTTTATCAGCATGTCATAAACCAGTCTTCTATTGAAGCATAACCATTGAAAACCAATATATAATTTAATGTAAAAAACCATGAAAACGTTCATTTCTATACTCATTCTATGCATCGGTACATTTACAGCTGTTTCTTTCAGCCTTTCTGATTCCGAAAGCTCACATCATGGCGGAAGATGTACCGGTTCTGCATCCTGCAGCGCCTGTTCCAATTGCACAGGCTGCGCTCATTGCTCTTCCGGGGGAAGCTGTGGTGTATGCAGTGGTGGTTCTTATGGAAAGAAATCATCTTCAAAGAAAAAGAAATCTAAAGCTTCTCCAGATTCCCATTACACCCAAAAAAGCAAGTCTTATCATTCTCCAAAAATCCGGATTGATGAAATCAACATCAATACCAACAACCGGTATTTTGCAGGAGTTGCCGTTACCAAAATTTATGAAAAGCCTTTTCTAAACTCTAAAATAATAGAGACCGTTCCAAAAAACACAGAATTAAAGCAGCTATCCAAACAAAATTCCTGGTATAAAGTACAGGTGAAAAAAAGCGGAAAGGTTGGGTATGTCTATTACAAAGATGTAAAATAATGCAACTGAAAAAGAAAATATTCATTCTTTTACTTCCTGTCGCTTTCGGAGGGATGATATACATAATATTTCGCTCCGATCAACTCCTTATGTTCAGTTGGCTAAGGTCTGTAAATGAAGTGCATTCAGTAAATAATTTCGGAAATACTCTTCGCGTTTTCCATTGGTTTAAATACAGTCTTCCAGATGGTTTATGGCTATTTTCATATACAGCCTTAATGCTTGAAATATGGAAACACCGAATAAACAATCAGAGTTTTTTTTGGATTTTCAGCCTCCCGTGTATGGCCTTACTTTCAGAATTTTTGCAGCTTTTCAAAGTAATACCGGGAACTTTTGATCTTATTGATCTCATCTTTTATTTCCTCGGAGCAGCACTCCCTTTTTATAAGTCTAACGCATTAATCTTTAACACTAACAATTATGAAAAAATTTAATCATTACATTTCAGCCGGATTTTTTGTATTCTTTATTTTCATAGCATTCGGAAGTATGGATGATAAAAAAAACTCCCGATTGTCAAAAAGAATACAAACACTGGAAACATCGGAAGTTCATCCTCAAGAAATAGAAGTACAATCAGACCCTGAAAAAGAGGCGATCATCGAAAAATTAAAAGAAAAAGCCAGAAAAGACTGGCCAAATGATTATTCAACGCAGGAATTCTGGATAAATGAGCAGGTAGAATCCTATGAATATATGAAAACAATTGAAGATAATTCTATCAAAAGACAAGCGGAGAAAGATTGGCCGCTAGATTTTAGCACTCAAAAGTTTTGGTATGAAGAACAAGTTGAAGCTAAAGAAAGGCTACAATGAAACCTTTTCTTACCCTATGTGCAATCTGTTGTTTCGTAGCTGTTTTCAGACTTCCTATAGAATATTATACTATTTTGAGAATTTTGATCTCCATGGGTGCTTTACTCGTTTTGTATAATGCAGTCCGTTTTAAGCAATATTATTTCAGTCTGATTTTCCTTTTCATCCTTATCCTTTTCAACCCTGTTTTTCCGATTTATCTCTATCGAAAAAGTATATGGATTCCTATGGATATCATCACCGGAATTCTCTTTCTGCTGATTGCTTTTGTTGAAAAACCGGAAGAAAAAAAGGAAGAAATCACAGAAACTCCGGAAGAAACCATAGCACACCCTACCCATCAGAGATTCCATTCCCGGGATGTCATTATTAATCCTAAAAACCCAAGAGAAAACTAATCCAACTATGGAACATATTCAAATTACCGAAAATCTTAAAGCACACTTTTTAAGACTGTACCAGATGGCCATCTGTGATGATGATTTCAGTGCCCTGGAACTGAAAATGCTTTATAAATGCGCGGAAGAAAGAGGCATATCCCCTAAAAACCTGGACGAAATTCTTTTAAATCCCATCAATTTTAAATCGCTCGTTCCCCAGACGATTGAAGAAAAAGTAGACTATCTCTATGACCTCACCGTAATGATCTGGGCAGACGGAGTAATTTCTCCGAACGAATATTCTGCAATGGAAAAATATGTTCTGATGTTTGGATTCCTGGAAGAAAACGTAAAAGCGATTGTCGATTATCTGATAACCTCTGTAAAAACCGGAAAAAATAAAACAGATATTTTATACGAATTAAAAAACTAACTGATCATGACGACCAATATTAAAAATTTATTCAAATTAAAATCAATTCCCATTGAAACTCCAAAAGAGGAATCTCCCAAACCGGAAATTGACCCCAATGCAGAATCCCCTGAGGAAAGCAGGAAACGAACCTACCATGAATCCGGCTACAGAGACAGCTCCAGAAATAACGGAAATCATACAACGCTCTTCATTTGTCTGGATGCTGTCTACTCCAAATTTCAGAATGAGGAAAAAGAAATGGTAGAAAAGCAGCAAAAACTCAAAGAATCTTACGTTAACGAACAAAAAAACAGAGAAACAGAGATTAAAGCACTGACCGTTTCTCTGGAAACAAAAGAAGAACAGCTTACCAACAAAAACACGGAAATTGAAGACCATCAAAATAAAATTGAAAATTTAAAAGCAGAGATCAACGATTTACCTAGAAACCCGGAAAAGTACAACGTAAAAGCTACAAAAGGAGCTTCCACAAAATTCTGGATTGGCGCTATTCTACTCATTCCCATCACTTTATATCTACTAACATTTTATATTTCGACTTCTTATTCGGCGTTTTTTAAAAGTTTTGATGCAAAAAGTACGGTGATTCAAAGTGTGTTAGATGCACAGGCGTTCAGCAAAGCCTGGAATGAAGGAGTAATAGAAGGTGCTTTTGTCACTCTGATTCCATCCGTTTTCTTAGGGCTGGGATTTTTGATCCATATGTTTGGAGAAAACAAAACACGGCTCAACTATATCAAACTGGGATTGCTATTCATCGTCACATTCATCTTTGATGCTATTTTAGCGTACGAAATTGAGTCTAAATTATACGAACTCAACAAAACATTTGAATCTCCTCCATTCGATCTAAAAATCGCTTTTACTAAAAACCAGTTTTGGGGAATTATTTTCGCAGGATTCATTGTGTATATTATCTGGGGACTGGTTTTCGATTTTGTGATGAAGGAACACCGGGAGAAAGATAAAATTAAAAACGAACAGGAAATCAGACAGAAAAATGTGCTTTTCCTGCTGGAAAAAATTAATGTTCTAAAAAAAGAAATTGAAGAAATCCTTGCCAATATTGGAACGACCAAAGAGCTCATTATAAAAACACGCGGAAGGATTGAAGAGCTTCAAAACATCATTGACGGAGTGATTATTCCGACCAAAGATTATAAACTCTATGCTTCAGAATATGTTCAAGGCTGGGTCACGTTTATTGCCGAGAGAATAGCAGTTTCAAAAGCCGAAAAACAAACCATGATCGACAGCTGTATTGATATATACAGTACCAATCTGGAAGAAGTAGGAGCCAACTCTGACAATCAAAATTTAGTGTATTTATCCGCCTTATAACCCACTTCCTATGAAAAAAATACTGTACTTATTCCTGATGATATCTTTAGCTTCCTGTTGTAAAGATCCTGTAGATCCTAAAGGCGGGAAAGCTATTCCCGAACCTGACCCCAACAATATCAATGTGAGTATTCTGATCGATTTATCCGACCGGATTGATCCAAAAACAAATCCCAATCCCACCATGGAGTATTTCCAGAGGGATATAGAATACATTAAAGCGATCGAGAAAGGATTTCTGAACCACATCAAAACAAAAAGGATCATCACCTATAATGATCAGATGCAGGTTTTCTTCAATCCCGAACCTTCCGATCCCAAAATCAATGATTTCACCAAAGAGCTTAAAGTTTCTTTCGACCAAAATACCAACAAAGCTTATTTCAATACCGTTGAAAAAAAATATTCTGAATTACCTGCCAACATCTATCAATCCGCAATTAAAGACGGAAAATATGTAGGTTCTGACATTTGGGAATTTTTTAAAAATAAAGTCAATGATTATTGTATAAAAGAAGATCACAGGAATATCTTATTTATCCTGACCGACGGATACATGTATCATGAAAATTCCAAGTTTTCAGAAAAAGCAAAGACCTCTTATTTAACCTCAAAGCTTATTAAATCAAACCATTTAACAACGTCTGATTTTAAAACGGCGATTGATAAAAATAATTTTGGTTTCGTGAAAGCCAATGACAATCTAAGCAATCTGGAAGTCATCGTGCTTGGCATTAATCCTGAAAAAGGAAATCCATTTGAAGAAGCCGTGATCAAAGAATACTGGGAAAATTGGTTTAAAGACATGAAAATCAAAAAATATCAGATAAAATCAGCCGATTTACCGTCCAATCTGGAACCCATTATTATAAAAGCCATTACAGGTAAAACCTAAAAACACTCAACATATATCCACAAAAAAAGCGAAGATAATCTTCGCTTTTTTTATTTTCTGAACATTTCCGTATGCGGAATATTGTCTTCCAGATATTTTTTTCCGGTATTTTCAAATCCGAATCCGCTATAGAATTTTAATAAATAATCCTGCGCTGAAATTCTTATTTCCGAAGTATGAAAACGGTTTTCTATGGTTTCAACAGCATATTGTATCAGCTGTTTCCCCAAACCCGTTCCCCTTGCTTTTTCTGTCGTTAACACCCTTCCAAAAGAAGTTTCGTCATATTTTATGCCTTTATCAAAAACCCGGCAATATGCCAGGACCTCTCCATTTTCCTCTGCCCAGATGTGAATTCCTCTCTGGTCATATCCATCCAGATCTGGATAAGGGCAATCCTGCTCTACTACAAATACATCAACACGGGCCTTGATAACCTGATATAGTTCTGGCACCGTGAATTCATCGAAAGTTTTAATCTTCCAAATCATAATTATTCTTCAAAATTAACGTTGTTGTTTTTTAAAAACTCATTCGTTGTTTGTATAAAATTCAGGATTTCATCGCATCCTTCTTTCTTTTCGGCTGAGGTCACATATAACTCCGGAAGATCTTCCCATGTCTTATGAAGCTCAACCTTATAATCTTCTACATTTTTTATGGCGATATTAGGCTTCAGTTTATCAGCTTTCGTAAAAACAATTGAAAAAGGAACACCACTTTCTCCACACCATTCAATAAATTCAAGATCTATTTTCTGAGGGCTGTGTCTTGAATCTACCAACACAAAAAGATTCACAAGATTCTTTCTGTTCAGAATATAATTATTAATCAGTTTCTCAAAATCCCTTCTCATAACTTTTGAAACCTTAGCATAACCATATCCCGGTAAATCGGTAAGGTACCAGTTTTCATTTATTATAAAATGATTAATAAGCTGAGTTTTCCCCGGAGTTCCGGAAGTTTTTGCCAGGTCTTTCCTATTCATCATCGCATTGATTAATGACGATTTTCCCACATTTGATCTTCCTATAAAAGCGTATTCGGGCATGGTAGGTTCAGGGCATTCCTGCCATTTTCCGCTACTTTTTACAAATTCTGCCGTTTTTATAACCATTCTTGAATATTTTTTTAGAAAAATAAACCATTAAGAAAAGCTCTTAATGGTTCAATTTATTTTTATACTTTATCTTTTAACCAGCTGTAAAGAATTTCATTGAACTCATCTGGTTTTTCCATCATTGCGGCGTGGCCGCACTTATCAATCCAGAACAGATCCGAATTGGGAATAAATTTATGCATATCCTCCGCAACTTCAGGCGGCGTAACGTTATCCTGTTTTCCCCAGATCAAACATGTGGGGGTTACAATTTTAGGAAGATCATTCAGCATGTTGTGTTTAATGGCACTTCTGGCAAGCATAACTGTTTTTATTCCTTTCATTCTGTCATTAACCACTCCAAAAACCTCGTCCACCAATTCTTCAGTAGCGATGGATGGATCATAAAAAACCTCTTCCGTTTTCTTTCTGATATACGATCTGTCATTCTTTCTAGGAAAACTGTCCCCGAATGTTCTTTCATACAAACCGGAACTTCCTGTTAATACCAGATTTTTCACCAGATCCGGTCTTGCCAAAGATAGGATGAGCCCAACATGGCCTCCCATAGAGTTTCCTACAATGGTTACCGGTTCAGAAATATGACTTTCTATGAACTTTATAATATATTTTGCAATCGTGGTAAGATTGGTATTGAGTACCGGCAAATCGTAAATCGGTAATTGAGGTACATACACCTTAAAACCTCTATCCGAAAAGAAATTCACCATCTTATCGAAATTACTCAAACCACCCATTAAACCGTGCAACAGCACCAATGGATGTCCTTCTCCCGCCTCTACAAAAGTATATTTCTTTTCTTTTTTTGTACTAAATATCATATAATGCCTTAATAAAGCCTTGCAAAAATACAAATTAAACCTCAAAAATATTTTGATATGCCTAATTTAAAATAAAAATAATATAATAAAGGCTTTTTAACATATTTTTTGAAAACTCATTTATTATGGCCCGGATAACACATTGAGCAAAGGGCAACAGATCAACAAATTACCCATGGATGCTTAAATCTTTAATAAAACTTATTAACATTAAGTCAAAAAGTGGGAAAAAGTGGGAAATTTTGGAAATTATTATATAAATTTGTCCCAAATGAAAAGTTTCATAGGAACATATGAGTGTAAAATTGACGACAAAGGCCGTTTAAAAGTACCTTCATCTTTAATCAAACAGATGGAAGACTTCGACGATAAGGCATTTGTAGTCAAGAGATCTGTGTTCCAACCTTGCCTGGAAGTTTATCCTATGAATGCATGGGACCAATTGATGGGCAAAATTAATAAACTAAACAGATTCATTAAAAAGAATGCTGATTTCATTAGAATGTTTACGGCAGGAGTAAAAACGGTAGAATTGGATAATGCTGGAAGATTACAGATTTCTAAAGACCTCACTCATTTTGCAAATCTTCAGAAAGATATTGTGATTACCAGTGCAGGAGAATTATTTGAAATCTGGGATAAAGAAGCCTATGAAAAGGTAATATCCACCAATGAAGCAGATTTTGCCAGCCTTGCTGAAGATGTAATGGGCTCTTTCAATGAAGAATAAACGCGCTAAATAAAAAAAGCGGAAAAACACAAAAATAAAACATGTATCATAACCCCGTTTTGTTAAAGCAAAGTGTTGATGATTTGGTGACGAATCCAGACGGAACATATGTGGACTGTACTTTTGGAGGCGGAGGTCATTCCAGAGAAATACTGAGCAGACTTTCTGATAAAGGAAGACTATTCGGCTTCGATCAGGATTTAGATGCGCTTAAAAATAATATTGATGATCCCAAATTTACGCTGGTTAATCAAAATTTCAGATTTTTAGAAAACTCCCTGCTGATGTACGGAGTTTCTCAGGTTGACGGGATTCTTGCCGATCTTGGAGTATCCTCCCATCAGTTTGATGAAGCGGAAAGAGGATTCTCTACAAGAAGCAACGCTCCATTGGATATGAGGATGAACGTTATGCAGAGCCTTGATGCCAAAAAAGTCATCAATGAATATGAAGAAGAGCAGCTGGCTGATATTTTTTACTATTACGGAGAATTAAGAGAAGCCAGAAAACTGGCAAGAGATATTGTTCATCATAGAAAAAACAAAAGCATAAACACCACTGAAGATTTGAAAAAACTCTTCAGCTTTCTTCCCCCCCACAAGGTGAATAAGTTTTATGCACAGCTTTTTCAGGCCATCAGGATTGAAGTGAACCAGGAGCTGGAAGTATTGAAAGAAATGCTGGTTCAATCTTACAATGTATTAAGAACAGAAGGAAGATTGGTCGTGATCTCTTATCATTCACTGGAAGACCGTTTGGTAAAAAGGTTTTTGAAAAACGGAATGTTCGAAGGAGAACCAACCAGAGATATTTACGGAAATTATAAAAAGACTTTTGAACTGGTAAAAACTAAAGCAATCGTTCCTGATGATAAGGAAATTGAAGAAAACTCCAGAGCCAGAAGCGCTAAAATGAGAATAGGAATAAAATTATAATAAAACCGGTAACGATAAACCAACAACAGTACATTGGCAAAAAGACCAACATATCGCCCTCAGAAGAAATTAACTTTTATAGACATTATAAAAGGGAATTTTCTTAACAGGGATGAGATAAAAATACATTATAAGTATTTCTTATTGTTGTTTATCCTGATGATGGCGATGATCTACAGCAATCACCTGGTGAATAAAAAAATTAAAATCGTAAACGGTTTAAAAGAAGAAACCGAAGAATACAAATCAAGAAATGCTTACGCACAAAGTAAGCTGATCAAAGTAAAAATGGAATCTGAATTGGGGAAAGAAGTAGCAAGGGACTCTTTGATGACCCTGGAAAACCATCCTCATAAACTGTTAATAAAACTGGATAGTACAGATGCAAAAGCAAAGTGAATACGATAACAAACGTAAAAAAACGTTAAGGTGGGGCTACCTCTTCGCAGTGGTGGCTTTGTGCGTATTTGTGCTGTTCATAGCAAGAATCATCATTCTCCAAAACACCAATGTTCAGGAGATTAAAGACGATTACATTAATAAAAATTATCGTACCGCCACTTTAAAAGCGGCCCGTGGAAATCTGTTCGCATCAGACGGTTCCATCCTGGCAACAACGGTAATGCGCTATGATATCTACCTGGATTTCAAAACAATGAGAGATACCGTATACAGCAATGGTATCGCCGCTTTGTCAGATTCTTTAAGCAAAATGTTTGGGAAGCCAAAAACTGAATTCAGACAAAAATTTGACGAACAGAAAAAGCATAAAAACCAATACTATACATTGGTTAAAGGTCTTGACTTCGACGAATACGATAGAATAAGACAGTTTCCTATTTTCTCGAAAGGTAAAAACAAAGGCGGCTTTATTGTCGACAGAAACTATAAAAGAGAATTGGCCACTTCAGAAATTGGTGCCGGAACCATCGGGATCGACAATGGTGAACTTAAAGCCGGTCTGGAAGGAGCTTTCTCAAAATATCTTACAGGTACTGACGGAAAAAGATTAGAACAGAGAATCAATTCTTCCCAATGGAAACCAATTGATTTCTGGAAAGTACAGGAACCGACTGACGGAAAAGATGTATACACCACCTTAGACCTTAGAACTCAGGATATAGCACACTCTGCCCTTGAAAAGCAGCTTGTCAAATTCGAAGCAAAACACGGAACGGTGATTGTCATGGAAGTAGGAACAGGAAAAGTTCGTGCTCTGGTAAATCTAAGAAGAACCGAAGACGGGGAATATGAAGATTCATACAACTATGCTTTAAAAGATAATATCGAACCAGGATCTACCTTCAAGACCATCTCGCTTTTGGCGGCGATGGATGATGGATTTATCGATGAAAACACAACGGTAAATGTAGGAAACGGAGTCTGGACCTATGCCAAACAAAGAATCTCCGACGGCCACGGTGGTGGAACCTATGACATCAGTGATGTACTGGCGAAATCCAGTAACGTAGGAACTGCTAAGCTGATTACAAAATATTATGCAGATAAACCCCAGATTTTTCTTGATCACTTAAGACGCTGGAAATTATTTGACAAGATGGATATTGAACTTCCCGGGATTGCAAAACCAAAAATTGTAACCCCTCAAAGCAAAAGATGGAATGCGGCAACACTCGCTTCTATTTCTTATGGATATTCATCAAACATCAACTTGCTGCAGTTAACGACTTTCTATAATGGAGTTGCTAACGGAGGTAAGATGCTGAAACCTCTTTTCATTGATAAGATCATGAAAGACGGAAAGGTAATGTATGAGGCTAAACCCGAAGTAATGGTGAATAAAATGGCCTCAGAAAAGGCCGTTAAAATGATGACGGATGCATTAACCAAAGCAGTAGAAAAAGGAACCGGAAGAAGTATTTTCACGCCCAATTTAAAAATGGCTGGAAAAACAGGAACCGCAAGATTTGAATACTGGCTTCCCGGCCCAATGAAATACCGCGCATCATTCGCAGGATTCTATCCGGCAGATAATCCAAAGTATACCTGCTATGTAATGATCAGCGAACCGAATACTTCAATAGGGTTTTATGGAGCCGCTGTGTCAGCTCCCGTATTTAAGGAAATTGCAGGAAAAACCTTCCTTAAAACACCTCAAAATATAGAAAAGGAAATGTTGGTTGACAGAAAGGTAGACCTCAATAAAATGGTTGAACCTAATGTTAAAATAACAGTCAATAATAAACAAATGCCAAGCCTTGTCGGACTGATTGGTAAAAATGTAATCCCTCAGTTAGAAAACCTGGGATATAGGATTGACTATAAAGGAGTTGGTAGAATTAGAGAACAATTTCCGTTAGAAGGAACAACAATAAGTAAGAACCAGAGAATTTATTTATCTCTGCAAAATTAAAATAGTAAAGCATCAAGAAAATGCAATTAACTGAATTATTAAACAGAATTCCAGTCTTAGAAATTCACGGTGAAAACACCCGTGAGGTTTCAGAATTGGTATTCGACAGCAGAAAGGTTACTGAAGGCTCTCTTTATATTGCAATGAGAGGCACAGTAGTGGATGGACATTCATTTATTGCATCATCTATAGAGAAAGGGGCACAAACAATCGTTTGCGAAGAATTTCCTGAAAAAACAGAAGAAAACATCACCTATGTAAAAGTGAAAGATTCTTCAAAAGCATTAGGACATCTGGCTTCCAATTTTTATGGAAATCCCTCACGAAATTTAAAATTAATCGGAGTTACGGGAACTAATGGTAAAACGTCAGTCTCTACCTTGTTATTTGATGTTTTCAAAAATTTAGGATATGATTCCGCACTTCTTTCTACCGTAGAAATAAGAATTGCAGACCAAGTTATTCCGGCTACCCACACTACTCCGGATATCATTACCATCAACAGAATTTTGGCTGAAGCAGTGGAAAAAGGCTGTGAATTTGCGTTCATGGAAGTAAGCTCTCATGGTATTTCTCAAAACAGAATCGAAGGACTACACTTTAAAGTGGCAGGATTTACCAATCTTACCCACGATCATTTAGATTACCACAAGACTTTTGATGAATATCTGAAAACGAAGAAAAGATTTTTTGATGAACTGGAAGATTCCGCTGTTGCCATCACCAATGTGGATGACAAGAATGGAAACATAATGCTTCAGAATACAAAGGCAAAGAAAAAATCATATGCTATGAAAACCATGGCTGATTACCATGGAAAAAGCCTGGAAGTAGATTTCAACGGTATGCTGTTGAATTTCAATGGAAAAGAGTTTTGGACAACCCTTACTGGTAAATTTAATGTCTACAACCTGCTGCTTGTTTTCGGAATTGCTACAGAATTAGGCTTTCAGCAGGATGAAATTCTTCAGGCCATCAGCAAATTACAAAGAGTTTCCGGAAGATTTGAAACCTTCAAATCCGATGGCGGTATATTCTTTATTGTAGATTATGCCCACACTCCTGATGCACTGGAAAATATTCTGGACAGCATCAATGATATCAGAACCAAAAACGAAAGACTGATTACTGTTTTTGGATGCGGAGGAGACAGAGACCATTCCAAAAGACCTGAAATGGGAAATATTGCAGCCAAAAAATCTACGCTGGCAATTATCACCTCAGATAACCCGAGAACAGAAGATCCTGTACAAATTATAAAAGAAATTGAAGCAGGCGTTGAACCTCAAAACTTCAGCAAATATACTTCAATTCCCGATAGAAGAGAAGCCATAAAAATGGCTATTAAGTTTGCAGAACCAAAAGATATCGTTTTAGTAGCCGGCAAAGGCCACGAAACCTATCAGGAGATTAATGGCGTAAAACACCATTTTGATGACAAAGAAGTAATTAATGAGCTTTGGAAGTTAATGAGTAAGTAAATTATTGATTAAAACAGTAAAAAAAGAAACATGTTATATTATCTATACGAATATCTTACCGCTCATGGAATTCATATCCCGGGACTTGGAATGTTGAAATACATTTCTTTCCGTGCCGGTATGGCCGTGCTGTTGTCATTAACCATAGCTCTTGTGTACGGAAAAAGAATCATCAATTACCTGAGAGCAAAGCAAATGGGTGAATTGGTTCGCGACCTGGGATTAGACGGCCAAAAACAAAAAGAAGGAACTCCTACTATGGGAGGTCTTATCATTATTCTGGCCACGATGATTCCCGTACTTCTTTTTACCAGGATCACGAATGTGTATATCGTTCTGTTGATCATCTCTGTGCTTTGGATGGGAGCAATTGGTTTTGTAGATGATTATTTAAAAAAGGTTAAAAAAAATAAAGACGGTCTTAGCGGGAAATTTAAAATCGTAGGACAGGTCGGATTAGGATTGATTGTAGGAATTACGATGTATTTCCACCCGGACATTACCGTTAAAAGAAAATATGCAGATGCTAAAGTAGTGAACAGAAACAATGTAGAGCAGAACTTTATGCCTACAGAAAAAATCACAGTATCTACCGTTCCGTTTGCTAAAAACAATGAATTTGATTACAGCGGAATACTTTTTTGGATGAATGACAAAGATGCCCACGAATGGGCATGGATTGTCTTTATACCTATTGTCATTTTCATTGTAACAGCTGTTTCCAACGGAGCCAACATCACGGATGGAATTGACGGACTGGCAGCAGGAACAAGTACCGTTATCCTGCTTGCACTTGCATTTTTTACCTATGTTTCAGGGAATATCATTTTTGCGGATTACCTCAATATCATGTTCCTCCCCAATATGGGCGAAACCACCATTTTCGTCGTCGCAATGGTAGGTGCAGTCATCGGATTCTTCTGGTACAACACCTATCCTGCCCAAGTGTTTATGGGCGACACCGGAAGTTTAATGCTGGGGGGAGTTATTGCAGTACTAGCCATTATTTTAAGAAAGGAACTGATGATTCCTGTACTCTGCGGAATATTTTTGATAGAAAACATATCCGTAATGCTTCAGGTAGTTGTCTTCAAGTATAGAAAAAGAAAATATGGGTTGGAATATGCCCAAAATAATAGATTATTTAAAATGTCACCCTTACACCACCATTATCAGAAGGAAGGTTTTCACGAAAGTAAAATCGTTAACCGAATGATTATCATCGGAGTAATGCTGGCTATTGTATGTCTGATCACATTAAAAATGAGATAAATTTTGTAAAAAGTAAAAAGTAGTAATGTAAAAGGACACCAAATACATTGTACGTTTTACATTTTACATGTTACAAAAAAATTAATATGAAAATAGTTGTTTTAGGAGGTGGAGAAAGCGGATGCGGAGCTGCTTATTTGGCTAAAAAACAAGGTCTGGAGGTTTTTCTTTCAGACAAAGGAGCCATTAAGGATAACTATAAGCAGTTTCTGGTTGACAATGAAATTGAATTTGAAGAAGGAAAACACGACGAAGAAAGGATTTTAAATGCAGACTGGATCGTAAAAAGCCCTGGAATTCCGAAAAAGGCAGACATTGTTTATAAAATTCATGAAAAAGGTATCAGACTTTCTTCAGAAATTGAATTTGCTTCAGAATTCACCAATGCCAAAATCATTGCCATCACCGGAAGCAACGGAAAAACAACCACAACCTCTCTGATCTATTACATCCTGAAAAATGACGGATTGAATGTAGGTCTGGGTGGAAATATAGGATACAGCTTTGCCAAACAAGTTGCTGATGAAAACCATGAATATTATGTGCTGGAAGTAAGTTCCTTCCAATTGGATGATATTCAGAACTTCAGACCGTATATTTCTTTATTGCTGAATTTGTCCCAAGATCATTTGGACCAGTACAATTACAACTACGAAGAATATGCGCTGGCAAAATTCAGAATAGCTGAAAATCAGGAAAATGATAATTTCTTTATCTACAATAAAGATGACGAAATGAGCAAAAATATTCTTGAAAAATTAGAAATAAAAGCGAAAATGATTCCCTTTTCAACAAAAGAAAAATTAAATGAAGGGGGTTTTATTGACAATGATACCATTGTAGTAAAAGCTGAAGACCCATTCTCCATGAAAATTGAAGAACTGTCTTTGCTTGGAAACCATAACGTTGCCAACAGTCTTGCCGCATCCATTGCAGGTAAGATCCTACAGATCAATAATGAAAGTATCAGAAATTCACTGATGACTTTTCAGGCTGTAGAGCACAGACTGGAGACCGTTACTGAAATTAATGGAGTAAAATACATCAACGACAGTAAGGCAACCAATGTGAATGCAACCTATTACGCGTTAGAAAGCATGAAAACACCTACCGTATGGATTGTAGGCGGACTGGATAAAGGAAATGATTACTCGGAAATTGAAGATCTGGTTAAAAGAAAAGTAAAAGCAATCGTATGCTTAGGAATTGATAACCAAAAAATTATAGACTTCTTTAAAGACAAAAAAGAATTTATATATGATACTTCAAGTATGGAGGAAGCGGTAAAAATATCAAAATCTTTAGCTAAAAAAGGAGATACCGTCTTATTATCTCCATGCTGTGCGAGTTTTGATTTATTCAAAAGCTATGAAGATCGAGGACGTCAGTTTAAAGAACAAGTTTTAAAATAATGTAAAAAGTAAAATGTCGGGTGTAAAAAGTACATTTTACTTTGTACATCATACATGAATACAAAAATATGGACGAACAGAACACAGAAAGCAGAGTTGAATTTCTAAAGGGCGATAAAGTACTTTGGATGGTCATTCTTGTGATCTCCATTTTCTCTATTTTCCCTGTATATTCTGCAAGTTCAAATCTGGAATATATCGTTAATAACGGGACCACCACAGGTCACGTTATCAAACATATGTTCTTTGTCGTTCTGGGTCTGGGAATTATGAGGCTCGTGGGAACCGTAAAATATGAATATATCGGCAAACTCAGCAGTATTCTGCTCGGGCTGATGATTGTTCTTCTGGTAGTCACCATGTTTACAGGTCAAACCATCGACGGAGCCAGTGCTTCCCGATGGCTGAAGATTCCAGGAACCCCTATTTCGTTCCAGCCTTCATCATTTGCATTTTTAATGCTGGTTATTTATCTGTGCAGGTATTTAACCAAGAAAATAACACGGGAAAGACTGCCTATAGAGAATATTCTGTACATATTCGGGCCTATCTTGCTTGTGTTTGTATTGGTGGCAAAAGATAACGGATCTACAGCGTTGATGATCTTGATGGTTTCTGTCGTTGTTCTGGTTATCGGCCAGCTTCACTGGAAATATATTGCAGGATTCATCTCCGCATCATTTGTTGCGATCGTCTTATTTCTACTCGTTGCTTTAAATACAAACATGATCGGTGGAAACCGTGTTCACACATGGATGAGCCGTGTAGAAACCTTTACCTCCAGTAAAGCCAAATCTGCAGACGTAGACGACGAAAGTGTAAAAGCAAAAAACTATCAGGTAATGCAGGCTAAAGCAGCCATTGTGCATGGAGGTATTACAGGAATGGGTCCGGGAAAAAGTGCCTTAAAACAAATGCTTCCACAGTCCGCATCCGATTTTATTTTCGCCGTTATTGTAGAAGAATACGGAGTAATCGGAGCTGTTTTTCTGATCAGTCTCTATTTAATTATGATGATAAGGATCGTGATGATCGCCAGCAAGATGCCCGCCTTTTTCGGGTCCCTGCTCGTCCTCAGTCTCGGGGTGATGATTTTTATACAGCTTTCAGTAAATATAGCCGTAGCCATCAACCTGATTCCTGTAACAGGACAGCCGCTGCCATTAATAAGTTACGGAGGAACATCCATGTTAGTAACCTATTTGCAGTTGGGAATTATTTTAAATATAAGCTCCAGAATACAGATATACGATGAAGAAGGAATGGGCAAAAGGCAAAGTGTTGCAGAAATAAATGATATCGCATAATGGTATTGCGGGGAGCGTAAGCGACGAAGCAATTTCAAAAATTATATAAATGAACAAAAAATTAAAAGTATTACTATCAGGCGGCGGAACAGGAGGACACATCTTCCCGGCCATTGCCATTGCAGATGAAATCAGAAAAAGATTTCCTGATGCAGAATTTTTGTTCATTGGTGCCAACGGAAAAATGGAAATGGAAAAAGTTCCGCAGGCCGGTTATAAAATTGAAGGAATAGATATCGCAGGAATTGACAGAGGAAACCTGTTATCCAATTTAGGACTGCCATTTAAGATTTTAAAAAGTTTATCAAGATCCAAAAAAATTATTAAAGATTTCGCTCCGGATTTCGCAGTGGGAACCGGTGGTTTTGCAAGCGGACCCGCTTTATACGAAGCAGGAAAACTGGGAATTCCCATTTTCATTCAGGAACAGAATGCCCATGCCGGGGTAACCAATAAAATATTAAGTAAAAAAGCAAAAGCTGTTTTTACTGCCTACCCAAAAGTAGATGGATTTCCGACTGAAAAAATCAAATTCTTAGGAAACCCTATCCGGGAAAATATCATTTCCGGAATGCTGGAAACCAAACTGGCAAAAGAAAAAATGGGTCTGGATACGGAAAAACTTACCATTCTTTCTGTAGGCGGGTCTTTAGGCTCCAGAACATTAAACAATGCCTGGAAGTCTCATTTAAAAGAGATGATCAGTAAAGACTACCAGTTGATCTGGCAGACAGGAAAACTTGATTATAAAGAAATTGTTGACAGTTGTCAGTTTGCGGTTGATGGAAATTCTAACAACCAGCAGTCAGCAACCAGCAAAGGAATTCAAATCAAGGAATTCATCAAAGATATGGAAACCGCTTATTCTGCGGCAGATGTTATCGTTTCCAGAGCAGGTGCCATTGCCATTTCAGAACTGGCAGTAGCCCGCAAACCCGTTTTGCTGATTCCCTTCCCTTTTGCGGCAGAGGATCATCAAACCAAAAACGCCATGAATCTGGTGGAAAAGAATGCCGCCAAAATGGTAAAAGATTCTGAAATGCAGGAAAAATTCTGGAATACACTGACAGAAATCTGCGAGAATGAAAATATAAGAAATGAAATGTCAAACAATCTTGAATATTTTGCAAAGCCTAATGCAGCAAAAGAGATTGTAGATGAAATAATAAAAAAACTGTAAAAAGTATAATTGTAACATGTAGTAAAGAACATCATAAAGACTTTGTACATATTACATAAATACAAGAAAATAAAAATGAATAATTTAGAAACATATCAAACTTTTTACTTCGTTGGAATCGGAGGTATCGGAATGAGCGCTTTGGCACGTTATTTCAATGCATCAGGTAAAAAAGTATTAGGCTATGATAAAACCAACACTAAGCTCACTCAATTATTAATGAATGAGGGTATTGATATTGTTTTCGAAGATGGTATTGATGAAAGGATCACTTCCCTTCAAAAAGAAAATACCTTAATTATTTATACTCCTGCGATCAAAAAGCTGGATATCTTAGATTATTTTAACCAAAATAATTTTGAAGTTTTAAAACGCGCAAAAGTCTTAGGACTGATCACCGAAAATACAGAATGTATTGCCGTTGCAGGAACGCATGGCAAAACCACAACTTCTACGCTGCTTTCACATTTATGTAAAGAGGCAGACCTTCCGTTTTCATGCTTTTTAGGGGGTATTTCCGAGAATTTTAAATCAAACTTTCTATACAACGGTTCTGCCTATTCAGTAGTAGAAGCAGATGAATATGACAGAAGTTTCTTAAGCCTTTCTCCGGACTGGGCGGTGGTAACTTCTACCGATGCCGACCACCTTGATATCTATGGTGATGTAAGCCATATTGAAGAAGGGTTCAAGCAGTTTGCGGCATTAGTACCGGAAGACAAAAAACTCTTTGTAAGAAAAGGAATTGATATCGGCAGAAACCACCATACGTATGCGGTTAATGAAAAAGCAGATTACTATTCAGACAATCTCCGTATGGATTATGATAAAATCTATTTCGATTTCCATACCCCTACAGAAACGGTAAAGGATTTCGTGTGGGACATTCCGGGGATTCATAATGTAGAAAATGCAACAGTTGCTCTGGCCATTCTAAACAATTTAGGAGTCGATTTTGAAACATTAAAGAAAGCAATTGCCAATTTTAAAGGAATTAAAAGAAGATATACTAAACATATCTATAAAAACGGTAAAATTTATATTGACGATTATGCCCACCACCCGACTGAAATCAATGCTGTGGTAGACTCAATCAGAACTTTTTATCCGGATAAAAAATTATTGGTGGCTTTCCAGCCTCATCTTTTCAGCAGAACAAGGGATTTTGCAGATGGTTTTGCTCAAAGCTTAAGCAAAGCAGATGAACTGGTTCTTCTTGACATCTATCCCGCAAGAGAACTTCAGGAAAATTTTGAAGGAATTACCTCAAGCTGGCTGTTGGAAAAAGTACAGTTAGAACAAAAAGAAGTATCCGCATTATCAGATGCGTTTGCAACAATAAAAGGAAAAGATTTTGACATCCTTCTTACCGTTGGAGCAGGAAATATAGACACCCTGTATGATCCTATTGTAGAATGGTTAAGCGCTGAATAAAACAAATTATAGAAAACAGCAACAAACAAGTCAAAAATTAAAAATAAAATAAATATAAAAACAAATAAGTGCATTATATTTTTTACATTGTATACTAGATTATGAAGAATAAATACAGAATATTAAAAATTGCTATCACAGTAATCCTCCTTGGTTTTCTGCTTAGTTTCTCCCTGAAGAGATTCGGCAGCCAGAAGATTACGGATAACAAAATTTCTGTAAAAATGAATGAGAAAACTCCGGTCTATTTTATCGATGAAAATGATATCAAAGACATCGTACATAAAGAAAATCCATCAAGGAACGTTGGAGATCTTGACATTCCCGCACTGGAAATGAAAATCAATTCGCTTCCAGCTGTAGACAGTGCGAATGTATATCTGAATCTAAACGGAAAACTTAATCTGGATATTAAACAAAGAGTCCCTGTTTTCAGGCTGAATAAAGATGGAAAAGACTTTTATGTCGATGAAAAAGGAATAGAATTTCCGATTTCAAGATCCTATTCTCACCCTTGCATGCTCGTAACTGGAAATGTACAGCCCGATGAATATCAAAAGCTGGCTGAGCTGGTAGAAAAAATTGATAAAGATGATTTTAGTAAAAAATACTTCATCGGCATCTCAAAATATAAAGATGATTATAACCTGTTGACCAGCGAAGGCAACTATAAAGTGGAAATAGGAGATCTGGATAATATAGAATTTAAAGTAAAAGGATTCAAAGCGTTCATAGAGAAGTACATGGTGTATCAGGATCCGCAAAAATACAATATGATTTCTGTGAAATATCAAAACCAGATTGTCACCACTTTAAATCCGAATTTCAAAGGAAATGACAGTATTTTAATGGCTGGAAATAAAGAACTGGCAAAAGTTCCTACTCCTGTCGCAAAAAAGCCGGAAGCAGCCAATAAACTGGCAGAGACTAAAAAAGCAGTCAAAACCTCATCAAAACCAAAGGAAAGTAAAAAAAATAAAATAGCAACAAAACCAAAAGAAACTCAAAAAAAGACTGAAAAAAAACCGGCGCCCAAAGCAAAGGCAAAAGTGAAAATAGAATAGAAAACCCGGAAACGGTAGTATAATAACAAATCAAGTGCTACTGCTTCTGTATTAAAATTAAAGACTGAAAAAAAACATAAAAAAAATCAAATCGATATAAAAAATGGAAAATCAAGAGTATTCAGTAGGTCTGGACATCGGGACAACAAAGATAGTCGCGATTGTCGGAAGGAGGAATGCACACGGGAAGATTGAAGTTCTCGGTGTAGGAAAGGCCAAAAGTCTTGGCGTTCACAAAGGTATTGTGAACAATATCTCGCAGACCATTAATTCCATCAAGGCTGCTGTGTCTGAAGCACAGTCCAGTGCTGGTGTTCCCATCCGAAAAGTCACTGTAGGTATTGCAGGAAAGCACATCCGCTCTCTGCAGCACTCCGATTATATAATGCGTGAACATCCTGATAAATTTATCACGGATGACGATATAGAAGCTTTAAAAGATCAGGTAAAAAAGCTGGTTATGCTTCCTGGAGAAGAAATTATCCATGTCCTTCCTCAAGAATATAAAGTGGATTCCGAAGGTGAAATTCAGGAACCTGTAGGAATGCACGGAAAACGTTTAGAAGCCAATTTCCACGTTGTCGTAGGACAAATGGGCAGCATCAGAAACATTGCAAGATGTGTAAGAGAAGCCGGATTGGAAATGGAAGCGCTTACTTTAGAGCCTCTGGCGTCTTCAGAAGCCGTTCTTACCAAAGAAGAAAAAGAAGCGGGTGTTGCCATCGTAGATATAGGTGGTGGTACAACAGATATCGCTATATTTAAAGATAATATCATTCGTCATACCTGTGTCATCCCTTACGGTGGCGGAATTATTACGGAAGATATCAAAGAAGGCTGTTCCATTATAGAAAAACACGCAGAACAACTGAAAGTAAAATTTGGTTCTGCCGTTCCCGAACTGGAAAAAGACAGTACCTTTGTAACAATACCGGGACTTCACGGAAGACCAGACAAAGAGATTTCTCTTAAAACCTTGGCACAGATTATCAATGCAAGGGTTGAAGAAATCCTGGAAATGGTGAATACAGAGTTGAAAGCCTATGGCGCTTTCGAACAAAAGAAAAAATTGATAGCTGGAATTGTTCTGACAGGAGGTGGTTCCAACCTGAAATACCTTCGTCAGCTTGCTAATTATACCACAGGTTTCGACAGCAGAATAGGTTTCGCTAACGAATATATTGCTAACGATAAAAACCAGTTCTTAAAAGGTCCTGAATTTGCAACGTCTATCGGGTTATTAATGGAAAGTTTAAAAATCCGCGACAAAAAGCAGATAATCATAGATGAAGAAGAAGCCGTCCTGGAAAAACAGCAACTAGAAGTGGCAGCAAAAACAGTTGACACCAATGTTGCTCCCCAGCCAGCGACGCCTGTTCAGGAACAGGAAACAGCAAGAGAACAACAGGAAAATAAAAGAGCGGCAAGACTTACTTTCGGACAGTCGCTTATGGAAAAAGTTAAAAAATTCTTTGAAGAAGTAGAATAGTAAATACAGACATAATGGAAAATATAGGCACACAAGGATTTTCATTTGATTTACCAAAAGGAAATTCATCAATCATAAAAGTAATTGGTGTAGGTGGCGGTGGAAACAACGCCCTAAAGCACATGTACGAAAAAGGTATTCACGGAGTTGATTTCGTGGTCTGTAACACGGATGCTCAAACGTTGGATAATAACCCCGTTGCTAATAAAGTTCAGTTGGGTACAACCATCACTGAAGGGCTCGGTGCAGGTGCTGATCCTGAAGTAGGAGAAAAATCAGCCATCGAAAGCATTGAAGAAATCAAAGCGGCTATGGGACAAAATACCAAAATGGTTTTTATCACTGCCGGAATGGGCGGTGGAACCGGAACTGGTGCGGCTCCTGTTATTGCTAAAGTGGCAAAAGACATGGGCATCTTAACGGTAGGAATTGTTACCGTTCCTTTCAGTTTCGAAGGAAAAAGAAGACTTGAGCAGGCCGAAAATGGTCTTGACAAACTAAGAAATAATGTTGATTCATTAATTGTAATCAATAACGATAAACTAAGACAGCAGTTCGGAAACCTTGGATTCAAACAGGGTTTCTCAAAAGCCGATGAAGTATTAACCAATGCAGCCAAAGGGATGGCAGAAGTTATTACAGGATATTTTGATGTAAACATTGACTTTAGAGATGCTAAATCTGTGCTTCAAAATTCTGGGACAGCATTGATGTCTACAGGATCTGCTTCAGGTGAAAATAAAGCTGCAGAAGCAGTAAGAAAAGCATTGGATTCACCATTATTGAATGACAATAAGATCACAGGTGCCAAAAATGTATTATTGTTGATCAGAAGCGGTGCTGAAGAAGTAACGATGGATGAGATCGGTATCATCATGGACCACATCCAGAAAGAAGCTGGAAATACAGCAGATATTATTTTCGGAGTAGGAGCTGATGAAGAATTAGGAGACGCAGTAAGTGTTCTTGTTATTGCAACAGGGTTCTCAAACGACAATAAAAAGTTTGCCGGTACTACAGAAAAAATCAGAATTGGATTAAATGACAGATTGGATCCGTCTAAAGCCTCTCCTTTTAAATCAAGAGAAGAAAGAGAAGCTGCACCGGAGCCAGGATATGATTTTGGAGGTAAAAACCTTTTCAGACTAGACGATGAAGATCAGGATACTCAGAACTTCAAAATGTCTTCTTCTGAAAAAAAAATGATTATTGGCGATGAGGACGTTACCACAGAAATAAAATTCTCTGAAAGAGAGGAAGATACGGTAGGAGATGTTGCGCAGCACTGGAGAAACGATGAAGAACAGGATCAGGAAGAAGCTTTCAGTCTATTCTCTATCGATGATGAAGAAGAAGAGTCCAACGACCTGGAAACTCAATCATTCACCTTTGATTTTGACAACAAAAAAGAAGAGCCTACTACCAATTCATACTCTCAGGAAAAACCTGTTGAATTCAGTTTTTTCGTGAATGAGCCGGTTAATGAGTCTAAAACAGATTACGGACATCCAAAAGCGGAAGCAAGCATGCCAACGAATACGGTAAGCCAGGTAGTGGAAGAGCCTATTCAGAGAGCAGAAAATATCTTTCAGCAGACCATTAAAGAAAGTCCGAAAACTGAAGAAAGACCAACTTTTGAGAACAAAATAGAAATTGAAACTCCAAAAACTGATGAAACAGAATTCACTTTTGTGAATAAAACTGCAGAGCAGGAAAGAGTGATTGAAAGAAGAAATAAATTAAAAGAATTCAATTCACGCTATCAGAGTTTTGATGCGTCTAATGAATTTGAATCTGTTCCTGCTTTCAAGAGAAAAAATATTTCCCTTGACGGAACCAATGCTTCAGATCAAAATATCAATACCTATTTGTCTGATAACAACGGTTCTATGCAAATCAGAGAAAACAGATTTTTAAATAAAGATGTTGATTAGTTTTTGAATTAAAGAATGAAATCATTAAACAAAAATACAGCACTTCTTGTCGTAGATATCCAAAAAGGATTTGACGATACAGAATATTGGGGAGGAAACAGAAACAACCCTATGGCTGAAGAAAATGCAAAGAAAATTCTCGAAGTTTTCAGAAAGCAGCAGTTACCTGTTTTTATTATTCAGCATTGCTCGGAAGATCCTCAATCTTTGTTACACGAAAGCAACGCCGGAAATGCATTAAAAGATGATTTCATTCCTTTAGAAAACGAATATCTAATTAAAAAGAATGTTAACAGCAGTTTTATTGGAACCAATTTAAAAGAGACTTTAGATAAGTTATCCATAGAAAACATTGTTATAACAGGTCTTACAACGATACATTGTGTAAGTACAACGACAAGAATGTCCGGTAATTTCGGTTTTACTACCTATCTTATTGAAGATGCATGTGCGACATTTGACAGAGTTGGAATCAATGGAGAAAAATATTCGGCTCAAGACATTCATAACATGGAATTAGCATGTTTAAATAATGAGTTTGCAACAGTTACAAACACTACCGGGCTTATAAAACTGCTTGGTCAATAAAAAGAATATGTCACTAGAAATTATAATTAGCGAAGCTATAAAAACAGCAATGAGAGAGAAAGACAGAGTAGCTCTGGATTCTCTTCGTGCGGTGAAATCACAGATTCTTCTTCTAAAAACAGAAGCCAGAGGTGCAGAAGTTTCAGAAGAGCAGGAAATTGCTATTTTACAGAGAATGATCAAACAACGTAAGGATTCTTACGAACAGTTTGCAACACAAGACAGAAATGACTTGGCAGAAGTAGAAGATGCTCAGATGAAAGTTATTGAGAAATTCTTGCCTCAGCAGCTTTCTGCAGAAGAACTGGAAGCTGAAATGAAGAAAATTATTTCAGAAACCGGCGCTGAATCTATCAAAGATTTAGGAAAGGTAATGGGAGTTGCCTCAAAAACGTTTGCCGGAAAATCAGATGGAAAAAGCATCTCCGAAATGGCAAAAAAACTCCTTTCTTAGTTCTGGGGAATGGATGAAAATTCTCCTCCATTACAACCATTAACTATTTTATTGTACGGATATACATCCTTTGCATATCGATTTGATTAAAGAAGCCCGAAACTGGAAAAGTTTCGGGCTTCATTTTGGGATATTCAAGATCATTATTCCGGTTTACTCAAAACGGAAAGGGCACATTCTTATCAGCGCCTTCGGTCAGTACTAAAAAATTCATTTGCTTGAGGGAAAGCAATAAATGTATTTTTCATGGTTATTTGTTTTTAGAATCATTTCAAATTTAGTAATTATTTTCAATTATACATATACTTAATTCACTTTTTTTTGAATATTGTTAAATAATTAATATCTAGTTAATTTTGTTTTCCTAATCGGCTAATAGTTTTTATATATTGAACAAACGTAAAGAATTGTTTAACTTTGCATAGATTTAAAAAACAAAAATATGTATCCAACAGATTTAGTGATGCCTATGAAGGCTGAACTTACAGATAAAGGTTTCGAAGATTTAACAACGCCTGCAAAAGTAGAAGAAGCATTAAAGCAGTCCGGAACGACTCTATTAGTGATCAACTCTGTATGCGGATGTGCAGCGGGTGCTGCAAGACCTGGAGTGGTGTATTCTTTAACAGGAGATAAAAAACCTGATCATTTAACAACGGTTTTCGCTGGTTTTGATACAGAAGCTGTATCTGAAGCAAGAAAGCACTTGGCTCCTTTCCCTCCAAGTTCTCCATGTGTAGCGCTTTTCAAAGACGGAGAATTGGTTCATATGCTGGAAAGACATCACATTGAAGGAAATCCTGCAGGAGCAATTGCCGCCAATCTACAGGCTGCTTACGATGAGTATTGCTAAGAAACAATAAATCTAAATATAGACCGTTACAAATTTGTAGCGGTTTTTTTATGTAATCCTGTAAAAAAACTCTTGCAAAAAATCAAATATCATTATATTTGTTGGAATGGCAACGAAAGCACTTTTCAATACGGTAGTCAATTGGTTTATCCGTCAGCGGATAGATCAGATACAAAATTTCATGGACCATCCCATTGAAACACAAAAGGGTATCTTATTTTCCCAACTGTTTCATGCCGAGGATACTGAATATGGGAGAAAATATGGCTTCAATTCCATTTCCAGCTATCAGGACTTCAAAAACAAGGTTCCTATCGTTTCTTATGAAGATTTTGAACCTTATATTGAAAAAGCACGCCAGGGGCAAAAAGACGTAAGCTGGCCCGGATACATCAAGCATTTTGCAAAATCTTCGGGAACCACCAATGCCAAAAGTAAATTTATTCCCATTTCTGCGGAAAGTCTGGAATACTGCCACATGAAAGCCGGAAAAGATATGGTTTCGATTTATGCCAACAACCATCCGGAAAACCAGCTTTTCACCAATAAAAACCTACGTCTGGGAGGAAGTTCTGAACTCTATGCTGATTTCAACACCAAGTTTGGTGATCTCTCGGCCATTTTAATTGATAACCTTCCGTTTTGGGTAGAAATAACAACGACTCCCAGCAAAAAGGTGTCTTTAATGGGTGAATGGGAAAGCAAACTGAGAGCGATTACTTCTGAAGTGAAAAATGAAGATGTGGGAAGTATCCTGGGAGTTCCCAGCTGGATGCTCGTTCTTCTGCAAAGAGTGCTAAAGGAAACCGACATTAACAATATTTCCGAGCTGTGGCCTAATTTAGAGGTGTTTTTTCACGGCGGAATCAGTTTTAAGCCCTACAGGGAGCAATACAAGCAGATCATCGGAAAAAACATCAATTACTACGAAATTTACAATGCTTCTGAAGGATTCTTTGGTATCCAGGACAGATCTGACAGTGATGAAATGCTGTTGATGCTTGATTACGGAATTTTCTACGAGTTTATCCCTATGGAACATTTCCATTCTTCAGATCCGAAAACAGTTAATTTAGAAGATGTTGAAGTAGGTAAGAATTATGCTATGGTCATTACCACGAACGGTGGTTTATGGAGATACCTCATTGGAGATACGGTTGTATTTACTTCCACAAACCCTTTTAGGATAAAAATTACGGGAAGAACTAAACATTATATCAATGCATTTGGAGAAGAGCTGATGATTACTAATGTAGAGTCTGCAATTTCCATGGCGTGCGAAAGTACAGGAGCTTGTATTACCGATTTCACAGGAGCTCCGGTATTTATGAAAGAAAATGAAAGTGGTGCCCATGAATGGATCTTTGAGTTCAGCCAAACTCCTGATGATTTAGAACGTTTCGTAGATGCTTTTGACCAGCATTTAAAAACGGTGAATTCTGACTATGAAGCAAAAAGATACAACAATATCACGCTTAAGAAACCTATTGTTCATATTGCCAAACCTAACCTATTCTATAACTGGCTGGAATCTAAAGGAAAGCTGGGCGGTCAGAATAAGGTACCAAGACTAAGCAACGACAGAGAATACATAGATCCTTTACTGGAACTTAATCAATAAAAAAACCGGCAGCCTGATCAGGCTGCCGGTTTTCATTTCGTTATTTATTTAAATCTTCTTTTAATTTTTTAGCGCCATCTTCCACTTTCTGAGCACCTTTTGCGGCTGCTCCCTTTGCATCGCTTCCGATTTCTTTAGCTCCGGATTTAATGTCTTTTCCGGCTTTATGAAGATCTTCCTTCGTTTTCTGTACAGCGTTGTCTATTTTATTACCAGCCTCATCAGCTTTTGCTTTGATATCTTCTTTTGCTTTCTGGGCAGCATTATCGATTTTATTTCCCGCTTCATCAACTTTCGACTTTACATCTTCTTTTGTCTTGTTAATTTTCGCAGTATCCAGAGCATCTGAACCTTGGGTAACAGTTGTACTGGTGGTGGTAACTGATCCATCAGGATTTTCTACCTGTTCTGTCTTTGTCGTTGTTTTCGTACATGATACAGCAAATGCAGCGACTGCCATTACTGTTAAGATTTGTTTTTTCATATTATATATTTTTTATGATGGTTTTAAATATAAAAACTTTTATTGGTTTTTGTTTTCATTTTGTGTGGAAGCAGCGGAAGCTTTTTGTTTTCCTTCGTCCGTTTTCTTCTTTTCTTCTTCAAGCTTTTTCTTGTTATCTTTTTCAAGCTCTTCTTTAAGCTTTTTTTCCTGGTCCTGAAGTATTTTTGCCTGTTTCAGGGAGTCCTGATACTTTTGTGAAGACATTTTGATACGGCGCACAACATCCATTGAAGCAGCACCATTCGAAAAAGAATCAATGGCGGCAGTATCATACTGCACCTTTACGTCTTCCTGTGCAGCAAATCCGGCTGTTTCTTTTTTAGAGCAAGCCGTCAATACAACTGAAAAAACGAAAACCGTAAATACTAAATTTTTCATGGAACTAATTTAGCAGAAATTCCGCAATTACAGGATAGTGATCCGATAATTTCACAGACTGATCTACTTTATAAGTCAAAGGAATAAGTGATTTAGAACTGAAGATATAATCAATTCTCAAAGGCACTTTATAATCATGGAAACTGGTAGAAATACCGTTTCCGACCGTTAGAAAAGCATCCTGAAGATCTTTTCCTAAATTATAATATTCATAAGAGTTGGGAACAGAGTTAAAATCACCTGCCAAAATCACAGGATAAGGTGAAGAATCTACAGCCTTTCTGATTTTTTTAATTTGTTCTTCATGAGCCCTAAAAGTGGGCGTCATATGAGCAAGCAGCGTTGATATTTTACCTTGTTCTTTCCCAAATCCATCAAACTGAAGCATTGATTTATGAAGTCTGAAAGGTTCTAAATAGACATTCACAACCCTTATAATCCTTCCGTTGATATCAATATCCGCATAAAACGAATTACCTCTCGATTTATCCTCAATAAGTTCAGCCTGTCTTACAATACGGTGTTTTGTTTTCAGGATAACGGTAGGATATTTCACCATATCCTTTCTTAATGCTCTATTGGTATCTTTTTCCTGAACAAGGATGATATCAGCATCCTGCTCTCTGATGTATTTTTTCACCTTGTCCCATCCGAAATCACCGTACTTTACATTAAAAGTAAGGACTTTAATATCTCTGATTGACTTTTGATTTTCTGTTTTGGGAGAGAAATTAACCCATCTTCTTATGGGGTTATAGAAAATAAGGGTTCCTAGTGCAAAAGCAATAGCTATTTTTTTTCTTTGAATAATCCAAATCACTGTAAATATAATATGAACAGCAATGAGATAAGGAAAACCTAGAGAAAGAAGGTTTAAATTTCCTAAAATATTAGGCGGAATCCATGCGTTTCCTAGTGTACATAACAGAAGGACAACAACTGCAATATGTGAAAATAATAGTATATGGTTCAGCTTCATGAAAATAACAGTCTGGGTACCCTGTTTTTTAAGCAAAAACCCTACCAAGACTAATAATTTTAACTAACTTTATGATTATTATTTCTGTAACGAAAATGTAGCAATCACCGGATAATGGTCTGAAATATCCACAGAACGGTCTACTTTATAACTGATTGGAGTTATTGATTTTGATGAAAAAACATAGTCAATCCTAATCGGAAATTTATAATCATGAAAGCTGGTTGCACTGCCTTTACCAACTGTAAAAAATGCATCTTCCAAACCTTCCGACAAGTGGTAATATTCATAAGAATTCGGAACCGAATTAAAATCGCCAGATAATATAACAGGATATGGTGAATTTTCAACAGCATCCCGGATAACTGCAATCTGATCCTGATGTTTTTTGAATGTAGGAATAAGTCTCCCTACAATATTCTTCACCTTTTCTTCATCTGCATCAGTATTTCCGTTAAGCTTAACCATCTCTTTTTCAAACTTAAACGGATGAAGGTATACATTAATGAATCTGTATATTTTCCCTCTTATTTCAATGTCTGTTTGGGTTCCGGGTATCCTTGAATCTCCACTACTAGGTTCAATAATCTTCCAGCTTATAATCTTATATTTTGTTAATACAGTAATGCCCCCACCGTTATTTTTTTTCTCATACCCTTTCATATCAAATCCATCACCTGGGTTTTCCTGTAAAAGAATAACATCTGCTCCAAGAGTTCCCAAGTATTTATTAATCTCTTCCACACCCATAATACCCCCTCTGGTATTAAAAGACACAATTTTAAGATCGGCTGTTTCCTTTGGATCAGAAGAATAATTGATCCATCTTTTTACAGGATTCAGAAAAAACAGTCCTAATAGCATAAAAACAAATGCTCTTTTCTTCCAGCTGAAAATCCAGAAAAAGGTCAGTACGACATAGGAAATCATAAGAAAAGGAAATCCTAACGAAAGCAGATTAAACCATGGAAATATTTTAGGCGGAACATAAGCATTCAGTAAGGTGCCTAGCAATAAAAACAGGATTCCAACATGCAGAATCAGCAATATAAGACGGAAGACTTTCATCAGACCGTATTAATGGGTTCTGTATAATTTTTTCTTCCAGATCATCGCCAGAAGAAATCCTACCAAAGCACCTCCTACATGTGCAAAATGGGCAATACCGCCTACATTTCCGGAAATACCTAAAAATATAGAAACTACAATAATTATTGGCAATATATATTTTACTTTTACAGGAACCGGAATAAACATAATCATAATCTTTGCGTCAGGATACAGAGCTGCAAAAGCTGCTATCACACCGAAAATTGCTCCAGAGGCACCTAACATAGGAGATCTTAGTATAGAATATAATGTTCTAAAAAGTTCAACTTGTTCAGGTGTTTTTATATTGGCACCAACATTTCCTGTATAACTAATACTTGCTTGCGTGTATATATCGGCTACATTAACTCCCAAATTTTCCAAAGCTGCTGATACCTGCTGCACTTCTACAAAATTCCAGAGATTGTATAACGCAAAAGCACCTAAACCACTGACAAAATAAAGAATTAGATATTTTTTCTCACCTAAAACCTGCTCTAGAATCGGTCCAAAACTAAAAAGCGTAAACATATTGAATATGATATGCATATACCCTCCATGCATAAACATATGCGTAATGATCTGCCATGACCTGAAGTTGGGTGAAAAAGGGTAATAAGCTGCAAGTATATCATCTAAATGTGGAAGAAAAAATGTGGCAATAAACATTATGACATTTATAATGATAATATTTCTTGTAATCGGTGGTATATTGTTAAACATTTTTAAAATTTGTTTTTAAAATCATTAAACGGAACTTCAAAGAAGCATCTTTTGCCGTTTGGTAAAAATTCCGGAAAGCCTAATGCTGTAAAGTCTTTAATAAGCTGTTCCGCATCTTTTTTATAAATAAAATCGAATCTGGATTTCGACTGCATTTTGTTCCACTGGTTGTGATAGAACTGTAAAAATTCTTCTTCCGTTTTATATTCCAGGATATCAAAAAGATTTTCCAGGAATTTCATTACCTGCGTTTCTTTCAGGCCTTCAGGAACGGCATCAATGCTCAGTACATTTTCGTGAGCAATTTTCATTTCAAATCCCAGGGTCGGAAGATATTTTTTGATCGATTGATATTTATTCTTTTCAATCTCATTCATATGATATTCTAACGAAAAAAGCAGGGAATGACTGTTGGTTGTTCCTTTTTTCAGAGGTTTGTTATGCTCTGAAACCATCAGCCTGTGCATTCTTCCGAGATCAAGCATCAACACTTTGTCGCCTTTATTGAAGAGCCAGTATCCGTTCGGAAGCCTCATAAGATCTTCATCAAAATCTTCGTCTTCGAATAAATTGATCTTAGATGGTTCGGCAGCAATATTCTGATAATACATTTCCGAAAGATTCTGCATTTCGGTTTGCATAAACTGCTTTTCTTCCAGGAATGGGTTATAGTCTTTATCGACAATAATTTCAGGCATTTTCAGGGTTCCTCCTCTGCTATTCGCCTTACTTGGAAAGGTATTCTGCATCATATCATCCAACTCGGGATCTCTTTCAAAATCAAGACTTGGCGCTACATTATAAATTCCTAAAGATCTTTTTATCGTTGAACGCAGCAATGCAAAAATAAGGTGTTCATCCTCAAACTTTACTTCTGTTTTCTGCGGGTGGATATTCACATCAATCTTTTCCGGATCAAGCTCCAGGAAAAGGAAAAAAGTAGGCACGTAACCCGGCATAAGAAGCCCTTCAAAAGCTTCCTGAACCGCTTTGTTAAAATATGGGCTTTTAAAGAATCTTCCGTTAACGAAAAGAAACTGTTCGCCTCTGGTTTTCTTGGCGCCTTCCGGTTTGGCAACAAATCCGTGAAGTTTACACCAGGTAATATCTTCTTTGATAGGAATCAGTTGCGGCTGCAGTTTTCTTCCGAAAATATCTACAATACGCTGCATCTGGCTTCCTTTTCTTAATCTGAATACCGGCTCATCGTCATGAAATAAAGAAAATTCCAGATTTTCATGAGCCAGGGCAACACGCTGGAATTCATCGATAACATGTCTGAATTCTACATTGTTGTTTTTAAGAAATTTTCTTCTGGCGGGAACATTATAGAAAAGATTTTTGACTAAAAAATTACATCCGTCGGCAGTTTGGATCGGATCCTGAAACTGAAACACTCCACCTTCGATATAGATATTGGTTCCGATTGCCGCATCTTTCTGTTTTGTTCTCAGTTCAACCTGAGAAACAGCAGCAATAGAAGCTAGCGCCTCTCCACGAAAACCTTTTGTAGAGATTTTAAAGATATCTTCCGTTCCCCGGATTTTGGAAGTTGCATGTCTTTCAAATGCCATTCTTGCATCTGTCTCAGACATTCCCTTTCCATCATCCACCACCTGAATAAGGTTTTTCCCGGCATCTCTTATAATCAGCTCTATTTTAGCGGAATCCGCATCTATTGCATTCTCCAAAAGTTCTTTCACAATGGACGCAGGTCTCTGCACCACTTCCCCTGCCGCAATTTGGTTGGCAACATGATCCGGTAAAAGCTGAATAATATCTGACATAAAAAACGTAAATCAACTTACAAAAATAGTCAATGAAAACGGGAATTAAAATATTAAAACCGTGAATTAAAATTTAATTATCAACAAATCAACAATCTTGCCGCAAATCACCCCAGAGGCCTATTTCTTTTTCATACTTATTTTCAAAAAGAACAATCCCCTACTTGCAATATACAAATAGAGGATTGATTCACAGCTAGTTTACACAAAATTAATACTGAAATTTGTTCTTTTATTCTTCAAATACGAGTTTTCTCTTTTCTTTCCTTTCTGTCTCGCCATGAATCTTATCATATAAATAAGCCAAAAGGGTTGGTTTTTTATAGATTCTGGCATATCGGTATCTTGTATTGAAGTGTCTCAAATGAATTTTGTAAGCATCATATCCAATGACCACTAAAAGACACAGACAGATCACATAAAATACTCTAAACTCGAGATAGTAATACGTAAGTCCGGAAAATACGGCTCCTAATACATAAGCTATCATAATACTCAGCAGCAGTTTTGCCCTGCTGATCAATTCTCCGTTTTTCCTGTATTTTTTATGGGTAAACATAGACAGTAAAATCCCTAAATCGGTAGTTGTTCCGGTAAGGTGGGTGGTTTTTACTGAAAAATTGGAGATACTAGCCGTCAAACCGTTTTGCAGTCCTGTTGCAAACAACATCAGGGCAACCAGATATTCTGTCTCTTCCAGCGTTTTCTGATAATAAAACTGTCCGTATATCCCTACAAACATCAAACATATTATTTCCAATACGATAGGTAGAGAGTGGGCTAAGTATTTACTCTTTTTATTAAAATTAATGACCATAAAATTGGCGAGAAAGCTTCCGAAGAAGAAGAGAAAAATCCATCCTCCTACTACTGCGACCTGCGTCCAGTTTCCTTTGCTTATTTCAGCGGCTAAAATGGCATAATGCCCTGTTACATTTGAGGTAAAAGAGAGAAAAATCAATAGGGATGCTATATTTATAGTACCCGCCGTAAAGGCGGTCAGCGTCCCCAACCTGATGTTGTCTCCCAATGTCCTGCTGTTACTATAATTTCTTAACATTTTTGTTTCTTTTTAAGGTTGTCGGTTTATATTAGACTTCAACAAAGACTTCTGCCAGCCTTCCTCTTTCCGGAAGTCTTTCCTGGATCTCCACTGCTATTTCTTGAGACTGGAGTTCTTTGCATTTTTTGATGTAGGGAATGATATCGAACTTTCCTTTCCCTTTACTTTGTATGGAAGCAGCGTAATATGCCTCTTCGATATTTTCTGCTCTCACATAATTATTGAAGGTTCTCTGGAAATTTCCGGTGAAAATATCGCAGACAATTCTTTCAATGAGGTGTGGGTATTTGTTTTTAATAATTCCATACGCATCACAGAATTCTTTGGGCCTGATTTTATTAAATATGGTACTTTTTGTATTGAACAAAAGATCTCTGATAGAATCTCCCATTTCATATCCTGAAACCAAAAGAATATTGTATTGATTCTGATCTTCCGCGGTATCTTTCTCTTTCAGTACTTTTTTCAATATATTCAGAGACTCAAGAGAATAATCGGTGGCAATTAAAATTGTTTTGGTCATATCTTTAAGATTTAGTTTTGGTATCGTTATTTGATAATACAAAACTAGAACGACCAGATTAGAAGTTCCTTGGAATGAAATTAAAATGTGATTAAAGAGATTAAAATGAGATTAGAAAATGAATAAAAACACTTAATACAGCAGCATACAAGCAAAAAATTGATCTTTACCCATTCTCTTTCCGGTTGAATGAGCAGATTATGACAGTTTTTCTTCTGCCTGAATGGTACTATAGAAATTAGGAAAACGCATTTGCACCGTTGTTCCCTGATTTTCATGAGAACTTACAATCAGCTCTCCGTTGTGCATCCTCACAATATTACGGGCTAACGGGAGACCAATTCCGTATCCTTCATAATTTTTGGTATTTGAAGCCCTGAAGAAAGGATCATAAATTTTATTCATTTCCTCTTGTGGTATTCCGATTCCGAAATCCTTGACGATGATATACACATCGGTATCTGTGGCTCCCAGCGAAACTTTTACCTGCTGAAAATTAGAATATTTACAGCCGTTATTAATGATATTAGCCACAGCAAGATGCAGCAACTGTTCGTTACCCTGAACTTTTAATTTTTTGGGATTATCCGGCAGCATACTGATGTCCAGATAAATATTATTCCGGGTGTCGATTTTACGTAAGGTTTCAATCACATCCCAAAGCAGCTGGTCGATTCTTACCTTATCCATTTTCTGGATTTTCCCGTCAAATCCAGTTTGGGCAATCATCAGCAGCGCTTTGATCTTTTTATCCAGTTTTTCGGCTTCATCCAGAATAATTTCCAGGGTATCTTTATATTCTCCCGCAGTTCTGCTGATCGATAAAGCGACATCTGCTTCCCCCATAATAGAAGTAAGAGGTGTTCGAAGCTCGTGAGAAACATTTCCAATCAGATGATTTTGGGTCTCGAATGATGTTTCGATCCTGTTGAGCATATCATTGAAAGTGTCTACCAACTCGTTCAGTTCTTTATTATCCGGCTGGGGTTCAAGTCTTAAGTGTAAATTTTCAGAACTTATTTGCTTTACTTTTCCTGTAATTTTTAAGATGGGTTTGAATAAAGTTTTCGATAAATAAAACGAAAATATCATACTAAAAAACAGAGACAGCACAATACAAGTGATCAGTGTTCTTTTCAAAAACCCCAAATAATAAACCACGTAATGGTTTTTTGCTGAAGCGATGGCAATATATTCTTTATCGTCAAATTTGAAAGACTGTCCGATATAATAAAACTCTTTGTCATTATAGTTCGCCTCTCCTTTCTTAACGATATTTTTAAAGAAATAATCGGGAATATGAACTTCCTGGGAGATTTTCTTAAAATTAGAATCAGTGGGAACCGCAAAAACATAATCCCTTTCCATGGGAAGTTCTTCATCGTTCAGGCTGTTTAAAATATAATTTTCCGGAAGATCCAGATCATTTTTGCTTTTTTCGATCTGAACAATGGTTGTGGTACGGATCTTAAGCAGTTCATAAAACCTCTGATGTGAAAAATTAACGATCGAAAAATAAACCAATCCACTGAACAGCAATATAATGGCAGTAAAAACCAACATTAAAAGCACCATCGTTTTGGTTTGATTTGTGATCACTTTATTAAACATCCATTACGGTTTTTTCAGCACATACCCCATTCCTATCACAGTATGTATCAGTTTATTATCATCCTGCTGGTCCATTTTTTTCCGTAGGTAATTCACATACACATCCACGACATTGGTTCCCAGCTCGTAATTGACACCCCAGACGGCATCCAGAATTTCAGCCCGTGAAATTACCTTTTCAGGATTATTAAGGAAATACAGCAGCAGCTTATATTCTGTAGAAGTCAGGGAAATTTCTTCTCCGGATCGCGTTACTTTTTTTGTATAATCATTAACGACCAGGTCCGAAAACTGTAAAACATGCTCATTATCGATCTCCGGTTCAGCAACTTCCGGAGTTGTATTGGTATTGCTTCTTCTCAGTAAAGATTTTACACGGGCTACCAGTTCAATAAATTTAAAAGGCTTTACCAGGTAATCATCACCACCGCTTTCCAGTCCGAGAACGATATTCTCAGAAGTTCCCAGAGCAGTCAGAAACAGAATAGGAACATTTTTATTCGTTTTTCTAATCTCTTTGCATACATCAATCCCATTCATTTCGGGAAGCATAATGTCCAAAATTACCAAATCGAAATCATTCGCCTGTACCAGCTGCACTCCGGTACGGCCGTCAAAAGCCACTGAAATTTCATAGCCTTTTTCCTGAAGTCCCTTTTTTATAAAAGATACTACACTTGTTTCGTCTTCGATTAAAATAATTTTTTTCATAAATAACGAATTTCACAAAAATAGCAATTTTTATTTTGGCCGGAAACAGGATGCTGAATCCTATAAGCCTGATTTCTTAAAAATATGAATGTATCGATCGGATCACACGCCCATTTACTGGTACGTCACAATAATGAATAATAATTTTCAGTAACGATGCTCACACTTCGTAAAACTATAAGAATTAATGCTAAATTTGTTGTCACAATAGACTGATGAAAACACTTCGGGTTAAATTTTACACACTATGAACGATTTTTTAATAGGTATCGGAAAAAGATTAAAAGATATTAGAAAAAAAAATAATTTAACCATCAATGAACTGGCTTTACGAGCAAATGTAAGCAACGGCCTTATTTCCCGCATCGAAAACGGAAGGACAATCCCGTCTCTTCCCGTACTTTTGGACCTCATCCAGTCACTGGACATTGATGCAAGCTACTTTTTTGAAGGCGTAGAGAAAAAATCCCATGCGAAATTCATTTATCTTCCGAAAGAAAGCCAGCAGCCCATCGAAAAGGAAGTGGAAGCCGAAGGATTCAAATACATGCATATTTTCAGTAAAAGCCTTCATTCATTAGGCTTTGAAGCTGCTTTACTGACTCTTGAACCTCATTCTAAAAGGGAAAAAGTAATTACGGATGCCTGGGAATTTAAATACATTTTAAAAGGAGAGGTAAAATATCTGATCGATAACGAAGAAGTCATCTTACAGGAAGGAGATTCTTTATATTTCAATGGAAAATTTCCTCACGTTCCCGTAAGTATCAGCAATGAAAGCTGTATTATGCTTGTCCTGTACTTTTATTCCGATAAAAATTAATCTTACTCATCCGAAATTTTCGTTCTCCATTTTTCGTTCTTTTTTACTTTGAATGATAGTATTGCATTCCTTCTCACTTATGCTCCATTGCAAAAGTTTACAAATACTCAACTTTTCGTTTTCCTCTTTTTTCAATATTAACCCAGGTTTAACAGGAATCCTTGTTTAATTTCCATTATTCAAACTCCTTCTATATTATTATTAAAAGCATATCATACAGGCTTTTATCGATTTACTCCTCCCTTATTTTCGATTTTAACGAACTCATACAAGTAAAATTAACGTAACATTTTCTATGAATTTGTTAATTATTACTTAATACGTAATTATTACATATATTAAAATTATTAGCTTGTTTTGCATAAAAAATTTAATATATGTAAAAATGGAAACAAAATTAGAAAAATTACTTACCCTTGTTTTTGTCTGTATGATTACTATTGTTTCAGCCCAAAAGCAATTAATTATAGGAACTGTCCTTGATGACAGCCAGCCTCTCCCAGGTGCCTCGGTAAAAATAAAAGGCTCCACAAAAAATACAGTGACGGATATGGACGGAAAATTTATTTTCAATGACCTGAAATCCGGACAGTACAGTGTACAAATCAGTTATATCGGCTACGAAACCTCAACCGTTGACGTTACCATACAAACTGATGAAACTAAAGATTTAGGTGCTATAAAACTTTCCCAACAACAGAAAAGCATTGATGAAGTGGTTGTGACAGGAACATTAAAAAACACGGAAGCAAGGGCTTTAAATCTTCAAAAAAATGCAATCAATATCAGCAATGTCATTGCGTCGGACGGTATCGGAAAACTACCGGACAGAAATGCCGCAGAAACCGTACAACGCGTACAGGGTGTTTCTATAGAACGGGACCAGGGAGAAGGAAGATTCGTTTCTCTGCGGGGACTTCCTCCGTTTTGGGCTTCTACCACCATCAATGGAAACCGGCTTCCGACCGCAGAAGAGGAAACCACCTCAAGAGCTACCGCCTTTGACTTTTTTCCTACGGAACTAATCTCCTACGTCCACGTCAATAAATCATTTACACCAGATATGGAGGCAGACGGAATTGGTGGCGGTGTTAATTTTATCACCAAAACCCCACCCATGAAAACCGAATTCAAGGCGACTCTGGGAACCGGATATAATGTGAAGGCTGATAAAGGAGTGTATAATCTGGGATTGTTGTACGGCGGAAGAACAAAGGATAAAAAATTCGGGTATCTATTTAATGTTGCTCATTTTATCAGGAATTGGTCTACCGATAACTTTGAAGCAAGAAGAAGTGGGGATGAAGGCGTTTTCAGAATGGAACTTCGTGATTATAACGGGGTAAGAAAAACTACAGGTGTCAATACGGCATTTGAATATGTCTTATCTCCCAAAAACACCTTTTACCTGAAAGGAATGTATGGAACTTTATCTGATGATGAAACGCATTATAAGCATAGAATAAGGTTCGACAAATTCAGTGCACCCAACAACACAGCGAGGGTGGAACTTCAGAACATCCACAACCTTTTGATCACAGAGCTTACTTCTGTTTCTCTAGGGGGAATCCACACATTAAATAAAGGAAAAATAGATTGGGACCTTTCTTATTATGACAATAGATTTAAGTATGGAAATATTCCGGACAAACTGAATAACTCCTATTATGTGATCAAATATACCCAGTCTGGCGTTGGAATCAATTCTAATTATATTGCAGACCATGGAAACGGACCAAGAGCGTATTGGAAAGCAGACGGCGGAAAATTAGATTATAAAGATCCGGATGCCTTATTTGGCTTTTACAGCGATCCTAATTTTAAAATGGACGCTTCCCAGATGAGATTTACCGATCTGGAATTCTATAAAGTTTTTGTTGAAGAAAAAGATAAAATCGTAGCTGCCTTCAATCATGAAATCAACACATCTGATAAACTGACGCTAAAATATGGTTTCAAATACCGTGACAAAGAGCGAAATGCAAGATTTTCAGATATCTTTTACAACTGGAGCAATGGAGCAGCCCCTCTTTTATCGGATTACGGCCAGTATATCACTTCACAGCCGAACGGCAGCCACTATTTAAGCGAGATGAATGCTCACATCGGAAACAGTTTCGGGCCGGTGTTGTCAACCTCAGGAATGAATCAGTTTTGGTTTCAGAATCAGGGAAATTTAAAGATCAATCCTGCCGATTCCGAATCGCTGGAATACAATAAAGCGTTGGGAAGAAATTTTGATGTTTTTGAAAAACATGCAGACGCCTATGGAATGGCAACTTATAAAATTAATGATAAGATAACGGTGTTGGGAGGAATAAGACTGTCAAACACCCACACTACGGTAAAAGGCTACAGTGTCATCGATGATGTGCTGACTCCGGTGGAAAATACAAAAAACTATCTGGCTGTATTGCCGATGGTGCATCTGAAATATGCTGTGAATGATAAAACCAATCTTCGTTTTGCCGCAACAAGAACGTTCTCAAGACCCAACTTCGGTGATCTTACTCCCGGCGGCACGTACAGCGAAGCAGACAACGAGTTTAAAGGCGGAAATCCCAACTTGAATCCCACCTATTCTCTGAATTTTGATCTGATGGGAGAATATTATTTTTCAAACGTAGGTATCTTAAGTGGCGGTGTTTTTTATAAGTCCATCACAGATCCTATTTTCCAGGATTCTTTTATCGGTTCTTACAATGGGATGAATGGAGTACAGTTCACGGCACCGAACAACGGGAAAACTGCCTGGCTGGGAGGAATTGAGCTGGGAATTAACCGAAGGTTCGATTTCTTGCCGGGTTTCCTACAGTATTTCGGGACACAGCTGAATGCCACTTTCATGACTTCGGAAATGGAAAAACCAAGCGGAAGAAAGGTAGCCCTGCCTTATCAGGCAAAAGAACTTTACAATATCCAGGTGTTTTTTGAGAAAAAAGGCTTCAATGCGAGACTCGCTTACAATCATAAAGGAAAATATGCTGTAGAATATGCCGAAACGGATATCAATGATTCTTATTACGGGAAGTACAGCAGTTTGGATTTCGGAACTTCTTATCAGTTTACCAAACATCTGATGCTGTATGCAGATGTCAATAATATCCTGAACAAACCTTTAATCTACCATTTCGGAAAGAATGAAGACCGTCCGGAGCAGGTTGAATATTATGGAGTACGATGTAATCTTGGAATAAAACTGAATTTCTAATGACAGAAAACAGCAACAAAAAAATAGGAATAACCCTGAAAGCAGCCCTTGCTGCTTTTGGAGTTTACTTTTGCATGTATGGTTTCAGAAAACCTTTTACAGTGGCATCCTTCGAAGGTCTTTCTTATTTCGGAGTAGAATATAAAGTGTTGATTATTATCGCTCAGGTCGTAGGCTATTTTATTTCAAAATTCATCGGCATACGATTTATTTCAGAACTGAAACCGGAGAAGAGAATCTTTTATCTGTTCTTTTTTATTGCGATTGCAGAGCTTGCCCTCCTGGGATTTGCAGTCGTTCCGGCGCCTTATAACATTATTTTTATGTTTATGAACGGTATTCCGCTGGGAATGATCTGGGGCATCGTTTTCTCTTATATTGAGGGAAGGAAAACAACCGAAATTATCGGCTTATTTCTCTGTTCAAGCTTCGTTGTATCTTCAGGATTTACGAAGTCAATCGGGAAATTTCTGATGGATACGTTTACTATTTCAGAATTCTGGATGCCTTTTGCAGCCGGTTTGATTTTCATTATTCCCTTACTGTTTTTCGGATGGATGCTTGAAAAACTCCCTCAGCCCGATGAAGAGGATATTGCTTTAAAAAACAAAAGGCAGCCGCTTCATAAAACAGATAGAAAAGCATTAATCCGTCAGTTTTTTATTCCGCTGGTCTGTATTACGGTTCTCTATATCAGTCTTACTGTTTTAAGGGATTTCAGGGACAACTTCAACCGGGAGATCTGGGATGATATGCACAGTCAGTTTGACAGCTCCATTTTCACGCTGACTGAGATTCCAATCGCAGTTATGGTGCTCTTAATTCTTAGCTGTATGGTAAAAGTGAAGAACAACCAAAAAGCTTTTACCTACTATCATTACATTCTTTTTGCCGGAATAGGAACGGTTGGTATTTCAACTTACTTATTTCAAAGTGGTTCTTTGCCCCCTTTTCCGTGGATGGTTCTTTCCGGATTTGGCATGTATGTCTGCTACATCCCTTTCAACGGTATCTATTTCGACCGGATGATTGCTGCCTTTGAGATTAAAGGAAATGTAGGCTTTCTCATTTATTTTGTAGATTCTTTCGGGTATCTGGGAAGTGTCCTGATTCTTCTGTATAAAAACTTTGGCTCGGCTCAAACTTCATGGCTTGGCTTTTATATACAGCTGAACTATATTATTGTTGCAGCAGCCCTTATTTCATCCGTGGTCGCTTTTTTAGCATTCAGAAAAAAATCAAAACCAAAATCAAATAATAATCAATACATCCATTTCGATGCTTCGAAAATGGTATAAAAAATAATATAAAAATGACAAGAAAATTCGATTTAATCGTTGTGGGAGGCGGAATTTTAGGAACATTTCATGCATATCATGCTTTGAAAAAAAATCTTACTGTTGCAATCCTTGAAAAGAATTCCAGACCTCAGGGTGCCACGGTAAGAAATTTCGGGCAGGTAGTTCCTTCGGGAATGGATCTTAAATGGCAGAATTTCGGAAGAGAAAGTTTGGCAATTTACAATGAATTGCAGGCACAGGCTGATCTTACGGTCCGCAGAAACGGCTCTGTGTATATTGCGTCTAATGACGAGGAACAGCAGCTGATAGAAGAATTATACGAAATTAATAAGAACAATGAATATGAATCTATTCTTCTTTCTAAAAGCGAATGCATCAACCGATTCGACGGCCTGCGCTCCGATTACTGTAAAGGAGGTTTATTTTTTCCACAGGAATTATCGGTGGATTCCGCTGAAATGATTGTAAAGCTCCATACGCTGCTTCAGGAAAAATCAGGATTAAAAATATTCTACAATACCACCGCCGTTGAAACGTATGAAAATGATACGGAATGCATTGCTGTAACGGCAGATGGAAAAGAATTTACCGCTTCAAAGATTATTATTTGCGGAGGGCATGAATTCAAAACGTTATATCCGGCCGTTTTCAATGAAAGCGATCTTGAAGTCACCAAACTGCAGATGCTGCAGACAAAACCCCAGGGAATTTATTCACTTCCGGGAAATATCCTTACCGGTTTATCGATCAGAAGATATGAATCTTTTCAGGAATGCGCTTCTTATGAAAAAATAAAATCTCTTGAAGATCCGAATTCTTTTGAGAAAAAATTTGGGGTGCATATTTTATTCAAACAGGCTTTAGACGGCTCCGTTATTTTAGGAGATTCCCATGAATATGCCGACGCCAAAGATGTGGATGATTTAGGATTTGACCTTAATATGGAAATCGATGAATTCATAATCAATGAAGCAAAAAAAATCATAGACCTTCCGACTTATGAGATCCAGAGAAGATGGTCCGGTATCTATTCTCAATGTAAAACAAAAGATATTTTCGAGCACAATCCCTCTCCCAACATTCATATTGTAACGGGTATCGGAGGGAAAGGAATGACGGGAAGCGGAGGATTCTCAAAATTCAATATCAATACAATTTATGCATAACAAAATAATGAAGAACATAGAATTATTGGTTCTGGATATGGCCGGAACAACAATTAATGAAGATAATGTAGTATACAAAACCCTGAAGGATGCAGTGAATGATTATGGTTATCAGGTTTCATTAGAAAAAGTGCTTTCCTGCTGTGCGGGAATGGAAAAACTGGAAGCCATCACCAGATTATTACAGGAGATTGGCGGGAATGAGGAAGAGGCACTGCCTATTTTTGAAAATTTTTCAGACCAGTTAAAAGAGGCTTATCAGAATCTGGATGTATATCCCATCCATGGTGTTGAAGAATTTTTAGTAAAAATGAAAGCTAAAAATAAGAAGATTGTGTTGAATACGGGATACACTTTTGAAATTGCCCAACAGCTTTTAACTAAACTCGACTGGAAAGAGCACATTCATTATGACGCTTTGATCACGGCAGATGATGTTTCCGAAAGCCGTCCCAGTCCGGAAATGATCTATCTCGCGATGAAAAAATTCAGTATTCTGGAACCTGAAAAAGTCTTAAAAGCAGGAGACTCTGTCATCGACATTGAAGAGGGAAAAAATGCAGGCTGCGGGCTGACTATTGCCGTCCTTTCCGGAGCACAAAACCGAACGGAACTTGAAAAATCCCGTCCGGATTATATTTTTAATACCATCTCTGAGGCTGAAGATATTCTTTAATATATTCTTTCATCATTTACTGATTCATTCAGCCTCAATTTCTTATCGTTTTTTTATTCTTTAATTAACTTTAAGTTTACACATGTTTACAAATAGTAAATTAATTTTACAATTATTAAAATATTAATTACTATTTGTAAACTTTTCTCTTTTTAAACAATGAATTTTATGAAATCAAAACTATTTTCAATGGCTGTCTTACTGGGCTGTCTGGTAAGTGCCCAAACCAAGAAAGTTCTTTTTATCGGTATAGACGGATGCCGTGCTGATGTAATGATGTCATCCTCTATTCCCAACATCCAGAGCTTGATCACAAAATCTATTTACTCTGTAGACGGACTTTGTGCTGCAACCACCTGGAGCGGAAATGGCTGGAGTACTATGTTAACCGGTGTATGGCATACGAAACATAACGTCCAGGATAATAATTTTACCAATCCGAACTATATTAATTACCCCGATTTTTTAACGAGAGCAGAAACGTACAATCCCAATTTGCGAACCATTTCACTAGCGAACTGGGCGCCTATTAATGATAAGATCGTCCGTACCGCCGATGTAAAATCTAATTTAGGGAGTGATATCGCCGTAAAAAATGCAGCTGTAAATGCTCTCCAGAATGATAATCCTGATATCTTATTTGTTGATTTTGATGATGTAGACCACGCCGGGCATTCATATGGATTTTCTTCCGGGATTCCGCAGTACGTTTCAGCTATACAGACTACGGATGCTTATATCGGGGAAATCGTTAATGCCATGAAAAACAGATCCACTTACAGTAATGAAGACTGGATGGTGGTATTGACAACGGATCATGGAGCTGTAGAAAGCTCTCATGGTGGCGGTAACCTTTCTGAAAGAAATATTTTCACGATCTATTCTAATCCGAATTTTATTCCTCAACAGATCAGCAAAACGGTGATCGACGTCAATAAAACACATAACCAGCTTAATTTTCCTGCCGGAACTTATGCAAAACCCTCTAATCAGATTCCTTTTAATTTTGGAACAAGCCAGGATTTTACTCTTGAATTTTGGGTAAAGCCTAATGCCGCTTTTTCAAGTGATCCGGTGATGATTGGTAATAAAAACTGGGCGAACGGTAAAAACAAAGGCTTTATTATCTCCGGATACAGCGGTCAGACTTTTAAAATAAATATTGGTGACGGAACCAACAGAATCGATCTGGTAGGCGGAAAAATAGAGGTTAATACATGGAAACATATTGCTGTAAGCTTTGACAGGGATGGTCTTGTTACTTTATATGAAGATGGAGTTCCGGTAACTTTCGCTAAAATGAATACGATCGGAGATATAAATTCAGGGCTGCCTTTAACCATCAATCAGGACGGAACTAATGTTTACGGACAGAACCTTGCTGCTTCTTACAAAGATATCAGAATCTGGAAATCGGCTCTTCCCAATGATGTATTGGTTAATTGGGCCACTCAGGATATTACTCCTTCCCATCCTTACTATTCTCAATTGCTTGCAGACTGGAAATGTAACGAAACTTCAGGAAATACGCTGATAGACTCAAGTCCTAACAGTAATAACGGTACGATCACCGGAACTTCTACCCGCACAGCCAATACCACTAATAACTTCAAAATTTACAATTATCTGTCAACCACCAGAGAAACGGACCATCTGCCAACGGTTTTAAACTGGATGTGTATTCCTGTTCAGGCTTCGTGGGGGATTGATGGGGTGAACCGGATTCCCGCCTGCTCAAACAGTAGTTTATCCACAAAGGATCAGATCGTTCAGGAAAATGATTTTATGCTATATCCTAATCCTGTGTCCCAAAGCATCAACGTGAAATTTACTTCAGCAGAAAGAGAAGTTCAGGCTGCAGTTACCGATGCTAAAGGATCGCTTGTCTTATCTCAAAAACTAAACTCTTCAAAAGGATTATATGATGAAAAAATTAATGTCAGCAATCTTTCAGCCGGGGTTTATTTCATCAGAATCAGTGGTGGAAAAAAGTCATTAACTAAAACATTTATAAAAAAATAGCCTATAGAACACACAGTAAAGTAATTAGATTTAAATTTTGATATTGGAACGAGGATTATGTTATCCTCGTTCTAATATCTTTTTTTATCCAGTTATGCTACATTTTCGAGCAATCTAAATCAGGACACAGCAGCATTTGAACCTGCGTTAAATTCAATAATCCTGAATCTGCTAATGTGCAGATAAGTTGACATACCGGATCAAGCAGTCCCCCCCCTGAAATAGTTTTCAGTTCGTTGTTGTTTAATTTTTTTAAATTCTTCATGATCATAATTTTGTGTGGTTATTGTTATTCTAAAATAAGAATAATTCTATCATAACTATAACGTTCATATAATTATGTTCTATATTCTGTTTTTGATCATTTTACCCAGTTTTTCCAGGTCGCTTTCTACCCTGTCCGTCCATTCGAGTGCATAATTCAGGCGCATACAGTTTTGATACTGATTATATTGGGAAAACATCCTTCCCGGGGCAAAGTTTATTTTTTTACTGAGTGCTTCATCGTACAGATCTTCGGTGCATATTCTTTTATCCAACTCCAGCCACAGCATAAAACCTCCTTTGGGTTCAGAAATTTTAGTGTTATCCGGAAAATATTCTGTGACTGATTTTTGAATCTGAAGATAATTCGCGTATAATTTCTTTCTGAACATTCTCAAGTGATGATCATAACGGCCATGTTCAAGAAAATCCGCAATCACATCAGAATATAAAGACGGACTGCATACGGTTTGTACCAGTTTCTGGCGGATAATCCGTTCTTTGAACTGACCCGGAGCTACCCACCCTACTCGGTATCCAGGTGCCAGTGATTTAGATACTGAACCAACCCACATCACCAGCCCTGCTTCATCATAAAATTTGCACGGTTTCGGTCTTTCCACACCAAAATACAGGTTCCCGTACAGATCATCTTCAATCAGCGGCACATTATATTCTGTAATCAGCCGCACCAGCTCTTTTTTATTCTCATCAGGCATCTGAAATCCTAACGGATTATTAAAATTGGTCACAAAACAGCAGGCTGAAAGTTTAGGCAATGCTTTTTTCAGTGCATCCAGATCAATCCCGGATATCGGATGGGTAGGTATTTCCACCGCTTTTAATCCCAACAGCTGAATAGCCTGAAGGATTCCAAAATATACCGGACTTTCTACCGCGACAGAATCCCCGGGTTTGGTAACGGCCATCAGGCAATTATAAATTGCATTCATCGCACCGGAAGTGATGACCAGATCGTCTTCTGTAATTTTACCTTCCAGTACCAACGCCCATTTTGCCATTTCCCTCCTTAACTGCTCACTACCCTGAACAGGTTCGTAATTCGTTCCGCTGTCATTTTTATTTTTGATCACATTAATGATGCTTTTCTTCAGTTTCGCAAGCGGCAGAAAGCTTTTCCCGGGAATTCCCAACGCAAACTGAGTGAGATCGGGGTTGGAAATTGTACCAAATACTTTATCAATTAAATCTTGTGGATTTTTTTCTATTTCCGATTCTTTAATTTTTGTAATACTGGGAAGCGCCAGCTTTCGCTGTGAAGTCTGGCTGACAAAATATCCATATTTCGGCTTGGATTCAACCAGAGAACGGCTTTCAAGCTCCATATAGGCAAGCTTTATGGTATTAAGACTTACATTATACAGCTTTTGAGCACTGCGCAGGGAAGGCAGCCGGTCTCCGAACTGCAGGGTTTCACTATGAATCTGCTCGGTAATTGCTTTTGCTATTTTTAGGTAGAGAACATCTTTGGCCATTGGTGAAGAAGAGTTTTAAATAAATGTACAATTTTATCCGTCAATACATCACCATCAGTCATTAAGCCAATCGATCATCTGATGGATACTGCTTTTTAACTGTTCCGGATTGCGGAAATTCGGAGTACTATTTTTCTTACTGTACGCTTCAGCGCGAAGAGCAAAATTTTTCTTTTCAGAAGGCGTCAGATTTTTCTTTTCATATATCGTAAAGCCTATTCCACCTTTTTCATTAATAATAAGGCTGGCAAAACCCATAATTTCGTTTTTCTTTTTGATTAACAGAAAAGGAATGCCAAAACCAGCGGTTACTTTTTTAGCACCGGTGCTCTGAATAAATATCTTTTTTAAGCTCACCATGTCTGAAATATATACTTCACTATATTGAAGCTGCTCCTGATACTGACTGATCGTTTTCATATGCTTTTCTTTATCTTCAAACAAAGTTATAGACTCTTATTATTAAGACACAGATACAGAAGTTAGTATTATCGTGGGTACAGGTGAGTGTTTTTCAGTCAAAACTCATTAAATGATTAGAAATATAGTTGTATTTAAAGACTTATCATTATAAAAGCAAAAACCTCTCTGTAAAATTTTACAGAGAGGTTTTTTGTGTGGTGCGGATGAAGGGACTCGAACCCCCACGCCTCACAGCACCAGATCCTAAGTCTGGCGTGGCTACCAATTACACCACATCCGCTGATTGTTTATTTTTTTAAGCGTTTGTTTCGCTGTTTGAATTACAAATATAGGACATTTTACCGTAAGATAAATACGATAATGATTAAACCGTAAAAAGACTGCTTAATGATTCTCTTTTAAATGAAAAAGCTCTCTATAACAAAGTTACAGAGAGCTTTTAGTACCCCGGGCGGGACTTGAACCCGCACGTCCTTACGAACACAGGATTTTAAGTCCTGCGTGTCTACCAGTTCCACCACCAGGGCATAATTTGGAGCGAAAAACGGGACTCGAACCCGCGACCCCAACCTTGGCAAGGTTGTGCTCTACCAGCTGAGCTATTTTCGCAAAACAATGTGCGGATGAAGGGACTCGAACCCCCACGCCTCACGGCACCAGATCCTAAGTCTGGCGTGGCTACCAATTACACCACATCCGCATTATTTTTGAGTTTATTTTAAAGAACTTCTTTCGTTTTTGTGAGTGCAAATATAGGACAATTTCCTTTACCTCCAAACTTTTCAGAAAAAAAAATTAAAATTTCTAGATTTCTTTTTTCAGGCACCTTTTATTACATTTCATTTTCTTACTTTTACATCGTTAATATTAATGATATGGAATTACAAGGAACGGTAAAGAAACTTTTTGATGCTCAGACATTTGCGAGCGGATTTCAAAAAAGAGAAATGGTTATTTTAACCCAAGAACAATATCCACAGCCGATAAACATTGAATTTTTGTCTGATAAGATCAGTTTATTAGATAACCTTAGAGAAGGCGAAAATGTAAAAGTAGGCATCAACATCAGAGGTAGAGAATGGACTTCTCCTCAAGGTGAAACTAAATATTTCAACTCTATTACAGGCTGGAAAATAGAAAAAGTTATGGATAACGGTTCTGAGCCTACTCAGGCTTCTCCATCACAATCTGCATCTCCTGTATCAAATGAAAACCCATTTGCTGGAGACGATGATGATGATTTGCCATTTTAATTAAAATAGTAAACCCCAATATAAATCCTGCTTTCATAAGTGGGATTTTTTTTACTTAACAATGGTTCGATTAGACGAAAACGAAATTTCATTTCCCGATCCTGAGTTGTATGACGGACATGACGGAATTATTGCTTTTGGCGGCGACCTGTCGTTAGAGCGTATATGGTTTGCGTATCAGCTGGGAATTTTCCCATGGTATAATCCTGATGAAGAAATTCTCTGGTGGTGTCCGGATCCCAGATTTGTTTTATTTCCCAATGAAATAAAAGTATCTAAATCGATGCGGAAAATACTGAACAGAAATGTTTTTACCTTCACAGAAAACCAAAATTTCAGGGAAGTCATCAAAAACTGTCAGCAGAGCAACAGAAAAGGACAGACAGGAACCTGGCTTTCTGATGAGCTGATGGAATCTTTTATTAAACTTCATGAATACGGCTTTGCCAAAAGCTTCGAAGTCTGGCAGGATAAGGAGTTGGTAGGCGGATTCTATGGCCTTCAAATTGGAAATGTATTTTGCGGGGAGAGTATGTTTGCCAAGGTAAGCAACGCTTCAAAAGCAGGATTTATTCACTTTGTAGAAAGCCATAAAAACAGCCTGGATCTTATTGACTGTCAATCCCATACGGAACACCTGGAAAGTCTTGGAGCCCGTATGATTTCTAAAAAAGACTTTTTAACAATTTTACATCAAAATAATGAACGCAAATAAGGAAAAATGGATTCTTCTGATTATATTAACTATCATCTGGGGATCATCTTTCATTTTGATCAAAAAGTCGCTCGAACATTTCAATCCTTTTCAGGTAGGAGCACTGAGGGTCCTTATTGCGGGTATTATTTTAATGCCCATTGCTATTTCCAAATATAAACTGTTTCCGAAAAAACACCTCAAATGGCTTATTTTGGCCGCATTTACAGGGAATTTCATTCCAATGTTTCTGTTTCCTATTGCCGAAACAGAGATCAGCAGCAGTATTGCGGGGATCATCAATTCTATGATGCCGATATTTGTGATCATCGTGGGGGCCTTAGTATGGAAATTTGAAACGACAAAGCAACAGATTATCGGAGTATGTATAAGTTTTACCGGAGTTTGTTTTCTGGCTTTCGGAGGTGGAGACGGTACAGAACTTAAACTGATTCCAATTGTATTATTACTTGTCGCAACACTGTGTTACGCCATCAGTACAACCACCATAAAGTCTAAACTGATGGAGCTATCTTCCACGATTTTATCTTCGTTTGTATTTTCTTTTGTCCTGTTTTTCCCTTCTTTAATTGCCTTATGCCTTACAGGATTCTTCTCTGAATTCGAGTTTTCAAAAGATGTGATGACCGGCCTTATGTTTGTTGGGTTATTAGCTGTTTTCGGAACCGGGCTTGCCATGACATTAAATTACAGATTATTGAAGGTATCTACTCCACTTTTCGCTTCTACGGTTACTTTGCTGATGCCTATTGTTGCTATTATCTGGGGTATTTTAGACGGGGAAAAACTTACGGTTATGCAATTTGTGGGAGCCATTATTATCATTGCAGGACTCATCTTTTTAAGAACCAAATCTGCTATAAAAAAATAATCCCGCATTGCTGCAGGATTATTTATGTATTATAGGATTGAAGAAATTCCCCAATCAAAATGATTAATTTTTCTTCTTTACTTTAGCCTTTGCTTTTTTCACCTCATCTTTGATATAAGGATATTTTTTCTGCATATCCGGAACAAGGGAAGGATCTAAATCTAATGCTTTTTGCAAGGATTCATGGCCTTTTTCCTGGTTTTTCAGGTTGAAATAGCAATTGCTCAGCTGATAATATAACTCTGCTCTTTCATGGGCTTTTACGGCTCTGTCTAAAATGGCAACGCCTTCTTCATATTCACCTAAAAGCATCAATACTTCTGAATACGCGTACCAGTTGTAAAATCTTGTAGGCTCAGCATCTACCAGTTTCTTCAGACACACAAGGCTTTCTTCAAACTTTCCTGAGTCGATGAATAAAAATGCCAGTCTTTTCTGATAGTCAAGGTTACTGTCATTCAGGCTGGTGGCTTCTTTTGCAAAATGAAGCGCTTCTGTCATTCCGCCCATTTCTTCATACAGATAAGACTGCTCCATCATAGCAAGATAGAATTGCGGATCTTCTCTTAATGATTTCTGGAAGGCATTCAGTGCTATAATAGGCTGTTTTAATGCTTTGTAGCACAATCCAATCTTATAAAATGTGAACGCTTTTGTGTATTCCAGCTCAAGCATTTCTTCATAGATTTCAATGGACTTTTTGTACTGCCCCAACGCTTCATAACAAGCTGCTTTATTAGCGTAAACGCCTACCGAACTTGAATTGATCGCCAACAGGTAGTCATACCCTTTTATGGCTTCTTCGTAATTTTTTCTGTTGAAATAGAACTGTCCATACTCAAACCAAGCGGTTTCAGAATAGGCAAAGTCGTCTAAGTATTCATTCAGAAAGGCAATAGCCTCCTCGTTCTTATTCAAATCGGTAAAGCATATCATGGCGTTCTCCAGCGAATATTCATCCGTTGGGTCTTCTTTTAATGCTTTTTTGTAATGTTTAAGAGCGTTAAAAGGATCTCCTAAATTCACATATTCATCCGCAATAAAATTGTGAAGGAAGTTTTCTTCTTCATTCAGTTCTAAAGCTTTTTTACAAATTTCAATGGATTTTCTAGGGTTTCCCAGGTTCGAATAATACTTTGCGTAGCACACCAGGAAGTCTGTGTTCTCCATAGATGAACCTTTCAACTCGTCGATGAGCTCTTTCGCAGCATTATAGTCTTCCCATTCCAGCAGGATTTCAAGTTTTTTAATCTTGATATCCAATGAATTTGGGTGAAGCTTCAGGCCATAAGTAACAGCATTATCTGCATAGTTAAAATCTCCCAGCTCCAGATAATAAACAATGATATCTTCCAATTCTTCTGTATCGAAGTAGAATTCATCATTGTTTTCCATCATTTCCTCGAACTTTTTTACAAGTTCATTTCCAAAATATTCTTCCAATATAGTGTTTCCCGTCGGCCCAATGTCTGAATTTACTTGCAGACATCGACAAACTTTTTTAATTAATTATTACTTTTCGAATCAATATTCAAAATATATGCAAATTTGCGAATTTTTTTTGAATTATGTTTTCGTAAATTTCTATTCTAAAGATAGTAAAAAGAAGAATACTATAAAAGGATTGTGGATAAAAAAAGACTAGTTATCATTAAATTAACACAACCAATCTTTTCCCGTTCTGAATTTCATTTTTCCAGATGGTTTCTATCTCTTTTAATGCAATAGTTTCCGTTTCTATCTTTACTTTATTCTGTACTGCAGCCTGAAACATTTCAGGAATAATCTCCGTGAGCAGCATTTTGAATTCTTCCGGTGTCCAGCTTCCTAATCCGGATCCTGAAATATGAAGATCCGTTCCTCTTAAAATTTGTGAAGACAGCTGGATCGTGTCTCCGCTCATTCCACCTACAGAAACCAGCCGTGTTCTATGAGAGAAATTACCTTCTCCTTTCAATGAAGACAGAATCATTTCAACAGAATGTCCCCAAAGATAATCTAAAACAACATCAATAGGGGTTTCCTGATGAATGTCTTTTATTCTCTGTCTAAATTCTTCATCCTTTTTTTGTAAAGAAATGACTTCATCGGCACCCATTTCGTACAGCGACTGCAAAGCTTCTTCGTTTCTGCCTGTAACAATTATTCTTTTGGCGCCATATAATTTTGCAATCTGAACCGCTACTTTTCCCGTAACTCCTGTTGCTCCATTAATGAGTACGGTTTCTCCCGGCTGTAGTTTCGCTTTGCATTTAAGGCCCATCGCTGAACCCATTACGGCATTGGGAAGTGCAGCAGCTGTTGCCATATCCAGCTCATCAGGAACCGGTACTATCATTTTTTGGTCGGCAATAGCTTTTTCCGCTACTGTTCCTTTTTTACTAAAAAAATAAACTTTTCTTCCGTCTTCCAATACTCCTACTCCATCACTTCCTATGATGGTCGGCTCATGTTTTTGGTTTTCGGTAGAATAATGGGTTCCTCCAGCTCTTGCTCTGTCCAGATGTTTGATGGAGGCTGCTTTTACCCATATCATACTCTGGTTTTCCTGGTTCAATTCAGGGTCCGGAAAATCTGCATATTGCGGAATTTGTCCTTTTTGAAATACTACGGCTGCTTTCATATTTTATTTTTAAACAAAATTATCATGAAAGCATTCGCTCTGCAATAACATTTGTTATCGGTTTACGATGTGCCTCTGTCTTTTAAAATTTTACTTTTTATCCTGCTGAGATGCACGGTTGTAATTCCCAGATAGGAAGCAATATAGTGCTGAGGAACTCTTTTAACAATTTCAGGTTTTTCTTTGGTAAGGGCAATGTAACGCTGTTGGGGACTGTCTTTAATGAATGAGAAAAAATGCTTCATATAATCGAACGTCCTTTCGAAAACGGTATCCATAAAACCGTTTCTAAGTTCGGGATCAGCATATATTTTTTCTAAAATTTTATCTACCGTAGCTTTATCTATTTTCCATACAATGCAGGGCTCAATGGTTTCCAGGGCTACCATACTTGGCAATCCTTTTCTAAAGCTTTCTAATGATGAAAACATGGTATTTTCCATAAAAAACTGGAACGTCACATCTTTTCCGTCATTATTATACCAGGCTCTTGCGATTCCTTTTTCAATATAATAGGCATTCTGGGAGACTTCGTTTTCCTGTAAAAGAACGGTTTTTGCAGGCACTTCCATTCGTTTGAAGTCTTTTACAAATTCTTTATATTCTTCTTTTGGAAAAGGAAATCTGTTTTTTAGATGCTCAAACATTTTTATTGATGGATAAGAACGGAACTTTTGCTCCGTTCTTATTATGTTATTTTTAAATCAGGCTTTTGATCTTCGCGATTATTTCATCACCTAATGCATCTGCTTCTGCTTGTGATGATGCTTCTGTATAGATTCTGATAATCGGTTCTGTATTAGATTTTCTCAGGTGAACCCAATTGTTTGCAAAGTCTATTTTTACTCCGTCCACGGTAGAAACTTCTTCATTTTGGTATTCTTTTTCCATTTGGGCTAAAATATCATCTACATTGATCTCAGGAGTTAATTCAATCTTCTTTTTCCCCATGAAATAAGCGGGGTAGCCTACTCTTAATTCGGATACCGTTTTATTTTCTTTTGCCAAATGGGTCAGAAATAAGGCTACTCCTACTAAAGAATCTCTTCCGTAATGAAGCTCAGGATAAATAATTCCTCCGTTTCCTTCTCCTCCTATCACGGCATTTTTCTCTTTCATTAAAGTGACTACATTCACTTCACCTACTGCACTTGCAAAATATTCTGAATCGTGATTGCGGGCAACATCCCTTAAAGCACGGCTTGAAGAAAGATTTGAGATTGCAGCTCCTTTTTTATGTTTCAATAAATAGTCTGCCACGGCAACCAAGGTATATTCTTCCCCAAACATTTCTCCTTTTTCATCAATCAGAGCCAATCTGTCAACATCGGGATCTACCACAACTCCTACATCTGCTTTTTCTTTGATTACCAACTCACAGATATCTCCCAAATGTTCTTTTAAAGGTTCCGGATTATGAGGAAACTGTCCGTTAGGTTCGCAGTATAGCTTTACCGTTTCACAGCCCAGTTTATCCAGTAACATTGGAATCGCGATTCCTCCTGTAGAGTTTACCGCATCCAACACCACTTTGAATTTTTTCGCTTTAATAGCTTCTGCATCCACCATCGGTAAATCTAAAATCTGCTGAATATGAATATCAAAAGCATCATCTCTTGTTTCATATTTTCCCAAATCATCTACTTCGGCGTAGTTGAAGTCTTCACTTTCGGCCAAAGCAAGAACGTCCGCTCCATTTTCACCGGTGATGAATTCTCCTTTATCGTTGAGTAATTTTAAGGCATTCCATTGTTTTGGGTTATGGGAAGCAGTAAGGATAATTCCTCCGTCTGCCTTCAGCTCGGGAACCATTATTTCTACGGTAGGTGTTGTAGAAAGACCTAAATCCACCACATTGATTCCCAATCCCTGCAAGGTCGCGGTAACCAGAGAAGAAACCATTTCACCAGAAATCCTGGCGTCTCTTCCTATGACAAGGGTTAAATTCTTTTTATTTTTATTGTTCTGAAGCCAGGTTCCGAATGCTGATGCAAATTTTACGACATCCAGCGGTGTTAAGTTATCATTTACTTTTCCACCTATTGTACCTCTAATCCCTGAAATAGACTTGATTAACGACATTATGTTTTTGTATTTTTTTTTATTAATTATTGTAGTTCTGAATTTTCTCTGCAAAGATACTTAAAGACTTTCAATTTACAGAACAGGTATTTTTTTCTGTAGTTTATCGTAGTTTCTTTTCACCACTTTCGGGGGTGCAAAGCGGTATCCGATGTACAGAAGACCGTATAGGTTATTATTTTCTACCGTCTGATTATTTTTTTCATCATAGGTATATGCTTTAAAATTCATTTTCCCGCCAAATAAAAACCGGTCTGTATTGTATCCTATATGAAGTCCGCCTGTAAATTTCATGGTTACATATTGTGCATTTTCTTTTGGTGCTTTTGTTCCGTCATCCAGTGTATCTCTGAAACTCGTCAGCTTTCCGCCTAGTCCTAATGACAGATAGGGTGAAATATTCACTTTTTTTCCGATGACCCAATTGTAAAAATATCCCATACTGGCTCCGAAATTATATTGAATTTCTTTGCTTGGCTGGTCGTCTATAATATTGCTGAAAATAGTAAGATCGTAATCCAGAAACGGAACCCAGCTTCCACTGCTCTTTTTTTGCCATTCTCCCTGAGTATAAATACTTTTGAGTGAGAAATTTTTGTTAAGCACATAAGCGGTAGAACCACCAAAGCTTTGTATTTTTAAATCCGGAAACTGAAGATAGGGGTCTCTTCCTTCCTGCCAGTCGGGAACAAAGTCCTTCATATTCTCGATATAAAATCCTTTTACTTTTTTGTAGTAAAGTGTCTGCGTAAATCTTTTAGGAAAGAAGCGAAACGTTAAGTCGCTGTAAGAACTGCTTCCTCTCTGAGCATCATCATTATTACCCGGCATAAACCTTGGCGTAAATGATAGTGTTGCACTGATGATTCTATAATCAATAGACAGCGAAGTTTTCGTTTTATTATTAATGGAAAGGATAGTCTGTTCTGCGTTTTTATGCCTGCCATCTGAAACAATATAGCTTTCTATATTGGTGTCAAGATTCGCGCGGATCATAACCTTATCGGTGTAGGATTTAAACTGTATAGAATCAGCCTGTGCTTTTCCTTCAACAGCCCACAGGAAACATAAAAAAATATATACTGCTTTCAGATTCAAATTGTAGTATTTAATTTTCAAAAACATGAAAATACTACAATTTTTTCAATTGTCTCTTTAAGTTTTGGTTAAGAACATCCACAGTCTTTATCACACTGGGATCTTTTGGAACTGAATTTCTTAGGCGCAAAATTCTTTCTAAGCATCCTGAATAAGGAATAGCAGGCAAATCCTACGATAAGAATGATCAGTACGTATTGAACAATTAATGAGGTGTTCATTATTTTAAAATTTGATATGCAAACATCGACACAAAGTATGCCAAACCAGTCATCATTACGACCTGAAAAGCAGTCCATCGCCAGCTTTTCGTCTCTCTGTATACTACTGCAAGTGTAGAAACACACTGCATTGCAAATGCATAAAATAAAAGCACGGAAACTCCTGTTGCAAAATTGAAGACCTTTTCTCCATTTGGCTTTACATCGTTTCTCATTTTATCAATGACTTTCATTTCCGGAGCATCACTATCAAGGCTGTACAAAGTAGACATGGTTCCCACGAATACTTCTCTTGCCACAAAACTTGTGATAATACCTACTCCCATTTTCCAGTCATACCCTAATGGCGCAATGGCAGGCTCAATGGCTTTTCCCATTTTTGCCAGATATGAATGGTCAAGTTCTACATTGGTAGCCACCATTTCATCCGGTTTTTGCTGTGGTCCGAAATAACTCAGAAACCAAATGATGATGCTTACGATGAAGATAATTTTACCGGCTCCGGTAATAAAATCCCACACCTTCCCTAACACCAGCTTAAAATCGTATCCGAAAAGTGGTTTTTTATAGGCTGGAAGATCCATTACCAAATAAGTCTTTCCTTGATTTTTAATGAATCTTTTCAGAATTGCGGATGACAGTAGGGCTACAGCGAAACCTAAGAGGTACATTCCCATCAAAACCAGTGCTTTATATTTAATTCCTAAGAAAGTGTCGTCTGAAATAATCAACCCGATGATGATACTGTACACGGGAAGTCTTGCCGAGCATGTCATAAAAGGAGTTACCAGAATAGTTAACAGTCTTTCTCTTACATTTTCAATATTTCGGGTAGAGATCACGGCAGGAATTGCACATGCTGTTCCTGAAACCAACGGAACAATACTTTTCCCGTTGAGTCCAAACGGACGCAGAAATCTGTCCATCAGGAAAATAACCCTCGCCATATATCCAGAATCTTCGAGAAGATACAGGAAATACAGCAAAATTCCGATCTGTGGGGCAAAAACCATAATCCCCCCTAATCCTGGGATAATCCCATTGGAGATTAATGAATTGACAGGTCCTTCCGGAAGGTGCTCACCACTAAATGCTGACAGCCATGCAAAGAAATCATCGATCCAGTTCATCGGATATTCTGCCAAAAAGAATACACTTTGGAAGATAATCAATAAGATAAACATAAATACAACATAGCCCCAGAATTTATGAACCAGCACTTTGTCAAGTTTTTCAGTCAGAAGTTCTTTAAACTGAGGTTTTTTAGTGATAACATCAGCTAAAATTTTATCTACTTTCTGATACCTTCTAACAGTTTCCTGTACCTGTAGCCTTTTGGGAACCATACTTTTGGTATCAGACCCAGCGAGCAAATCTTTTATGGATTCTATTTTCCCCAGTTCTCCTTCGGAAGACAGAGCAATCCAGGCTTTATATTCGTTATCGATTCCTTTATGAGAGGCAAATTTCTGAAGGAAATCTTTATGCTCATTAGGCGTTTCAAAAGAGAGTGTCTCTGTTTTTACAAACTGGTTATTGAAAACAGCTTCTCTGATTTCATCGATTCCGATCTGCTCCTTAGCATTGGTTTGAATGATTGTGATTCCTAATGCTTCAGAGAATTTTTTGATGTCGATATCCACACCTCTTCTTTCCGCCTGGTCAATCTGATTGACCACCAGAATCATAGGAACTCCAAGATCCTGAATCTGCTGGAATAAAAGAAGTCCTCTTTTTAAGCTTAACGCTTCAAGGATGTATACTACCCCTGCATAATTTTTTTGTTCATCGATAAGGAATTTAGAAAAAATGGCCTCATCTTCCGAGCTTGGATAAATACTGTATGAACCTGGTAAGTCTATTACCTCAACCTCTTCATCTTTATAGGTATACTGCCCGGAATGGCTTGCAACGGTAACCCCTGCATAATTTCCGGTTTTCTGCTTTTTATTACAAAGTGTATTGAAAACTGTTGATTTTCCTACATTAGGGTTTCCTACTAAAAGTACCTGTTTTTTTTTAGTTTCCTGCATTAATTCAATTCTTCAACAATGATATAATTCCCTTCTTCTTCACGAAGGGCTATACGGCTTTTTTCGTCACCAAATTCCACATACATGGGGCCATTAAACGGAGCCTGATACAAAATCCTAAAAACGGTCTCCGGCAGAAGCCCCATTTCAATGATTTTGTTGGGCATTTTCAGGTGGTCATTATCATACCCCAATATCTTTCCCATTCTGTTTTTGGGAAATCCGCTTAATTTATGTAAATCCTTCTCTTTCAAAGTCTTCATTTTTGTGAATGCAAATATACGTTATTTAAATCTAATCTAAATAACGTTTTTAAAAATGACAAAGACTAAATATTGAATATTTAGTCTCTTATAAATTGTCTTATTTTTTAAAGTTCTTTTGCCCTAAAAATTGTTTGATAAGGACTTCAGGCAAGCGCCAAGTGCATCCATATTGGCTGGTGGAGGAACTACAACAGCGACAACACAAGGATCAATATTTTCCTTAGCTACCATTACAATTTTTTTTGAGTTCATTTCTACTTTTTGAATAGTCTTCTTTGCAATTAAAACCTTTTCTTTCTGTTTGGGTGATTCGATTTTCAGACGTGGTTCTTCTGATTTAGCAAATGACAAAGCTGATGTGGCCACTAAAGCGGCAATAATAATTTTTCTCATAATACATTGTTTTTTTGTAAAACAAATATAGTATAAAATGTCAAATACAAGTGAATAATATAAATATTTGCACCTAAGATTGCTTAATAAACAATTAAAGCTTACTTTTTATGCTTTTTAAATCTAATTACACAACCTTTCTATAAAAAGAAATCAACCCAAATACACCTGTGTATTTGGGTTGATTCAAAATATAATTTAGTTGATATGAATGCTATTTTTTCTTTTTTTCAGGAGCCTGATTTTTCTCAATTGGGTTATCATTTGAATTGAAGAAATCTTTTGCAATTTTTTCTTGCTTTTTCATCATTTCACCAATAGTAACATCAGATCCCGGCATTTTCATATTTCCCATTTCCGGTGTAACTTTCTGACGAAACTCAGCCATAGGATCTTGTTTATAGGCAGCATATGCTTTATCAAATTTCTCCTTTGTTGTAGGACTTACAGTTTGGGAAACTCCGTATTTTGCATTTATTTTTTCGGAATAAGACACTTCATCATAATTTTCTATCTTTTTATTTCCGCTTAACTTCCAAGAATAATTTTTTTCAGTATCTTCTATTTTTACAATCAGGCCGGGCAGACCATAGAATTTATATGGTCCATCTTGAAAAGGAATATCTGTAGTAAACCAAGCTGTCCACTTTCTTCCTCCAAAATCTGTAGTTGCTTTTTGAGTATTGTATTCTCCAATTTTTTCTTTTTCAGGTAAAATATTCCAATTAAATTTTACATCATCATCATAACCGAATAGGTTCATGCTTACTCTGTCAATGTATTGTTCCTTCATATCAGGATAGGTTTTCACAATCTTATAAGAGAACTTCGGCATTTTAATAAGTTTAGACATGTCCTTCCAAGCTTTTACTTTTTCCATCTCTTCGACAGCTAATTTGATAATTGAATCTTGGGCAGGAATTGTATAGTCCTGATAGATAGATTTTTTAGATGTAATATCTAAAATAGCGATTACATTATCCAGTTTTGCAGAATCTTTTTTCGGCTTAAAAGTAAGCTCATAAAAGAATCGGTTGGCTGTTTCTTTTATATCTTTAGAACCCTGTGCACTTACAGAAACAAAAAGAGCAATAAAGACTATAGAAAATAGTTTTTTCATTTTTTATAATGTTTCCTAATTAGTTGGTATTTGTGGAGATATGTTACAGTTTTTTTTCAAATTCATCCATAAGAAAAATATATCCTCCTGATAAAAAGACAATTACACGTATTATTTTTTCAATTTATGATGATATTAAAGTTATTTCTTTTTGTAAAATTCTTATCTTTAAATTACTTAAAAAACAAAATTAATATGGACACTTTATCTCAATTACAATCTGAGCTGGAAAGCGAATACCAGACCACTAAAAAATTTATTGATCGCTTTCCGGAAGGAAAAAATGAGTATGCTCCCCACGAAAAAAGCATGAAACTAATGCCTCTTGCCACTCATGTGGTAGAAATTTTTGGCTGGCCGCAAACCATCCTGACTACTTCTGAACTGGATTTTGCAAAAGGAGCTTATCAGCCTACTGTTCTTTCCACAAAAGAAGAACTGCTTAAAAAACTGGAGGAGAATTATGAATCTGGCTTACAGGCTTTACAAAATGCACAGGAAGATGATCTAAATCCAAGTTGGACGATCAAAAATGATGGACAAGAGCTTGCCAGCTGGAGCAAATACGGCGCAATTCGACACGGTTTGAACCAGATTACCCACCATCGTGCCCAAATGGGTGTTTATTACCGTTTAAATGACATTCCGCTTCCCGGAAGCTATGGTCCTTCTGCAGACCAGCAGAGTTTCTAATCTAAAGAAGAAAACCAATCTCGGTGAGATTGGTTTTCTTCTTTTATTTAAAGTTGAATTTTACAGTAAACATTACCTGACTTGGTCTGAGCTGTATTCTGGAGTAGGTGTCTGTAAATCCATCTACAGTATACGTCTCAAATAACTTTCTGTTGGCTATATTCATCCATTTCACTTCAAAATCAATTTTCTTTTTAGCCCATGTAAACTGGTAGGATACATCGAAGAAAGGATTTTTATAAGTGGAAGTAGCATTTGAAGTATTTACCTGATCCCAATAAAATCCAAGGGTATGGTTTTCAGCTGGGTATACAAATAGATTTAAATTGTGATTATATCCATTTGTTAGAATATCTGATCCTGAAATATTATTTCTTTTATTCCACGAGTAGGTAGCATTATAGTCTATACTCATCCAACTGAAGTAAGTGTTATTAAATTTCACTCCTACACTTTGGTCAACCGTATTATTTTCGAATCCTATACTATTTCTCTTTTGGAATGATTCGCTTTCTGTATTTTTATAATTTACGGAAGCGTTGGTTTTAAATTTAGGAAAATATTTTCCTACTTCTGCACTATAAGTATTGGATGTAGTTGTATTGTCATTTACCTCATAGATGATAGTAGAAGCTCCCGTCCCTACGTTCAGACTGTTCGCTGTAAGGTTTCTTTTTGCGTAACTGTAGTTATATCTTACGTTAAAAAAGATGTTATTCAATGGGTTTCTGTATTCGATTCCTGTTCCTGCAGATTTAGAATTAATTTCATTAATTGGGTTAAGAGGAGACATAGAGCTCAGACTTCCCGGGTTTGAAAGAATATTTCCCGCATACATATCGCTGATATCTCCAAAATTATTGCTGATGCTTCCTCTAAGACTTGCTTTCCAGAATGAAGCAAAAGAATACTGGGCGAAAGCACTAGGTTCAAATGTTACTTTATTTAATGATTTTGAAACGTTTCTTTCGTCATCTTTAGCCGAAATATTATTGAAGTTCACTGGCAATTGCGCAAACAACATCCATGATTCCGTTTTTAAATTAACACCTACAGCAGCATATGGTGTTGTATTGGTATATTTTATATTATTGGAATAGCTGTTTCCATATCCTATTGTTCCGTTATTGCCAAGACCCAACAATTCTGAATTCATTTTATTGCTAGAAAAATTAAGACCTACTTCAGGAGTGAATGTCCATGCTTTTTGGGTAAAACTTATATTGGCAGAATGATTGGCCTGAAACGTTTTCATATTGAAGTTCTGGCGTATGGTATTGGCATCCAGAAAATCAAAAAACTTAAACTGTTTTGTTATACTATCATAAGAAACAGGAATCTTTACATAGGATGCCGGTGTAATATCCAGACTTTGATGATCATCCTGATAGTTGATATAGGATTTAATATTGATCATCTTCTCTTTCCATGGAAGAATTGTACTTAATGAGTTCTGGAAAGAAGTGGTGGGTGAATTTACCGATTCATTTCCCTGTCTTGTTCCAAATGGATCTGTAATATCCGTTAATCCTCTATCTGAATTCCAGAACTGAGAAAAAGAGGTTGTATTTTTAAAAAATCCTTTTTTAGCATTTTTTGTAAAAATTAATTCTCCTTTGGCTTTATCCGTATAAAAATTATTGCGGATATTTGACTGATAGTGGGTACCTCGCTGATAGTCATTACTTTCGGTATACGACTCTCTTTCAACGGCATTATTAGTATAATTGGCATTGGCTTTCAGTTCCCATTCTTTCTTTTTATCAATATTGGTCAGGTAATTGGCTGATAAATAATGTACATTGTTCATTAAATACCTTTTTACAGGAAGATTCGGCGTGCTTGCATTTTCCACATTCAGCCAGTCGTTTTGGGATGCATTGATTCTTTTTCCTTCCCATCCGCTTCCGAAAGCCAATATATTTCCTTCATTTTCTACCTGCTCACCCATATTGTTGGTTTTGTAATTCACCACCCACTGGCTTTTCTGTCCGAAAAACATAGGGGTCAGTTTTACATTCCAAAGCCATGGATCTCCAAAACCAGTTCCTACTTCCCCTCTTCCTGTCATGGTAACCGCATTTTTAAGCTTAATGTTGATGGCTGCCTGATCGGAAGGTATTTTATTCTGAAGGATTTTTACCGGCTGGTGATTTTCCAGTACTTCAATTTTCTGAACGGCATCTTTTGGAAGTGAGTTACTGATCGTTCCATAGCCCCCTTCCATTAAATCTTTTCCGTTAACATAGAATTTATTGATCGCAGTTCCCTGATAAAGAATAGTCCCGTCTGTATTGACTTCAATCCCGGGAATTTTCTTCATAACGTCGGCAAGACTTCGGTCATTTTTACTATCAAAGGCTTTCAGATCGTATGAAATGGTATCTCCTCTGGCGGTAATCATTCTGGTTTTCAGTTGTACTTCCTTTATTTCTGTAGCTTCCGACTGCATTTTAAAACTTAATGTTTGATCACTGTTGCTGATCTGCTTTATTAAGTTTTTTTGGTTGAAGGCCTTCACTTTTAGATCTACATTAGATTCGGCGGAGGTAAAAGTCACTTTATACTCTCCTTTAGAGTTTGTGATTCCGTAGGCAAGGATTGCGTCTTTGCCGGGCTCCTCTACGGTAACACTTGCACTCGGAATGGGCTCTCCGTCATCATCAGTGATTTTCCCTGAAACTGTTTTCTGTGCGAATGTCAGCACAGTAAAAAAAAGCATCAGAAATAAGGAAATATATTTTTTCATAATTTTTATTTGCCTAATTAGTTAATGGTTACTGGTTTTTGTTACACTTTTATAAAGATGTATTTTATCATGAAAGGTTAAATCACCTTTATAACTACAAACATAGTGATGTTTTTCTAAAATCCTTTCTTTATTGAATTATTTATAGCATTTCTGACAAAATTTATGTATCTTCAAATATGATTAACCGGAGCATTTTCTATCTATTAATGGATTAGCCCATTTTTTACCGTATCCAAAATTGATGAGTAACGATCATTGAAATAAGACACTACAGTATATTTTAATTCAGAATTTTAATAATTATCTGGGTATAAAAGACCACATATTTAATTTCGATAGTATCTTTTTTTCCAGTCAATTTGTTTTTTTAATTATTAATTATTATCTGTATTATTTATTAATTCTGCAACTGATAATTTGAGAGTTACAACAAATAAAGATTTAAAAATTTTTAATTAGTCTAAATAGGAAAAAGTGATTTGAATCATAGATTAAAAAAAACTTAATTTAAACATTATACATATTTATTTAATAATTTTGTAATATAAAATTTTTAAGAATGGGAGTTATTCTAAAACCTATAGATGTAGTAGATGACATCACCAAAGAAGAATTCTTTGAAAAATATTTGAGACCAAGAAAACCTGTTGTCATCAAAAATATGGCTAGAAAATGGCCGGCTTACCAAAAATGGACGATGGAATATGTGAAGGAGGTGGTAGGAGATGTTATTGTACCTCTCTATGATAGTGCTAAAGCTGACCCTGCGGCTCCTATTAATACTCCTACAACCGAAATGAAATTCGGAGATTATATTGATCTGATCCAAAGAGAACCTACCGATTTAAGGATCTTTTTCTTTGACCCTATAAAACATGCTAATAAATTGCTCGATGATTATATTGCTCCAAAAGAGCTTATGGGCGGGTTTTTAGACAAGTATCCTTCGATGTTTTTCGGAGGAAAAGGATCGGTTACTTTCCTTCATTTTGATATAGATCTGGCGCATATTTTCCATACTCATTTTAACGGACGTAAACATGTTTTGCTTTTTGAATACAAGTGGAAAGACAGGTTATATAAGCTACCTTATACAACGTATGCTTTAGAGGATTATAATATTGAAAACCCTGATTTCAAAAACTATCCTGCTTTGGATGGTGTGGAAGGGATTGAATGTTTCCTGGAGCATGGAGACACGCTGTTTATGCCAACCGGATGGTGGCACTGGATGAAGTACCTGGATGGCAGTTTCTCAATTTCGTTAAGAGCGTGGGACAAATCATGGAAGGTAAAAGCCAACTCAATCTGGAATCTTACGGTTCAGAGAAACTTTGATAATTTCATGAAAGGACGCTTCAAAAAAAGATACATGGACTGGAAGGAAAAGAAATCAATTGAAAGAGCTAATTATGCCTTGAAAAGAGGTTTACCTAAATAAATAAAAAAGACGTTTCATGCGAAACGTCTTTTTTTCTTTATAAAATCCGGTAGACAGGATACTGCCTGAACGCTTTCTCTTCAAAATAAGGCGAATGTTTATACACCCAATCCAGCTGCGCTTCTCCATCTTCTGCAAATTTCTTATCCGTGGATTTTTTAGCTTCTAATGCATCTTTCAATTTCTTATCCTTTTTTAATAATTCTGCGGCGGTGTCTTCAAAAATATATGCGGAATAATATTCTTTCTGGGCTAGAATCCCATCAAAAAAATTCCAGTTGAAAAAGGAGTCTAACGCCTCAGGTTCAAGTGTTTCTATGATGTATTTTACGCCTGACTGATTGGTACTGACTAAGTAATCTCCTGCTGACAACAAAACATTTTTATTTGATTTTTCGACAGCGGTGGAATTATGAATATAATGTCCTTCGTAAGGGGAAGCAGAAGTTTTAAAATCTTTAATGGTGTAAGACTCTACTGTTGCTGTGCTGTCTTTTTTAATGGACCTCATCTGAATGTTATTTCTTTTAAATTCCTCAATAACCCGGTATTGTGATTGTGGAATGATATAATACCTCGGAATGGTAATGTATCCGGTAGGGACCGCAGTAGTAAACAGCTTTATTTTTTTGGTAAAAGGCTGATTCCGGTCATAGTACAGCCTCGGTTTTCCTGAGACCTCACTCGGCTTGTATTTCCCTTCATACCCTTTAAAGTCCATTGTGGAAAATTGCGTAGAATCTATTTTCCATCGGATTCCGTATTGTTTTCCCGCCTGATATTGTTTTAGATTTTCAACTCGTAGCTCTTTGATCTTTTTGTAATCTTTATCTAAGTTCTGAAGGTTGACCAACATGTATTTATAGGTAGCATCCACTCTTTTGTCATACGGCTTCAGCATGTGGGTCTCTGGAACTGTTCCCAAAGAATTAAATAATGTGGTATAGCCGGTAGAATATCTTGGGGAATCTTCAAATGCTGCAAAACCGATTTCGGGAATATCTCCATGAATATTGACGTACGGCGTACTTTCATATCCTAATTTCTTAAGATCATCAAGATTTTTTGCCTGATAATCTTTGTAGAAATAGTTTCCCAACACGTTGCCTAAACGCTCTTTAAAGGTTGAAATATAGGTAAAAGTATACTGATAATCTGCACCATTGCTGACATGGTTATCAATAAAAACATCCGGTTTCAGCCATTGGTAGATTTCCTGAAAACTTCTGGCATTTTTAGTATCAGCCTTAATAAAGTCTCTGTTTAAGTCATAATTCCTTGCATTTCCTCTAAAACCGTACTGTTCCGGCCCGTTTTGGTTCGCTCTGGAATAAGATCCCCTGTTCAGCATTCCGCTGACATTATAGGCTGAAATGGCCGCCATAATAAAGTTCTGAGGTACTTTTATTTTTTTCAAAGCTAAATCTCTCATCAGCATCATAGTGGCATCAATTCCGTCGGGTTCACCAGGATGAATTCCGTTGTTGACCAATAAAATGGCTTTCTCTTTTCTCAGCTTTTCAAGATCTTTCTCGGCAAAAGGATTATAAATCACCACATAAATGGGTTTCCCATTATCATCTTCTCCTTTTTTGAGGTATTGAATGGTTGTAAAATTCTTTGCCAGGTTTTCATAATAGGCATTCATTTCTTCATAGGTAACGGTTTGATTACCATTTCCTTTTTCAAACGGAGCCTGAAAAGCGTTCTGAGCAAAAAATAAGGATGAACTTAGTAAGAAAAACAAATATTTCAGTTTCATTGACGTATAATTTTCAAGGGATAAAAGTACTGATATTGTAGTATAATTCTTTGACGACGAACGAATTTTAAATGCTAAAAGATCTGCCTGATCTGCAAAATCTCCGAGAGAAACATATACTCATGCGAATTGAGCAGATTGGGCAGATAAAAATGCTACACAAAAATCTGCTTAATCTCCATTATCTGCGAGAGAAAATAAAATCATCGCAGCTTAATTCCCTAATTTCTTCCTCTTTCGTGCGGATATAAAGAAGGTAACGGATCGCTTTGCCAGAATTCTTTGGTATCGACATCCATAATCGACAAAGAGCCTGTATACGCCGCCCCTGTATCCATATTCCAAATATTGGCCTTATTAAGAGGATACCCGATTCCTAAATCTATAGTCGGTGTATGCCCAATAAAAATTTCATTGTACAATAACAGCCTTTTAGGATATAATTCTGAATTCCGCTTCAGTCTTTTATCCATTGAAACAGCAGTTTCCCAAAGCGTTCTGTCCCATCGGTAGTTGCTGGAATAAACTTCTTTTTCGGGACCGTGCATAGAGGAATATCCGGCATGAATAAACAGCCGGTTTTGGGGATCTACATAATAGTTTTTCATCTGCTGAAAAAATTCTAAATGTCTGTCAAGATCTTCTAAAGAATACCCTTCATAGCTTTCAACGGTTTTTCGTCCTCCATGAAAAAGCCAAACTTCCGGACTCATTCCCAACGAAATCCAGTCTTCGCACCAGGCATCATGATTTCCTTTAATGAAAATACATTCCTGTTTTTCGGAGAGTTCTATTAAAAAATTGATGATATGAGAAGATTCGCTCCAGCCGTCGACATAGTCTCCGAGAAAGATCAATTGGTCATCAGCAGTAACCGCTGCTCTCTCCAATACCTGTTTCAGCGCTTTAAATCCGCCGTGAATATCTCCTATTACGAATGTTCTTTTCATTATTCCTTTGAAATATATTTTGCATCTACAAAATCTGTGAGCCAGACTTCGTTATCGGAAACGTAGAAATGAATTCCATTTTCAAACATTTCTCCTGTTTTAATGGTCAAAATTATTGGTTTTCCATGACGCATACCAACTTTAGTGGCTGTTTCTTTATCGGCACTTAAATGAACATGCTGACGGCTTCTTTTTTCAATTCCTTTTTCAACAATGGAATCAAGATTACTTTGAGCGGTTCCGTGATAGAGAAATTCCGGTGGCTGTTGTGGAATCAAAGCCAGATTAATATCGATAGAATGTCCCTGACTGGCTCTGATCATGGTTTTATCTTCATTAAAAGCAAAACGCTTTTTATTGTTGGTCTGCACAATTTCATCCAATTCTTCGAAGGTAAATCCTACGGAATGCCCGGTTGATTTTGTAATCAGTTCATCAACATTTGCCCAGCCATTTTCATCCAGCTGTAAATGGATAAGGTCGGGATGATGCCTAAGCACGTAACTCAGGAATTTGCTTATTTTTTTATTTTCTATTTCGTTCATGATTTTAGTTTTAATTTTTTCACGACATTTTGTATTTTAAAATAATCTTGCTTTATATTTTCAAAAGTTTCTCTATCTTCTTTATTTAGTCTTGCCAAAAGAGCTTTTTGTTGAAAATAATATTCCTCAAAATTACCATTATCATCATCCATCCTTTTTTCTAATTCCAATTGTTTTTTAATTTCATCTTCAGTAAAATTATATGAAAGAAGTTTCATTGTGATATATAAATTCCAATCAGAATCATCTTTAATACTATTCTCAATTTGCGCCTGAATATCCCGCACTTTCTTAGCATTTTCTTGTGAAGTTTCACAACTATTTAGTTTTCTCCACAGCAAATCATAAATAATTCCTTCTCCAAATTCTCCACTATCTAAAAAAATATTTGGTTTATATTTTTCAAGGTCATCAAGAAATTGCTGATTTTTGTTTCCATGAAAAAAAAGATTCCGTAGATACATCCCATAACCAAAATGAAATCCGAAATTTTCTCCAAAATGTTCAAGTCTTGCAGCACAGGATTTATTTTTGAAACTTTTTATATCTTCCTCATCCAAATCTTCATGAATCAAATAGTTTACAGCTTCCTCAACTGAGTTTATTTTGAATGTTTTTTCTGTTTTTTTCTTCAAATATTTTGTTTCTTCATCAATTTCAGCTTTTATTTTTTCGATATTTTCTTCTGATGATAATTCATCTTTTTCTCTTTTAAAATAATTGTAAGGAATAATTTCTCTTGTATTTTTGTCAAGAAATATTCTAAGCCTCCATTCAAAAAAACGCTGCTCACCGTCTAAAAGTGCTATCGTCCTTTCATTTTCAATATTCTGAAGATCTTTGCCAAAAATATTTTCAATTTTAATTTTATCAATTAATGCATGATTAAGCGTATTGGTCTTTACTTCCGAAAGCCCTCCGAACTCTGATGAGTCATCGTCTGGATGAGAATCTCTGTATGCAGTAAACAGGTTCATATCACATTCCACCCTTGCTGTTATTAAAGTATCTTCTGTATACTTCATTGAAGTTTCAGCATATTTTTCAATATCCTCTTTTTTTAGAGTAAAAGGTAGTTCATTAGATGGTAACGATATAAAATTATTTTCAGCAAGAAACTCCAAATCTTTTAATCCAAGCAAGACGTAAAATGTAACTATTTCCTTCATTTCAGCTTCTCATTTAATTTATCACACAAATTTTCAATATCTTCTTTTCTTACCAGTTCTGAAACCCAGTCTTCGGGAATATTTTCAAACCCGTAATAGATTCCTGTTATTCCTCCTGTGATAGCTCCGGTGGTATCGGTGTCTTCGCCCAGGTTTACGGCTTTCAGTACTGCTTCGGAATAACTTTCTGAGTTGAGAAAGCACCATAATGAGGCTTCTAAACTGTGAAGGACATAACCGCTGCTTTTTATATCATTTTCAGGATAATTTGAAATGTCATTTTTTAAAATTCTTTCAAAAAGTTCAATTTCTTTAGAATTGAAACCTTGAATTCCTCCATATTCCAAAACTACTTTCTGCATATAGTTATAAGCTTCTCTCCTTTCTTTTCCTTGTAATAATTGAACAGTAAAGACCACGTAGATAAAGCATGCAAAAACAGAACGGAAATGTCCATGGGTAATTGATGACACTTCTTTTACCGTTTGATATAGTTTTTCAATATTTTTTTCATCTTTAAGGTAGAAAGCTAAGGGAATAATTCTCATCAGAGAACCATTCCCATTATCTTCTTCAAATATATTTCCTGAGAATCTAGCACTTTCTCCTTTAATTAACCTGGCTATGGAATGTTTTGTCGTTCTGCCGATGTCAAAAAGTTTTCCGTGAGCAGTCCAATGTCCATATTTATTCCATTTTACAAATTTTTGCCCAATCTTTTCTAAATCATATCCTTTTGTCAATGCATCAGCAAGGCAAAGGGTTAAAGAACTATCGTCGCTCCAAGTTCCTTTTGGCTGGTTCCAAGACATATATTCTAAATATCCCGTAACAGGAGCTTTTTTTAAATTTTCTCTCTTTTTAAATTCCACCGGAACTCCCAGAGCATCACCAATACATACTCCAAAAATTCCTGCTTTCACTGAATTTTCCATCAGGCAACATTAACAAGTTTATCAAACAATAACTGCATTCCTTTCGTTGCGGTTTCTTTCATAACCACAGCTCTCTGACCGTATCCGAAACCGGTTTCATTAGGATTAATGACAATCAAAAGGCAGTCATCTTTTATATCATGAATCAATCCGGCAGCAGGATATACCTGCAGTGAAGTTCCAATAACCAGTAAAATATCTGCTTCTTTTACTTCTTCGCTTGCTGTTTTAAACAAGGGTACATCTTCTCCGAACCACACAATAAATGGTCTCAGCTGAGCTCCATCTTCTGCTTTGTCTCCGATATTGATATCATCTTTCTGATCATAGGTCAGGTTTTTATTATTGCATGAACACGATTTGAACAATTCTCCGTGGATGTGAAGAATATTTGCTGATCCGGCTCTCTCGTGGAGATCATCTATATTTTGAGTAATAATCTGTACGTCAAAATATTGTTCTAAGTCTGCGATCAATCTGTGGGCATCGTTAGGCTCTACTTCATGTAACTGACGCCTTCTCTGGTTGTAAAATTCCAGAACGAGCGCTCTGTCTTTCCTCCATCCTTCCGGACTTGCTACGTCTGTTACATTATGATTTTCCCAAAGCCCGTCTCCGTCTCTGAAGGTTTTTATTCCGCTTTCGGCGCTGATTCCGGCACCGCTTAATATGGTTAGTTTTTTCATCGGTTTAATATTTCAGAATTTTTACCATAAATGATTTTGATAATTGAATTTTCATATTGATTATGTTGCTCTTCATTAAAAGGATAGATATCTAGTAAAGGCAATACTTCCTTATTATTAAACAGATATAACGTATTTTCTTTAAAGCAATACTTCTCTTTAAAAGCTTCAACAAATTCGTTTATTTCAAATTCGTTATTATTATTTCCTTTGTAATATATATCAAAAATTTGTTCCCATTGATTTTCTCTTGGTAATCTGAGTATTTCAAAGTCAAACTTATTTAGATCAAATTTCAATTTTCTTTTTGTTTCATAAATGAGCTTATAGTCTAGCTTGAAATTGGATGGAAATATTTCATAGAATTTTACATCTTCATTTTGAAAATGATTATAAAAAGCCTCCTTTATAAATTCTTCAGTTTTATGTCCAAAGTATATTCCCGTAATTGCTGATGGATGAAATTTTTTAAATCCATAATCATTAAAAATTAATCTTAACTCATCTTCATGTTTCCAATTTGACTTTTTTACAGCATACATCTTTCTAATTAAGCTCTCTTGATTTTTTATATCTCCAATGTCTATTGTTGGAATAACATCCTCGTAATTAATCTCTAATTTATATTCAAAATCTGAGTTTTGACTTTTGTTAACTAATTTATCCAAATCATATTCAATACAATAACCTAAATAAGAACTTGCATAATATGCCCATAGTTGTTCATTTAAAAAATCTTTACTTAAGCAATAAATACCCGTCTTTTCTTTAGAATTTAAAACAGTTTTAAGTTGCTTTTCAAAATTTGATGAATCATTATTTGGAAACATTTTGTTTAAAATCTTAAGTAAGGGTGATATTTGTTCACTAAAATAAATATCAAATGGATCATTAAGTGTTGTATAATTAGGAGAATAAAAAGTATTGTTAGCTAGTGTTTTAAAATCTCTTTTAAAAATATCCTCTTCAATTGATCTATATTTGTATGCTTTCATAAGATTATTTTGGATCTTTATACTAATTTACAATCTCCTCAAATGGTTTTATCATTTCTTCTTTCTTCGTCAAAACTGCAAAAACCACTCTTTTAAATTTATTTTTATACTTTCCGTGAAGGTATTTCTTGAATAGTTCTGCAATTTCTTTCGGATCATTTTTAAAAACGCCACATCCCCAAGCTCCTAAAATCAATGTTTTATTTCCTTGATGTACAGCTAAAGCTAGCATTTTATCCATTCTCATATCCATTGCTCCGAAAATTTCATTCGCTCTTTCTGGTTCCTGTCGCTTTACAACACCTGCATTTACAGCGGGAGAAGTGATAAAATTACACAAAACGGGTTTCGGCAATAATTCTCCTTTATCTTTTCTAAACACCGGAACCTTTGGGCTGTAAATCATCATATCTGTATAAAAACAGGATTTTATGCCCCGATGTGTTGTATAAAAACTTTCTGCTTCCAATTGGGAAGCATATAAAGCGGATGTTCTTGCCAGACTCTCTTCCTGTGCTTCAGCTCCGCTCATAAATCCACCACCCGGATTTTTAGCAGAGGCAAAATTCAAACACATCATTTTGTTCTCATCTTCTTCCTGAGCCAATTGTAAGATAGCTTTTAAAGAACTACAGTTCCAGATTTCAATTTCAGTTGTAAAATCTAATGCTTCAGGTATGTTTTGCGTTAATATGAAAAGCTCTTCAGCGCTGAATAAAACAGTATTCTTTTTGCAGGCTTCAATCTCCTTCTGCAATTCTACCTTCTCTTTCTTACTATTTATATAATATTTTTTAGCTAAGATTTCTAATGTATCTTTCGCCATTCCTCTATTGGTCATGATTAATTTCTAATGTTTATTATAAGGCTTTCGATTTCTTTGCTTGCCGACTTTTTAAAGTCATTTCCAACAAACACTCTAATCACCTCTATATTTCTAATAATAGCATGATTAAATGTTTCCAATTCTTCCGAAGGAACCCACAATTCATTATGGTTTCCTGCTCCGACGTTCTGAACCTCATATTTGTTAATTTCTGTTTCCTGCACTTCAAAACGGGTTACAAAACCAAGATAATTTCCTGCTTCATCTCTTGTGTTCCATTTTTCTGCAATTTCTGAAGCATACTCTTCATTCAGTACAGGATAAAAAATAGGCTGCCAATTTAATCGGGGTGGAAATTTTTTATATCCGTTTTCAATAATTAAGAGCATTTCTTTTTCTCCTACGGGTCTGTACAATACTTTTGTTTTCATCATTTATAAAGTGTTTTTAATATTCATTTTATTCAAAATCATATATGGATACCTTGATCCTATTTTTTAATAATGACCGTGTAATGATCTTTTCAATTTCTTCCCATTTTCCCCCTGCTAATCCACAACCTATTCTCGGCATATGTACGGAAGCATTTAATTTTTGAGCTTCTTCAGCAAGTTTTTCAAGACATTTTTCTACGGCCTCATATCTGATTGGTGCTACTCCGTTAGATTCTGTTTTGATTTTATGCTGTCCAATCATATTAGCAATCCAGAGATCAGATTCAACATCTACCAACTGTATTTCTCCTAGCTTAAATACTTCCTGGCTTTTAAACCATGCTCTGTATTCTTCTTCCGGGCGCTTCCATTTTTTAGAGATTGCCATTACAAAACCTTTTCCCCAACCTCCAATATCATTACAAATATGGGCAATGATTTTATTTCCTTCTCCCTCCTTTTATATATTGTATCGCTTCCATGTTATGTTATCTAATCACCAAAACCGCTTCCTCATCAGACAGTCTGATTTCCGCTGTAGTTCCACTGTTGAACTGCAAAAAATCCTGCTCAATTCCGTCACTAAATATAAAACCATTATTTGGCATCAGAGATTCTATGATCAGTTTATTTCCTTTCTTTATAGCACCACCGCAAATTTCAGTTTGTGTTCTTTTACTTTTAAAAGGTTCTCTTACGGCAAAGTATAAATCTTCTTCTTTCAGCTTCGGATAACTCAGTCTTTGAGAACCCAGAATACCATATGCCATATTAAAAATTGAGCTCAGCCAGCCTGTGCTTCCTGTTTTTGTGGAGACAATAATACCGCTTGAAGAGTGTGTTTCTTCTTTTCCATTCAGTATGATCTTATATCTAGCCGAACTGTGAGAAGAAATGCCGATGAACAGATCGTTTACGGCCAGTAATTTTTGTCCGTCATTTAAAACTGCTTCCGCGAATCTCATTCTTTTCAAACTAAAACTTTCGTTAATAATGGAATTCACTCCATTCATAAAATTTCCAGGCGTAAAAGGAAGCAATACTCCGTCATACCTTTCTTCATCAGGATTAATGGCCACTATGGGAATGTTGTTGGAATATTTCGCTACATTGGCTACCAATCCGTCCTGTCCGATGACGATAATGATATTCTTTTCAGAGAAAATATAGGAGGGTACAAATTCTCTTTCTACCACTTTATTTTTAATGGTTTTGGAAAGTTTTGTCTGAACCTCCAGAAATGCCTGATACAACTTCTCATGTTCATCCACATATTCCTGAAAATCTCCTCCTGAACTTTCAATATAAAACCTGGCCTGTCCTTTGGTATTGAATCTTTCAATCAATGCTTCCAGTCTTGTTTTATTTTTAATGATGATGGCGTATTCTGGTTTCATTCTGTTTTTTTTGTAAAATGTACACTGTAAAAAGTATTTATGAGGGAGGAGATGTTAGACGCTAGATTTCAGACTCCAGATCTCAGACCATACATTTATTTTACTTATTTTTTTAAAAGGTTTTCGAGGAGATCGGGGCTTATGTTTAAGTTTCCGATTTTACCTGCATTTTCGGCCAGTTCTCTGAAGGCAAGAGCGATATTGGATCTTGCATCCTGATTTCCGTTCAGAGCAGTCAGTACCCGCCAGTCCATTTGTTTATAGGGCTGTAAGGAGGTTTCCAGTATATATCCTCTGGTTTCCGCTTCTTTTCTGTCATTTTCCGTTCTTTGTTCGATCAGCTGTTTCTTCTGATTTTCCACAGAAATATCGGCTGCAATTTTCATTTCCCTTAAAATTCTGTTGTTTTCCTCTTGCTGCACCTCCGTTTCCATCCTTTTTTCTTCAATTTGCTTTTGTTTTTCCTCAACGGCAATTTCAGTATTCAATTCAGATTCTTTGATCTTTCTTTCCTGTTCTACGGCAAAATTTCTTCTTTCATAGATGGCTTCATCAGCCTGCTGCTGTAACTTTTCGCGGGTTTCTGTTTCCAGGGCTCTTGCCATTTCCGGATTGGTTTGAACCGCCAGAATTGTAACGCCCATGATTTCAATTCCCATAATCTGTACGGTTTCAGAAGACTTCAGCCCTGCGAGAATATTTCCTTCAATTTTCTTTGCAGAACGGATCGCCTCTTTTAAGCTGATCTCATGAATAAATGAAGAAGTAGAAGTCTGGGCAAGATTGATAATCCTCTGGTTCAGTTTCTCAATCTCATTCTTTTTATACACTCCGGATTCATCTACCGTAAAGTCCAGCGTATTGGAAAGTGCTTTCGGATCTGTGATCTTATAGCTTATCTGTCCCTGTATTTTTACCGTCTGGTAATCCAGCGTATTCTCATTAAAAATAAACGGCAGGTCATTACTTCCCATGGGAATGGCTGCAATAGATGAGTTGGGAGCAAAATAGAAGAATGATAATCCTCTTCCTTCTTTTACGATTTTTCCATTTTTAAAATGAAGTACATACGTCATTGAATCAAATTTGATGTGTCGGAAACCAAACATAGCTTTAGGTTTTAAAAATTAATATTTGTGTTATATATACGCTAATTGAAAAAGGCATAACAATACTCTTCCTTTCACGGCTTACTTTCTATTAGAATACATAATATCTGTTCGCAAGACATATTTTATTCCGTTGATCAAGATCTTTCCTTCATGTCTTAACGGATGATAAAAAATTAGCGCAGATCCTTTTTTAGGAGCTACTGTGAACAGGTTTTCAAATTCGGTTTCCCCTCCTTCAAAATCATCATTCAAATAGATTAAAAAAGTATAAAAACTTTTTTCATTTTCATTTCTGATGTAACTTCCGTCTCTGTGCATTTTGAACCGTTGGCCCTGAGCATATTTATAAATTCTAACCATTTCATTAAAATCCTGCAATGTATATCCGTCATGCATTGGAGGAAGAAATTGAGATGCTTTTTCAAAAAGAGTCTCTGCTAAGTTTTTATCAAAGATCATGAGTCTGTCATTATTCCGGACTCCTTTATTCATCAGTTGCTGCCCCTGTAAATTGATCTTAGCCTCTTCAAAAACTTTATTTTCAGTCATTGCAATGTATTCCTCACATTCTGCTTTCGTTAAAAAGTCTTCGATCAGGAATATTTGTGGATGTAATTCTGTTTTTTCCATGATGTTTATTTTGTGGGTCTATTACTTTTTTAATTGTTCTCTTGCTTCCATCAAAGCAAATCCAAGTAAATTCGTTCCTTTCCATTCTTTAGGATCCATTAAATGCTTACTGGTCCCTATTCCCCAAATAGCATCAAAAGGGCTCGCTTCAACAATAACTTTATCTTCTGTTGATACAAGAAATTTTGCAAGTTCAGCGTTTTGAGAAAACTTATGGATATTACCTTCAACAACAGGATTAGGATCAGATAAAATATTTCTCAGCTGTTCCTCATCTCTAAATAATTCAGCTTTTTTAGCCATCATCCAATGTTCTGCAGATTCATAAGTAACATCATTCACAACAAATGAAGATAACCACCATTGGCTGAAACACGTTTTCGTAATCGCTCCATCTTTTGAAGGCTGATGTCCCCAAAAGAAGATGAATTCGTTTTCCTGATTCTCTTCTATTAATGTATTTAAACTAAATTTCATCATTGTGTTATTTTTACACAAATTTAAAAGAATATCATTTATCCAACCAAATTAATTTGTGTTAATTTTACACTAAACAATGTAACTATTTGATTTACAGCAATTAAAATTTAATTATAGCAAAAAAAAAACGAACCAAAGTCCGTTTCTATGAATTAAAGTGAATGTCTGGTTGTTAGAAAAACTGATCCTCAATAATTAGATCAACTTTTATTTAATTTCAAAATAAAAACCCTGTTCTTCGAGTTCCGCATATTTTTCCTGGTTAAAGGTGAATAATTTTCCGGGTCTGCCGCTTCCTTCTTTTTTAACGTTATTGGTTTCGTTAAGGAGCCCATAGCTCATAATTTTCTTTCGAAAGTTTCTACGGTCAATTTCTTTTCCGATAATGGTTTTATAAAGATTTTCAAGGTCTGAAAAAGGAAATTCTTCATCGAGAAGATTGAAGCCGATAGGCTGGTACTGAAGTTTTGTACGAAGTCTTTTTAAGGCGATATCTATGATCGTCTGGTGGTCAAAAGCAAGTGATGGGAGTGTATTAATACTGAACCATTGGGCGTCGTCAGCATCCGAATCGGCAAACAGTTCATGATAGGAAGGGTTAACAAGGCCCAAATAAGCCACAGAAACCACTCTATTCCGGGGATCCCGCCCTACATTACCAAATGTATAGAGTTGTTCTAAAAAATCAGGCTTTATGCCTGCCTCTTCATGAAGTTCCCTTTTTACGGCATCATCAAGGTTCTCGTCATCCAAAACCAGCCCTCCGGGAAGTGCCCAGCCGCCTTTGAAGGGCTCAATGTTTCTTTTGATCAAAAGGATCTGAAGATCTTTCTTATCAAAGTATCCGAAAATAACTGCATCTACTGCAACTTTTATATCCTGTAATTTTTTTGGAGACTTCATTATATTAATTTGCGTTATGAATACACAAAAATACAATTTAGAATGATCAATATCAACAGAAAAATAAAAAAACTTTGTTTTATAATTTTCATTAAATTTATAAACATCTTAAAACTAAACAATTATGAAAAATTTATTCTTGGCTGCCTCAACAGCTTTTCTTTTTATTGCTTGCGACAAAGCAAAATTGGATGTGAAAACAGGAAAAGAAGCAGATTCCTTAACAAGTAAAGAATGGAAACCTGTAGATTCTGCCACAGCAAACAAAGCCTGGATGGATTATGCAACTCCGGGTGAAATGCAAAAAATGCTTGCAAAATCTGACGGATCATGGAACGGAGAAAATACAACGTGGATGGAAAGCAGCGGAAAACCAATGACAACCACTTCAGAAGCCAGCAATAAAATGATTTTTGGCGGCCGTTATCAAATGGGTGAACATAAAGGAAATTTCATGGGAATTCCTTTCGAGGGAATAAGTATTGTGGGTTATGATAACGCAAAAAAGAAGTTTGTAAGCTTCTGGATTGATAATATGGGAACCGGAATCATGAATATGGAAGGCGAATGGAGTTCTTCTAAGAAATCAATTGAATTTAAAGGAAAAATGACAGATCCTGCAAGACCCGGAGAAGACTGTAATATAAGAGAAGTTTTCACCATCGTAGACGACAATCATCATGTTATGGAAATGTACGGCCCCGACCCTAAAACCGGAAAAGAATATAAAACAATGGAAATAAAATATACCCGTAAAAAATAACAAAACCCGCTTCGATTGAGGCGGTTTTTTTGTACATTCAAAATTCTTAAAAAGATTTAAATGAATAAATTTCTTTTGGTTGTAATCGTATTATTAGCAGGTTGTAAAGAGAGAAAAACTTTTGCGGATGATATTGTTTTGGTTTATCCGAAAGAAATTAAAATGGAAATTCAAGAATTCAATAGCGACTCCATTGACTTTGGAAGTAATGTTCTATATAAAGGATTTTTTAACGATTCCATTCAAATAAAATATTTTAAAGATATAGATTGGATTCCTCCTCCACCACAAATCGGTGAAAAAGAACAATTAGATTATAATATAGAAAAATCAATACTTCCCTATTTTCACGAAAACCCTTTTCAGGGTATTTCTTCTGAAAATGTAATGAAAACAGATGATTTAAATTCTAAAAAAATTGAAATTATTGTTAAAGAAAATGACACTATTCCACTTTATAAATTGAGAAATGACAAAATAATATGTTTTAAATCCTATCCAATTTTCATTAAAAATATTGATTCAAAACCTTTAAAAATCGATATTAATTCCTTTATTTATTTTAGTCCATTTGTAAAAACAAAATCTAAAAAATGGCAAAATATTAAAAATACAAGATATGTTGTGTTTGGCTGCATTCCTCCAAAGAGACCAACCTACATCATTCTAAGACCAAAAGAATTTGTAATTTTATCTTTACCTTATCTGAATGGAAAAGAACAAAGAGAATTCAAAATAAAACTTGACAGCGCAACTTCTAAAATTTACAAATCATCAATAAGTGAAGAAATTATAACTAATCAAAGGCATGAATTCTTTGAATAAAAAAATCCGCAGAAAATTTCTGCGGATTTTTACTATATGTTTTGATTTTAATCGTTTAGCTTCAATACAGCCATGAAAGCGGACTGTGGTACTTCTACTCTACCAATCTGTTTCATTTTCTTTTTACCTTCTTTCTGTTTCTCAAGAAGTTTTCTCTTTCTGGAAATATCTCCTCCGTAACATTTTGCGGTAACATCTTTTCTTAATGCTTTAATCGTTTCTCTTGCAATAACTTTCGCACCTAATGCTGCCTGAACTGCAATATCAAATTGCTGTCTAGGAATCAGTTCACGAAGTTTTTCACACATTTTCTTTCCGATATAATAAGCATTGCTATCATGAATTAATGAAGAAAGGGCATCTACCATATCTCCATTAATAAGAATATCCATCTTAACGAGCTTAGAAGAACGCATCCCGATTGGTGAATAGTCGAATGATGCATATCCTTTAGAAATTGATTTTAAACGATCGTAAAAGTCAAAAACAACCTCTGCCAAAGGCATGTTGAACGTTAATTCAACTCTGTCTGCTGTTAAATAACTTTGGTTGACAATCTCCCCTCTTTTCTCGATACACAATGTCATCACGGCACCCACGAAATCAGATTTAGTGATAATGGAAGCTTTTATATAAGGTTCTTCAACTCTGTCTAAAAGATTGGGATCAATCATTTCAGATGGGTTGTTGATTAAAATAGTGGTTTCAGGATCTTTTTTAGAATATCCATGGTAAGAAACGTTGGGAACCGTGGTAATAACGTTCATATTAAACTCTCTTTCAAGACGTTCCTGAACAATTTCCATGTGAAGCATTCCTAAGAATCCGCAACGGAAACCAAAACCAAGTGCCGCAGAACTTTCAGGTTCGAAAACCAAAGAAGCGTCATTTAGCCTTAATTTTTCCAGTGAAAATCTTAATTCTTCAAAATCCTCAGATTCAATTGGATAAATTCCGGCGAATACCATTGGTTTTACTTCTTCGAAACCATCAATCGCAGCATCAGCAGGATTCACAAAAGAGGTAATGGTATCACCCACTTTTACTTCTCTTGCATCTTTAATCCCTGAAATAATGTATCCTACATCTCCACATTCAATTGTTTTTTTCGGAACCTGCTTTAGTTTTAACGTTCCCACCTCATCAGCACCATATTCTTTTCCGGTAGCGAAAAATTTGATCTTTTCATTTTTAGAAATACTTCCGTTCACTACTTTGAAATAAGCCTCAATTCCTCTGAAAGGATTATATACAGAGTCAAAAATCAAAGCCTGAAGCGGAGCTTTAGGATCTCCAACCGGAGCCGGGATTCTGTTGACAATCTGCTCAAGCAAATCGTGAACACCTTCTCCTGTTTTCCCTGAAACTCTAAGAACATCTTCATACTTACATCCTAAAAGACCCATGATCTCATCGGTAACTTCTTCAGGATTTGCTGACGGAAGATCGATTTTATTAAGAATAGGAATGATCTCAAGATCATTTTCCAATGCCAAATAAAGATTACTAATAGTTTGTGCCTGAATACTTTGTGCAGCATCTACAATAAGAAGTGCCCCCTCACAAGCAGCGATAGAACGGGAAACTTCGTAAGAAAAATCTACGTGTCCCGGTGTATCAATCAGATTTAAAATATATTTTTCTCCTTTATATTCATAATCCATCTGGATCGCGTGAGATTTGATGGTAATCCCACGTTCTTTCTCCAAATCCATATCATCCAGCGTCTGAGACTGTAATTCTCTTTGGGTAACAGTATTGGTATATTCCAATAGTCGATCCGCCAAAGTACTTTTACCGTGGTCAATATGTGCGATTATGCAAAAATTTCGTATGTTTTTCATTTAAGAACTGTGTAATTTGCAAAGATAAGAAAATGCAGGATAATTTCATTTTAAATTTCATCCCTTAAAAGCGCACTTCATCCTTAATATTTAATTGAATAATAGAATTACAAAGCGAGACAAAACGATCTCTACTTTTGTGTTTTATTTAGCTTTACCAAAATTTTCCGGTAAAATGTAATTTCCTGTCAAAGGATCGAGATAAACCTCATACTCCGGAATTCCTCTCTTTTTTTTAGTAAAACTTGCATCAATTGCCACAGCAATCAAGCCACCTACCAGCCCACCCGCTGCTGTTCCGATGGCTATTGTATTAGAAGAGCCTTCCGGAAACAAATCTTCTTTTCTGGCTTCGATAAAAAGACCTTTTTCATTTTTAAAAATCTCAGTATAGCCCATAGGAATGACTTTATAAGGAATTCCATTATGAACAAAGGCATAGAAATTTCTCACTGGTTTTTTCTCATCCCCATTTACTGCTTTAGTCACAATTCCCTTGTCATTGGCCTGCAATGTAAATCCAGATTCTACATTGTTTGTAAAAAAATTATGAGAATCTTTATATACACCATCCTTTAAAGTTTCTGTTTTTAAAATATCGAGCTTGTCTTTTAATAAAACCTCATAATTGGCAAGCTCAGATTCTGATATACTAAATTCCCATGACATTTTCCTGTAAGAATCTTTAAGTAAGTCTGCACAGATAAGTGCAACCTTTTTCGCCAGGCTCTGTGCCATATATGGCGTTTCACGAGACGAAACCGTGGCTACCGTATCTTTTTTGAATAAAAAATGATACCCATCTTCTTTCTTAATAAAGGTACTGGCACGAAAATCAAGCTTTCCAATTTGGAATTTATCTTTTTTTTCTTCCGAAATATTAATTTTTTCAATTAAAAATACGAGATGTTCGCCACTACCAAGTTTGTTGTATTTAGTAAACCAATCTTTAATATCACCTGAGGCATTATTTTCAAATGCAATATTTACCTGATCTTTATGAAATTGCACTCCTCCAATTTCCGGAGACTCTCTTTGGTCTATTACTGTAAAACTACTGTATATATTTCTACTGTCTTTAATAGATTTCGACAGATTAATCGTTTCTGTTTTTTGAGCAATGACAAAGATTGAAGCTAAAAGAAAAAACAGTATTTTTTTCATTATTAAATTTTTGCAAAAATAAAGATTAGAGTTTTATAATTGTGTTAATTTCTAAAATTAAACGACTCTCACAAAACATTTCTGTGAGAGTCGTCCAACATTAAAAAAATAAACTATTATGGGTTTTGTTTGGGCCTTTCAGCACCACCATTTCCATTATGAGGTCTTCTTTCATTCATTTTATCCCTCATCATTCCCTCAGACTGGAATAGTTTCAAAACTTTCTGACAGGGTATTACCTGCTGCATTTTATCTGCATATTTTTTTCTGTTATCCAATAATTTTTGTCCTACCTCAAAACTCTGCTGCAGTTTGGCTTTAGCCTCTTCATCAGATAAGGTTTCAGGATTAAAATTAGAGTTAAACTGGCTTTTTATCTGTTTCTGGTTCTCCAGGTATTCGGTATATAAACTCGTAAATTCAGCTTTATCATTTGGATCGATATTCAGATTTTCCATTACCATATTATTCCGGAACTTGGTAAGAAGCACCTTTCTCTCTTCCGGAGAAAGATTATTGATTACCTCTTTCCGCTGTTTAGGGTCCATCTTTTTCCAGTCATATTCTGAACTCTGAATATTTTGCGCGTTTTGGGCATGCAGTCCAAAACCAGCAATAATAAAAAGCGTAAATAATAATTTTCTCATCTTTCCTTTAATTATATAAATCCAAATAAACGTCTTGAGTTGAGTTGCTTGCTAATTCTGAAATTTCAGAGTTAGAAAACGAATCCAAATATTCATTCACTTGCTTTTCTTCTTTTTTTGAAACAGCTTTTACCGGTGCTGCTTTTACTTTCTCTCCGCTCTGCTGTACATAAGAATCTGTTTTGGTCTCCTGAGTCTCAGAATTTTGATCATTACTATCAACAGAGATTACATCAGATTTCAACGTTTCATAAGCGATCTCGCTTTCTGTCTTTGGTTCGTTTTTATTTTCTGCATATACTCCTTGTGAATTTCCAACATCTGTGGCAGGATTATCATCAGAATTAAAAACAAAAGTTGCTCCAAAAATCAAAGCCAATGATGCCGCAGCTGCATATGCCCAATTCAATTTAAAAATTGGTGCTTTTCTGGCTGGCTTTACATCATGCATTACTCTATCCTGAATATTTTCAAATAAATGTTCAGGAACTTTGTAAATGTTTTTACGTTCTAGTTTCTCTATGTCGAACTCTTTCATTTTTGTTTGTTCAAAAATTATTTTTCGTAATTTTCTTTAATATATTCTTCTATTTTCTGCTTGGCATAATGATAATTGGTTTTTAAGGTCCCTACAGACATATCTACAATTTTTGATATTTCTTCGTAAGGCAAATCATCATAATACCGCATCATAAATACCAGTTTCTGTTTTTCAGGCAGGCTTTGTATGGCTTTCTGCAATAAAATCTGTATTTCTTCTGCATCTCCTTCTGTATTGTCGGCCACAAGATTCTGCATATAATATTCAGGATCTTCATCGGTCTTCTGCATTTTCTTCATCTTATTTACCTGCTGTAACGCTTCGTTGGTGGCGATTCTGTACAGCCAGGTATATAACTGGCTATCATTTTTGAATTGGTGAAAATTCTGATAAGCTTTTATAAAAGTGTCCTGCAGAGTGTCCTGAGCAAGATCTCCGTCCACAATAATTCTTCTTATGTGCCAATACAGTCTACTCTGATAAGCATCCATCAGGGCACGAACTCCTTTATCCTGAGTTCGTGGGTCTTGCATCAGCGTAATAATCTCCGCGTCCTTAATCTTCATAAGATGCTTTCACTGTTTTGGATTACAAAAATAGCAGAAAGTTAAATTACTTCTTCAATTTTTAGTCCAAATATCATAAAATCTTATCTTTGTTAGATGCAAATTGTAATTATCGGTTCCGGAAACGTCGCCTATCACCTGGCAAAAGCTTTTGTTCTGAAAAACATTCCTTTAGCTCAAATCTTTGGAAGGAATACAGAAAATCTGAAGAAAATTTCTGAAGAATTACATGTTCCCTATTCCACGGAGCAGTTGGAAGACGCAGATCTTTACCTTATTTGTGTAAGCGATCAATCGGTGGAAAGTGTTTCTCAAATGATTACTAAAAAAAACTGTCTGGTCGCCCATACTTCAGGTTCGCTTCCCAAAGAAATTTTAAGTGGTGACTACAGAAAAGCAAGCTTTTATCCATTACAGACTTTTTCAAAATCAAAAAATCTGGAGTATGAAAAGATCCCGTTTTTTATAGAAACTGAAACTGAAGAAGATAAAAAGTTTCTCTTTGACATCGCCTCCCGGATTTCAAAAAATGTGATGGAAAGCAGCCATGAAAAAAGAAAATATATTCATCTTACCGCTGTTTTTGCCTGTAATTTTGTGAATCATCTTTTTTCTAAAGCTAAAGAAATATCAGATTCCCAGGAAATTCCCTTTGACTATTTTCTGCCGTTAATTGACGAAACAGTTCAGAAAATCCATGAGATAGATCCTAAATCTGCACAAACCGGACCTGCGGTAAGGAATGACGTACGGGTATTGGAAATGCATGAGCAGCTATTAAAAGACGAAAGTCTTGCCATTTATAAAACAATGAATCACTCTATTAAAAAAATGTATGAGTTATAAAGAGAAATTAAAAGATATAAAAGCCTTTGTGTTTGATGTAGACGGAGTTTTTACCGATGGAAGCGTGTATCTTCTTCCGGGAGGGCATATGAGCAGAGTGATGAACGTGCTTGATGGATATGCCGTAGTAAAAGCCTTAAAAAATGAATATGTCATAGGTGTCATTACCGGTGGAAATGACGATATGGTGAAACACAGGGTCAATTATCTGGGTATTCAAGATTATTATCCGAAGTCTCACAATAAAATGACTGATTTTGAAGATTTTAAAAAGAAATACAATCTGAAGAATGAAGAAATTCTTACCATGGGTGATGATCTTCCGGATATCCGGATCATGGAAAGTTCAGCAATCGCTGCGTGTCCGGAAAATGCCGTTCCGGAAGTAAAAGGCATCGCGGATTACATTTCTCCTGCAAAAGGCGGAAGCGGTGCGGTGCGTGACGTTATTGAACAGGTCATGAAAGTTCAGGGAAACTGGCACGAAGACAGCACCCAATCTATTTAATTCATTGATTATGAAAATACTTTTAGCATCACAGTCTCCCAGAAGAAAGGAATTGTTATTCAGTTTAGGTTTCGATTTTGAAGTGGTAAAAATTGACTGTGAAGAGATCCTTCCGGAACATATAGAAATAAAAAATGCCGCAGCTTATCTTTCTGAATTAAAAGCAGATACGTTTAAAAATCTTACAGAAGATGAAGTTCTGATCACCGCAGATACGATTGTTGCCATTAACGACACTATTCTTGGGAAGCCTAAAGATGCAGCCGACGCCCGAAAAATGCTTCAGGAACTTTCAGGAAAAACCCATCAGGTGTATACCGGAATTACGATAAAAACGCCTTCTAAAACGATTACTGAAACTGATGTGGCGGATGTAGAACTTGAAATTCTTTCTGATGATGAAATAGAGTATTACATTCAGAATTATAAGCCTTTTGATAAAGCAGGAAGCTATGGGATCCAGGAGTGGCTGGGTATGGCGAAAATTAAAAAACTCTCAGGAAGCTTTTACACGATAATGGGGCTTCCTACCCATCTTGTCTATAAAATTTTGAAAGAAATATAAATTTTTCCCACATAAAATTTTATTATTTTTACAAAATCATCAAACAGCTTTATAATAAAAAGTATATTAGCGAGTTATATTGAATAATGAAAAAGAATATTTTATTCCTTTTAGCAGCATGTATCATTGTTTCCTGTACAACGAAGCCCAAAAAGCCGGAACAACGATCAAAGTTCATGAAAGGATTTTCCACATACTACAATACCCTATTTAATGCAAAAGACGCATTGAACAGTGAGTTTACGAGCAGAGATAAAGGACATAAGGATAATTTTTATGCTCCATATATTCCTATTCTTACCTATGAAGATCAGCCTTTGGGAAGCGATCTGGGCCAGTCTCCAACCTTTGCAGAGAACTCAATGAAAATGGCGGAAGTAAGCAGAGGACCTTCATCGGGAAGAACCAATCCTGGGATGCCTCCGGGAATGCCGGGAAATCAGGGTGGCGGAGTACCGGGAATGCCTGATGATGCCAATCAAAGTAAAGGGGCAACCACTTTAGAAATTGCTGAAGCTAAGGCTTTAAAAGCCATCAATAAATATTCTGTTATTAAAGGCGGTGAAGAAAAAAATAAACAGATCTTTGAAGCCTACATGATTCTTGTACAATCCAGAATTTACCAGAACAAATCCCTGGAAGCATTAGATGGTCTGAATTATGTTTTCACTCACATGAAAGATGATAAAAGGCTTCCACTGGCAAGGATTTATCAAGGTCTGGCCTATGATCAGCTTAAAGATTATCATAAAGCTCATGAGGCTTTTGCTAAGCTAAAAGGTGAGGATATCAATAAAAACTATGCAAAACTGCTAAGCATTTATTATTCTGAATCTCTTTTGGATGCCGGTAAAAAGGAAGAAGCGGCAAAAGAACTTGACAGAGCGTTTGAGCTGAATTCCAACAGGAAATTAAAAAGCAGAATTGCTTATCTGAAAGGACAGGTTCTCGAGAATCTTGGACAAAATGAGAAAGCAAGAGAAAGCTTTATGGCTGCCTACAAATATGCCAATGATTTTGAATTTGAAGTAAAATCCCAAATTGCAATTGCCAAAACCTATAATGGGAAAGGTGATTATGCGGGAGCTAAAAATTACCTTGAAGGAATAAGTAAGAAAGGAACGTATGCATCCAGAAAAAATGAATTCTATTATGCATTAGGCTTAATGGCCAATAAATCAGGGAAGAAAGAAGAAGCTCAGCAGTTTTTCAGAAAGTCTTTATTTGAAAAGGTTTCTGATCCTCAGGTTCGTGGTCTTGCCTATTATGAAATCGGAAAAGATTATCTGGAAAGAAACGACTATATCGGAGCTGGAAGCTATTATGATTCTGCTCTTGCCGTTATGACTTATGAGCCTTCTAAAGTTCTTTTACAGGATCAGTCCGGGAACATTAAGAAGATTTCCAAAAATTATTATCTGATCAAAAAGAACGACAGTATTCTTTCTCTGGCTAAAATGAGCGATGCCCAAAAGAATGATTTTTTTGCAAAACACATTGCAAAACTGAAGGTGAAAGAAGAGAAAGAAGAAATCGAGAGAAGACGTGCTGAAAGAAGCAAAGGCTTTGATACGGGAGATTATAATGCCAATTCGATGTTTGCCAACAATACAAATGCTTTCGAGGATTTTGGGGTAACAACTAAAGGTTTTTATTTCAACAATACCGGTACAGTAAGCAAAGGAACATCATCATTTAAGCAGACCTGGGGCGACAGAGCTCTTGCCGATAACTGGCGTTCTTCAAAAAAGATGAGTTCTATTGAAGATATGAAGAACGAGGCATTGGGAGTAACTTCAGCGCCTAATCCAAGACGTTTTGAACCTGCATTTTATATTGAGCAGATTCCTACGGATGCTTCAAAGCTATCTCAATTGAAAAAAGACAGAGATACCGCTTCATTAGGTCTAGGGGTAATGTATCAGAACTATTTTACGAATACTCCCCTTGCGACAAAAACATTGTATGACCTGGTAGACGCACAGCCTGAAGAAAAAGTAATGCTGCAAGCCTTGTATGAGATTTTTTCTATGAACTATGAGAAAACTCCTCAGGCATCAGACCGTGCTAAACAAATTCTATTAAAAGATTATCCTTATACATCATATGCAGAGTTTGCAAGGAATCCGAAGAACAATTCATTCGTGAAATCTTCTGAAGATGTAGAAAACGAATATAAAAAAGCATATGCTTTATTTGAATCTGAGAAGTTTGGAGAAAGCCGGGATATTATAGACCAGGCCCTTCTAAAGTATCCTAAGGATGCGCTTGTTCCTAAATTATATCTTTTAAATGCCTTTAATGCAGGAAAGGCCAGCGGAAAAGAAGTTATGATCCTACAGTTGGAACAGGTGGTATTGAATTATGCCAAAACACCTGAAGGCGTCAAAGCCAAAGAAATGCTGAATTACCTGAAAAGTGATCTGAGCTTTCAGCCTACGGATAACAAGGGAAATGGTATCCCTCAGAATCCAGGAGTCCCTAATCAGCCTAATAATCAAAACAATATGCTGCAGAACCCGGGAACTTCAGCTACTGATGTTCAGCCGCAGCAGCCTCCTATGAGTCCCAATCAGCAGAAGCTCAATAATAAGCTGCAGCAACAGCTGAAAAGGGCCAATGACAATAAATCTACTTCAACGGTTCCTGCGAAGCCTCAATAAAATAAAAAAGCGAAGATCTAATCTTCGCTTTTCTTTTTCTTTACTCCATGGAAATCTTTTAAATAAAAAGGTTCGAAATATGCAATATCTTCAAAATCTTTCTCCTCTATCTTCTTGAGCGTATTTTTAATTAAGTATTGTGCTGAAGGATAAATCTTTTCATTGTATTCAGCATGGGGAAGCTGGATGATTTCTTTTGTTTTAGCGGCTCCATCTCCTACAAACAAGACTTTTTTATCTTTCAATTCTTCAAAAGAATGTTCGTCCAAAACTTTGGCTTCGGTTGGAACAACTTCTTTCCCAGTTTCACCGTCATAAACAGCCGTATAGACCTCCATTCTCCTCGCATCTATTAATGGGACTATATAATCGTAGTTCTGTCCTAAAAAGGGCTCTATCATACTCTCCATGGAATTAATCGCTACTAATGGAACTTTAAGCCCATAGCAGAACCCTTTAGCAGAAGATGCACCGATTCTTAATCCGGTATAAGATCCGGGTCCTTTTCCCAGGGAAACAGCCTCGATTTCCTTGATCGAAATCCCGGCGCCTTCCAACGCCCATTCTACAAAAGAATGAAGACTTTCAGACTGCTTGTAATTTTCAGATACTTCTTCGCAAACGCACAGCAGATTTTCATCATCAGAAATAGCTACTGAACAGTTTTTTGAAGAGGTTTCAATATATAAAATTTTCATTTTGATATCACATTTTAATGACGCGGTATGCCACTTCTACCCTACCGCAGATCTTTCCTGCAAATTTATGGCTTTATTTCTATACTACTTCCTGTAAATTGTTCTCGGCTCACTCTGAGCACTTGGATAGATCGTCATATCTGACACCATGACGTGTTTAGGCGCATTAACGCAATAGGCAATGGCATCTGCGATATCTTCAGCTTTTAAAGCTGCATATCCTGCATACACTGCAGAAGCTTTCTCGCTGTTTCCTTTGAATCTTACCAAGGAAAAATCTGTTTCTACTGCACCGGGCTGGATATTGGTTACTTTTATTCCAAATTCTGTAAGCTCCAGGCGCATTCCATCTGAGATTACATCTACCGCTTTTTTGGTAGCACAGTACACTACTCCATTCGCGTAAGTTTGTCTGGCCGCTACAGAACTGATATTCACAATGTGTCCGGAGTTTCTTTCTTTCATTCCGGGAATGATCATTTTGGAGACGTATAAAAGCCCTTTCACATTTCCGTCAATCATAGAATCCCAGTCTTCTGTTTTACCTGCAGAAAGCGGATCTAAACCATGGGCATTTCCGGCATTATTGATTAATACATCTATATTTCTCCATTCTTCCGGAAGAGAGCTTATTGCTTCCTCTACTTCTTTAAGTATACTGATATCAAATTTTAAACTAAACATTTCGGTATATTGAGAAAGTTCAGATTGTAATGATTCCAGTGCTTCCGTTCTTCTTCCGCAAATGATCATTCTGTTTCCCTGTTTGGCCAATAGCTCTGCAGTGGATTTTCCTATTCCGGAAGTCGCTCCGGTGATGAGTATTGTTTTCATTTTTATCTTTTTATATTTGTTTATACCAGATTTCTTTTTTTTCATCATATAAGTATATATTCCAAATTCCACCCACGGAATTAACATCAGCAGTACCCAGATGATGAGAGACACTTTGATGAGCGTCCTAAATTGTGATTTTAAAATATAGAGAAACAGATGCTGGATTTTCTCAATAATAGAATGTTCCATATGCTCAACATCCAACCTGGTAAGTTCACCTGCAAGTGTATCAAATTCATGGTAAGAAATGCTTTCTGAAACATGAGTCCCTGGAATTGCATTCAACATTCCATATATGACCAAGGTATGAATCTTATCTCCATATCTGTCCACAAACATTTTGGCAAGCCAATTTTTAGGGCTGTTAACTGCTTTATATTTCAGGTCATAAGCTTTTACGATGTCAACGATTTCCACTTTAGCCTTGGCGTTATCACTGCTTAATTCTGAAACGATAGATTTCAGATCGGAAATAAATACTGCTTTGGAAGTATCATCTTTAAATATATAATAGGAACTTGTCTGGTAAACCTGTTTGGAAATAGGGTAGCTGTCTTTCTTTACTGCCTCATAAACTCCCCAAAACAATCCGATCTTTAGAGAGAAGATCATCGTGATGATGAAAACAGCAGGAATATAAAGTTTAACGAAAAAGTTATAGTGTCTATACTGGCGGGAAATGACATTACATCTTTTAAAAACTAAAATTTTAGTTATTGAGAATGCCAGCCCTATAAAAAGACAGATGGCAGTATAGGCAACTATTTTTAACGGATAGTTTTTAATGACGTCCAGCAGGAGAGTGTAGAGGATATTCCAGTCTATTTTCTGCATGATCAGTTAGCATCAATCGCTTCAAAGGCGTCAATAATATGTTCAATTGTTAATTTCCCTTTTTCATCAGGGAGAACGGAAATGATATCAAACCTTACTTCGGCATCTTTACTGAATTCTTCCAGATAATGGTTGGCAGCAGAAACAATCAGTCTGATCTTATTTTTAGTGACAGATTCCTGCGGCAGCAAGAAAATATCTGTAGACCTTGCCTTCACTTCTGTGATGATAATAAGATCATCTTTCTCAGCAATAATATCGATTTCAGCCTTCAGAAACCTGAAATTTCTCGTCAGGATTTTGTAGCCCTTTTTCTGCAAATATTCTACAGCGAGATCTTCTGCTTTTTTCCCGAAATCATTATGGGTAGCCATTGATTCTTGATTAAAGATTATCTAGGATTTTAGAAACTCAATTTTAACATTTGTTCCGACTTTCATCTTTACATTTCCTCCAACGATCAAGGGTCTGTTATCCTTAATATGTCCATTGGGGAATCCAAATGCAGTAGGAAAGGTGCACCTGGAAATTCTTTCAGAAATGAGCTGGTAGGCAAATTCATCGAAACTTTCTTCGTATTGCTTATTCTCCTTTTCATCACCCATATTCGTCATTCCACCGACAATCAATCCTGAAATTTTATGGAAAACTCCGGCTAATTCCAAACTCATAATCATTCGATCCAGGGCATAGAAATTTTCTCCGATGTCTTCAATAAATAAAATTTTATCCTTAAAATCAAAAGAATATTGAGTTCCCAGAAGGGCGTAAATCAGTGCCAGATTTCCTCCGACTAATTCGCCTTCAACAGAGCCTTTTTTATTAAATTGATGGGATAGTAGGCTATAACCTGGAACTTTCCCTTTTAGAATATCAAAAATACCATCATAACCTTCTTCCGTCACTCCAAAACTGGATGTCTTGATGGTCTGTCCATGAATGGAAACAAACCCTTTTTTCAGAAGGTAACTTTGGATCACTGTATTATCAGAATAACCAATATACCATTTCGGGTATTTTGTAAAGCCTTTTAAGGATAAATGCTGAATCAGATGCTGACAGCCGTAACCGCCTCTGGAAGCCCAAACGGCAGCAATTTCACTGTCATTTAAGGCCCAGTTTATATCCTGTATCCTTTCCGCTTCAGTCCCGGCATAATTGTATCCGTTGGAAAATTTAGAATATAAATGTTCACCTAAAACAGGTTCAAAGCCTCTGGCTTTGATCATTTCAATTCCTTTCTCCAGCTGGGAATTTTCTACTGAACCGGCAGGGGAGATGACTGCTATTTTATCTCCTTTTTTAAGGGATTTTGGAAAGATATTTTTTTTCATTGTGCCTTTAATGTGTCTTTTGATATTTTACTTCTTTCTTTTCTGCTTCTTCTAATTTTTTATCAAACTGATTGAATTTTTTAAAACTCTGCAGGAAGATAAAAAAGCTGAATATAATAAGAATTACTCCAACAACTCTTCGAATCTGATTGGCTAATTTCTGAGTAAGCTTGTAGTGAAATTGTTTGGCAAGGAAGATTTTTAACAGATCAATTCCCAAATAGGTACAGATTACCAACCCGATATACAGAATGAAATTATCGGTACCCGGATACTGGTTTCTCACAGAAATTACCGTGACCAGCCAAAAAAGGATAACTCCGACATTTAAAATATTAAAGAAAAAACCATTGATAAAAGTTTTAAAATAATTTTGTCCAATCATCTTTTCTTCACCGGGCATATGCATTTTGGTTTTTGTAACCATCATAACAATTCCATAGACAAAGATAAGGATGGAAGTAATCCTGTAAAAGCCAGGATGTTTATCAATGAGATTTACCAGATCAGCGCTCGCATAATAGGCGGCTATGATACATAATAAATCAGCGGTAATGACCCCTACATCTAAAGCTAAAGCATGTTTAGGACCTCTTGAGAAGCTGGTTTCAATTAATAAGAAGAATATAGGTCCTATAAAGACCAAGCTTAACATAAAGCCTAAAATAATAGCAGAAAGTACGAGTTCAAACATTCAATATTTGTTTCTATCCCAAATTTAAAAATTATATTTCTATTTGCAGATAAAATAGATGTTTTTTAGATTTTTAAAGGTCAATTCGGGGTATAATCAAAAAAAAGACTGCAGTAATTGCAGTCTTTAATTATATTTATTTACGTTTTAGTTAATCAACAATTTTAAAATCTAATTGCTTTTGAATTAAATTGGCTTTCACCACTTTGATCTGAACCTGATCTCCCAGCTGGTATTTCTTTCCTGTTCTGGAACCATACACAGCATGGGTAGCTTTCTCATACGTATAAGAATCATCTACTAGATCTCTCAGTTTGATTAATCCTTCCGCGCCGTTTTCAGGGATTTCTACCCAGAAACCAAACTCAGCAACTCCTGAAATTACGCCTGTGAACGTTTCACCAAGGTGTTTTTCCATGAATTTCACCTGCATAAACTTGATAGAATCTCTTTCTGCATCCGCTGCCAGCCTTTCTCTTGCACTGCAGTGTTTAGCTTTAGTTTCCAGTTCTTCTCTGCTAGGCGATTTTCCACCGTCCAGATAATGCTGTAACAACCTGTGAGCAAGTAAATCCGGGTAACGACGGATAGGAGAGGTAAAGTGAGAATAGTAGTCGAATCCCAGTCCATAGTGACCAATCGGTTCTGTAGAATAGACAGCTTTGCTCATACTTCGCATAGCAAGCGTTTCGATCATATTTTCCTCGCCTTTTCCTTTTACATCATGAAGAAGGTTATTTAAAGATTCAGCGACTTTTTTGGTGTTCGCAAGGTCCATTTTATATCCGAAAGTAGATACAAAATCCCTTAAAGCTTCCAATTTAGCCAGATCCGGATCGTCGTGGACTCTATATATAAAGGTATTATTAGTAGGAGATCCTTTTTTTGCTAAAGAAACAAATTCCGACACTTTTTTATTAGCCAGCAACATGAATTCTTCAATCAGATGGTTAGAATCTTTGCTTACTTTAAAGTAAACTCCAATAGGCTGATTATCTTCATTAAGATTGAATCTTACTTCACTTCTGTCAAAAGTAATTGCTCCGTTATTAATCCTTTCCTGACGCATAATTTTCGCCAGTCTGTCTAACGTTAAAATTTCCTCTGTAAGATCTCCTTCCTTTGTTTCAATTCTTTCCTGCGCTTCTTCATAAGAGAATCTTCTGTCTGAGTGAATCACAGTTCTTCCAAACCATTGTTTCTCCACTTCAGCGTTATCATTCATTTCAAAAACAGCAGAAAAAGTGAATTTATCTTCATTTGGACGCAGTGAACATACATCATTACTTAATACTTCCGGCAGCATTGGGACAACCCTGTCTACCAGATATACTGAAGTAGCTCTTTCATAAGCTTCATCGTCCAGCATTGTTCCCGGAACCACATAATGAGAAACATCGGCAATATGCACTCCAATTTCCCAGTTTCCGTTTTCTAGTTTCTGAATGGATAGGGCATCATCGAAATCCTTTGCATCTTTAGGGTCAATGGTAAAGGTACAGATACCACGCATATCTCTGCGTTTTGCCACCTCTTCGTCCGTAATTCTTCTGTCGATCTTATCTGCATCTCTTTCCACTTCCTCAGGAAATTCATACGGAAGGCCATATTCGGCAAGGATAGAGTGGATTTCAGTTTCATGTTCTCCGGGAGCTCCTAAAACCTGAATGATTTCTCCTTCAGGATTTTTATCTCCCGGTTTCCAGCCTGTCATTTTCACGACCACTTTATTCCCGTTTTCCGCATTGTTGAATTTTGTTTTTGGAATAAAAATATCTGTATTAATAGATTTTTTATCACACACAACAAACCCGAAATCTTTATGAGGCACTACCTGAAAAGTTCCTACAAATTCAGTTCTTGTTCTTTCCAATACTTCCACCACGGAGCCTTCCAGTTTTTTTCCTTTGAAATTGTACGTTACAATGAGAACTTTATCACCTTGCAATGCATCTTTCACATTCTTGGAATGAACAAAGATATCATCAGCGATTCCTTCTACTTTCACGTAAGCATTTCCTGACTGGTTAAAATCGATCACTCCGGTTAATGTTCCCTCAACTTTTAAGTTCACAATATATTTCCCTTTTTCAACTTCTGATATTTTTTCAGAAGCCTGAAGTTTATGTAATGCCTGAACAACGAGTTCACGTTGTCTGGGATTTTTATATTCTATCCCGTCTGAAATTTGTTTATAGTTATAGATCTTCGTCGAGTTTTCGTTCATAAAACGTACGATCAGTCTTCCGATCTCCATTAATTTATGATCGTTCTTTTGACTTATATATTTTCTTTTTTTTGGCATGTTTAATTTATTTTTTATTCTCGGTTGCACTCCGCCATGGGCGAACCTATTTAAAAACTAAAAAATTAGTTAATATTATTAATCTAAGTTTTTAGTTGTATAATGCTACTTTATCTTTAATTCTAATACATCAACTTTGCTTCCAATTTTTCACAATGGGAGTTTTAGTTTCGTATAAATTTAATACAATTATGGAGAAGAGGGGAGAAAACCTTCTATTAAATATCTATTAAATACTAAATAAGGTTGAGAGAGAATGATAGAACCTGTATGTATTTTACGGTGCAAAGATAAGAATTATTTTTAATATCAATAATAGGATTTGATTTTCAATGCTTTATACCTTTTGTTAAATTGCTTTTACCACATTAAAGTAGGGCTCATCTGCATCAATTATTTACAGAATATACTTGTAAAACACCGCATCGGCTCTTCCGACGAATGATGGGGTCTTTATAGCGGTCGTAAGACCTCATACAACCATATCTATAACAATAATAAAAAGCTCCGACATATACGACATATAAGTCGGAGCTTCAGTATATCTAGCAATAAGCAATTTTATCTACTCTGTTCTGATGACGGCCACCTTCAAAGTCGGTTGAAAGGAATTTTTTCACAATATCAATAGCTACTTCTTTTGAAACAAAGCGGGCAGGAATGGATATCATATTCGCATCATTATGCTGTCTTGCCAGCGATGCAATCTCCGGCATCCAGCAAAGAGCACAACGAATCTGCTGATGCTTGTTCGCTGTAATCTGTACGCCGTTTCCGCTTCCACAGATCAATATTCCCAATTCATTCTCTCCATTCTCTACTGACGTTGCAGCGGGGTGTACAAAGTCAGGATAATCCACACTGTCTGTGGAAAACGTTCCAAAATCCTGAATATCAAACTGTTCAGAGAAAAAGTTCTTAACAATCTCTTTATATTCATACCCTGCATGGTCTGCAGCGATAGCAATTTTTCTTTTCATAATGCTTGTATTACGTCTATTAAAGATTTATTTCCTTACAAAGTTAGTAATTATAACAAACACTGTTAGTCTTTCGGGGGTAAATTGTTAATAGCTTTGTGAATAACTGTGGAAAACTTCTAACAACTTATTGTTTCATAATCCGTCGAAAATGAGTATTGAAAGCAGCCTCCTAATTTTTACTCCACAACTTTCAAAAACTTTTTTCAGAGTAATCCTTATCTTTTCCATAAATCAGTCATCAACAATCAAATTGTGCAAAAGTTACTCACATTTGTTAGTAAGTAGGTGAAAAACCAGATTTTCAGTAAATTATATTGTTAATTAAATATGAATTAGATGAAAATTTAATGTTATCAAGTTTTTAGATGAAAGTTATCCCCGAAACTAACAACACTCAACAACATACAACAGTATTCTTTTTTTATAAAGAGAAAGATAATGTTGATTAGTGATTGTTGGGCTTGTGGGAAGTTTTTGAAAACTTTTATTTCTTTCAATCTGTTCCAAATTTTTAAAATCTTACATTTGTGAAACGAAAATTCTACGATATTTATGAAAACAATCAATGATTTCAATTTTAAAGATAAGAAGGCTCTTGTAAGAGTAGATTTCAATGTTCCGCAGGATGATCAGCTTAAAGTAACAGACAATACCAGAATTGCTGCCGTAAGACCTACAGTAGATAAAATTCTTGGCGATGGAGGCTCTGTGATTTTAATGACGCACCTGGGAAGACCAAAAGGGGAAGTAAAAGACGAATTTTCTCTTAAACATATCCTTGATGAAGTATCTAATGTTCTTGGCCAGCAGGTAAAATTTGTAGATGAGTCTATAGGAGACAAAGCTATTCAGGCTGCAGCTGATTTGAAACCCGGAGAAATTCTTTTATTAGAGAATCTGCGTTTTCATAATGAAGAAGAGAAAGGAGACAAAGGATTTGCTGAACAGCTTTCTCAATTGGGAGATGCTTATGTGAACGATGCTTTTGGAACTGCTCACAGAGCTCATGCTTCTACCGCTGTAATCGCCGACTTTTTTAGTTCAACTAAATTCTTCGGTCTATTAATGGCAAAAGAACTTGAAGCGATTGACAGAGTTTTGAAAAATGGTGAACGTCCGGTAACGGCAATTTTGGGTGGATCTAAAGTATCAACTAAGATAACCGTTATAGAGAATGTTCTTCCGGCTGTAGATAATTTGATTATCGGCGGAGGGATGGCTTTTACTTTTATCAAAGCATTGGGTGGAAAAGTTGGAAACTCTTTAGTAGAGGAAGACAAACTTCCATTGGCTCTTGAAATTTTAGGAAAAGCAAAAGAACATAAGGTAAAAGTTTATCTTCCTTCGGATACTTTGATTGCTGAAAGTTTCAGTAATGATGCCGAAAGAAAAGAAGCAGACATCTATGAAATTCCGGAAGGATGGATGGGACTGGATGCGGGACCAAAATCGAGAGATCAGTTTAATGATGTTCTTTTAAATTCAAGAACGATTTTATGGAACGGGCCAATTGGAGTTTTTGAAATGTCCAACTTTGCAGGAGGAACTATTGCTCTTGGAGAAAGTATTGCCGAAGCTACAAAATTGGGAGCTTTCTCTTTAGTAGGAGGAGGAGACAGTGTGGCTTTTGTTAAACAGTTCGGATATGCAGACAAAGTAAGTTATGTTTCTACAGGAGGTGGAGCGATGCTTGAAAGTCTGGAAGGATTGGAACTTCCCGGAGTTGCTGCCATCAACAAGTAAAATTTTACTAAAAATATTTTTGAAGTCTGCTGAAGTTAATTTCAGCAGATTTTTTTATGTCTGTAATTTTTAGCCTGAATTCTGAATAAAACTTTTTTATAATGAAGTTTGAAGAAGGAAGTTGTTAAAAATTGAAAACAGAACTTTAGGACAGGTTTATTAATTTTTATATTCTAATAAACTATGTCGAATCATAGCCTCCGGGAAATATATCCTTGTCAAGGAATATTTTTTTCTAAGAAATAATATTTGGAAAATTTTGCATAAAAATGGAGATTAAGTTTTTTCTGATAATTTCTATAGAAATCAAATTCGTTATTTTTACTCCAGTCTCATTTTTTCACATCATAGAAAAAAATCAATAGAGTAGGGGAGATGTATTTTATTTTATGAGAAAAGGTATAATAGGTTTTATTTGAGTGAATTATGATTTCACTTTTTCAGAAATGCCTTCTTTCCATTTTTAAAATTAATTTTTTACTTCTTAGAAAAAAGAAAAACTCTGAGATTTTCCAGAGTTTTTTAATTTTTAGAGCAAAATTGGTCAAAACCGACCTTCATAAATGGCTTAAAAACCGATTTTTTATCTTTTTTCGATAATGTATATCAAACTTGAAAATTCGTTGGAAAAAAGTGCTTTTATGTTAGAAATCGTTCCGTGAACAGTTGCTTTTAGCCAAAAAAGAGGTGATTTTTTGTATTTTTCGCTCAACATGGAGATATAATATGAGTCGAGGATCAAAGGTTTGATCTTTCTCATTTTCCAGTTGGGTTTTTTAGAAATGAGATTTTCCATTCCATTTTTTGAAAAATGATAGATGTGTCTTGGTACATCATAGGCTGCCCAATATTCTTTATAATGTTTTGCATCATACGAATTAGGGTTGGGAACTGCAATAATGAGTAATCCTTTTTCTTTTAATTTTTTATTAAAGATCTCAAGTATTTCATCCTGGTTTTCTATATGTTCGAAAACATGCCATAAGGTAATAGCGTCCAGGCTTCGATCTTTGATGTTTTGAATATTATCGATTATTTTTGCTTTTATAATCTTACTTGTTGCTGCTTTTCTTGCATCTGCGTCGGGTTCAAATCCGAAAGTATCGAAATCATTTTCAATATATTTCACAAATTCACCAGCTCCACAACCATAATCCAGAACTTTCGATCCTTTTTTTATTCTGTCAATAAGGATTGTTTTCTTATACTGAAGATTAAAAGACTGTAAGAATTTATATAGCTTTTCTTTTAAGCTTCCGGAATCCTGATGATGGGAAATGTAGTCTTCACTTTCATAATATTTGGAAATATTGGATGGAATAGGGGAGGTCTTGAAAACTCCTTTTGTATCCGTTTCTTTAATTTCAAATACTTCTTGTGTAAGAAAATGATCTTTTATTTTCATTTAATTGTCTTATTTTATAGTAAAAATTAAGATATTTATGAAAGCTTGTACAGACTCATAAATACCTTAATTTTCGATCTTATTTTATAAATGTTTCACGTGAAACATTTTGTTTTTAACGTCCTAAATAGACTAGTAAAACGTTCATGTCGGAAGGAGAAACCCCACTGATTCTTCCAGCCTGGGCAATCGTCTTAGGTCTTACTTTAGACATCTTCTGTTTTGCTTCTGTAGATAGACTGGATAGGTTGGTGTAATCAAAATCTTCTGGAATTTTAATATTTTCTAAACGGGTAAGCTTAGCAACATTCTCTTTTTCCTTCTCTATATATCCTTTATATTTAATATTGATCTGCGCCTGTTCTCTTACTTCGTCCTTAAATTGGGAAGTAAATTCTTTAATGCTTTCAACATCTTCCAGTTTTTCCAGTGTCATATTAGGTCTGGTTAAGATCTGAGCGGCTCTGTACGCCTGATCTACCGGATTACTGTCTATGCTTTCTAGAATAGGATTAATCATTCCAGGCTTTAAAGAAAATTCTCGAAGAAAGCTTTCAAGTTCCTGACTTTGAGTTACTTTAGCCTCTACATTTACTAATCTTTCTTCTTTGGCTAATCCTAATTTGTAAGCCTTCTCTGTTAATCGGATATCGGCGTTATCTTGTCTTAATAAGAGTCTGTATTCGGCACGTGAAGTAAACATTCTGTATGGTTCTTCAGTTCCTTTTGTAATAAGATCATCAATTAATACACCTATATATGCTTCATCTCTGTTGAGGATGAATTCTTCTTTCTCGTGTACTTTATTGTGGGCGTTAATCCCAGCCATTAGGCCTTGTCCCGCTGCCTCTTCATATCCTGTAGTTCCGTTAATCTGTCCCGCAAAATATAGGTTCTCGATTAATTTTGTTTCTAAGGTATGCTTGAGTTGGGTAGGGGGGAAGTAGTCATATTCAATAGCATAGCCGGGACGGAATACTTTCACGTTTTCAAATCCTGGGATATGCTTCATTGCTTTAAGCTGTACATCTTCCGGTAGAGAAGAACTGAAACCGTTTACATATATTTCTACTGTTCTCCATCCTTCAGGTTCTACGAAAAGCTGATGTCTTGTACGTTCTGCAAAACGGTTGATTTTGTCTTCAATACTAGGGCAGTATCTTGGTCCTAAGCTCTGAATAGTACCATTGAACATTGGGCTTCTGTCGAAACCTTCACGTAAAATATCATGTACTGTTTCATTGGTATATACAATGTGACAGCTTAATTGTTTGGTTAATTTAGGGGTATCTAAATAGCTGAATTTTTGAGGGTTTTCATCTCCTTTTTGTTCTTCCATTTTAGAATAATCTAAACTTCTTCCGTCTACTCTCGGTGGAGTACCGGTTTTCATTCTTCCTGCTTCGAAACCTAAAGAAACAAGTTGTTCTGTAATTCCGAATGCTCTTGGTTCTCCCATTCTTCCACCTCCTAATTGTTTGTCTCCAACGTGGATCAAACCGTTAAGAAATGTACCATTGGTTAGTACAATAGATTTTGCTTTTATTTCAATTCCGAGAGAAGTGATTACACCCACTGCTTTACCATTTTCTATAATAAGCTGTTTAACCATATCCTGAAAGAAATCAAGATTGGGTGTATTTTCTAACGCCATTCGCCATTCTTCTGCAAAAAGCATTCTGTCATTTTGTGTTCTTGGAGACCACATTGCAGGACCTTTTGAAAGGTTAAGCATTTTGAACTGAATGGCGGATTTGTCTGCAATGATTCCGGAGTAACCTCCCATTGCATCTATTTCTCTTACAATTTGTCCTTTTGCAATACCTCCCATCGCAGGGTTGCAACTCATCTGTCCGATGGTCTGCATATTCATTGTAACGAGTAGCGTTTTTGAGCCTAAGTTGGCAGCGGCAGCGGCGGCTTCACATCCGGCGTGACCAGCACCTACTACTATTACATCATATATTTCTGAAATCATTATTGCTTTATTTTAAGCCTTATTTTTTTAATCTTTTTCATAAATGTTTCACGTGAAACATTATTTGAATACAATGTAAATTTTACATTTAGTCTTGTATTGTTTCCTTTGTAATATCCTTTTATGTAATGCATATTACAGAGGAGCCGTTTCTATTAAAAGATTAAGGTATTTAGGCATTATAAACTGCGAAATTTCTTATTCTTTTAATTATCAAATTGATCTAAATAAAAATCTTCTTTTCTTCGCATCTCTTTTTCTTCTTCTTCGCTTTTATCCTTGTACCCTGAAAGATGAAGGATGCCATGTGCTAAAACTCTGCGCAGCTCTTCTTCATAATTTTTGGATAGGGTAGAAGCGTTGTCTGAAATGCGCTGCAAAGATACGAAAATCTCTCCGCTTATTGTTTTGCCTTTTACATAATCGAAAGTGATGATATCTGTATAATAATCATGCTGTAAATAGTCCTGATTGATCTTAAGCAAATATTCATCATCGCAGAAAATATAATTGATTTCTCCTAGTTTCTTTTCTTCTGAAAGAATAATATCTTCCAGCCATTTCTTGTAATCTGCCGATACAGATTCCGGTAGGTTTTCGTAAAAAAATTGTATCATTGTTTTAAAACCAGTGTCCTAAAATAACACTGAATATGCCTTTTTGATTGTTTTTAAGTGAGTGACTAAAGTTGATCTTGATCTGCCCGAAAGGAGATTTATAACCTGCCATAAGCCCGATAGAGCTATAATTTACTTTTGCTGCATCTTTAAAATTAATATCTTCTGAAAGATTGGCAAAGGTAAAGTTTCCGCTTATGAAATAGTTTTTATTGAATTTAAACTGAAGATCATTGGAAGCGAGTACCACATTGTTGGTGTTAAGCTGTGCGAAGTAAAAGCCTCCGAAACTTTTGAAGTTAATCATATTCTGCTCAAATATTCCTCCTAACCTGAACTGGTAAAATTCCGGAAGATATTCACCGATAGTAATTCCGCCATATAAATTAAGGCGGTACGAGAATTGTTTTGAAATAGGAACATTGATTCTGATGTCTGCTTTTACCTGAACAATTCTTTTATCCACCTCTGATTTCAACAGGTCGATTACTTTACCTTCCGCTGCAAGATAGATTCCTCTTGATGGGAAGTCTTTATCGTTCTGAGTATCGCTTTTTAAGAACACATAAGGGTTCAAAAAACGACTTGATCTCCTGTTGTCACCATTGATCTCAGCCTGGAAAACATCGTGGCTTATTCCGCCTCCCAGAGCGAATTTATCTTTCCATACAGATTGGATGTACATTTCATTTCTAAACCATTCCCATTTGTCAATACTGTTATTGTCTACATTCTTCAGATCGAAACTCATTCCTGAAGAATAGATACCAAATCCAGGAATATAACCATTATCGATAAAATAGTTTAGATAATATCTGGGTTTATCTCCAACGACTACATCTAAAGAGAGATTTGAATTTTTAAATAAAAGACGTTTTGCAGAATAATTCAGCAAAAGCCCGGTCTTGAATACTTCATCGTAATGCAACCCGAATTTTAAAAAGTGACGGGTGTCATCTTCGGTTACATATAGTTTGAGATAGTTCGCATTGTTTTCTGTGACGATATCGTAATTGATGAATCGGTAGTTATTGGTGGCAATAAGCTTGTCTATTTTTTTGTTGATACTTCCATAGGTCTGCATAGAGGGAAGACGAAGTCCCATTTTCCCTAGGACATAGTTTTTGCCGTATATTTTGCCTCCGTCTATGGAAACGCTGTCAATCTTATATACATTAGAATAGATTGGATTAACGCTTTGTCTGAGACGGTCAAAAGAACGTTTTGGAAGCTGATCGAGTACGGCAGTATATTTCTTGCCTTCCGCATAGCCGCTGTCCAGTATTTTTTTCTTTTCGTCGTAGCTGGTAGCAGTCATGCCTTTCAGATTAGGCTTAATATTGATATCCGTGTATTTGTATTGTTTTCTTGTATCTTTTTTAATGCCGAAATCAATCACCTGGTTCAGAATGGCGATGATATTATTTAGATCTTCTCTTTTGGAAAGATCCTGATTAAGATCTACTCCGATAACGATATCAATTCCTTTGTCCTTTAACGGTTTTGATGGATAGTTTACCGACATGGCTCCGTCTATATAAATGCTGTCGCCGATTTTTACGGGATCCATCAGAGAAGGAAATGCGGAACTCGCCATAATGGACTGTACAAGATCTCCTTTTTCAAAAATTTCCATATTGCCGCTCTCAAGATTGGTGGCAACGCACATGAAAGGAATCGGCAGTTTTGAAAAGTCATCGATACTAGATACATTCTTGAAAAGCTCTTTCAGTAAGTACACATTTTTTTGGCCGGTGCTTATTGAAGAGGGTAGAGTGATCTTTCCATTTTTAAGAGGAATAGACAAGAGATATTTATCGACAGACTTATTAAAAAAAGTACTTTCCTGCCTGGATTTGGGATCCATAATCAGAGAATAGAAATCGGTATCCATTACGATCTTTTCTATTTCCTTTCCTGAATATCCGGAAGCATATAATCCACCGACAATAGCCCCCATACTGGTTCCGGCAATATAATCTACCTTCACTCCCAATGAATCTAGTATTTTAAGTACCCCAACGTGAGAAAAACCTTTGGCTCCACCACCCGCAAGTGAAAGTCCTATTCTGGGATTTTTTGGGATGATTAAATCCTTTTTTACTTGTGACTGAATCAAAAGTAAGGGGAACATAAATAAAAGAATCAGGAGTTTTCTCATAAGTTAATCTTTTATATAAATCCTTTTCACCCTGGGGGAAATGGATGTTAGTACTTCGTAGGTAATCGTTTTGCAGTAGGATGCAAATTCTTTCAGACTTGGGTGAGCGTTAAATATAACTACGGTGTCACCTTCCTTTACATTGGCAATATGATCCACATTAATCATCATCATATCCATACATATGTTTCCGACAATAGGCGCAAGATTTTTATTCACGCCGAGGCTTCCTATCTGGTTTCCTATTAACCTTGGAATACCATCAGCATATCCAACAGGGATCGTTGCTATTTTTGTTGTATGATCTGCTTTAAATTTTCTGCTGTAGCCTACTGATTCTCCGTTTTCTACCGAAGAGATCTGTGAAATTACGGTTTTAAAGCTTACAACAGACCGAAGCTGCTTCTGTATTTCACTATTTGGTGATTCTCCAATCATTCCGATACCGATTCTCACCATATCATGCTGATGGTCTGTATAGCTTGTTATTCCTGAAGAATTTAAAATATGAAGAATAGGTCGGTATCCCAACTTGCCCACCAGATAATTGGAGTTTTTATCAAAAATAGTCAGTTGTTGCAGCGTAAAATCTTTCTCTTCCGGCATATCGGAAGATGATAAATGACTGAGGATGCTCTGAACCTTAAGATTTTTATGTTGAAGATTTTCGCTGAGCTCATCAAGTTCAGAGCCTTTAAACCCAAGACGGTGCATTCCGGTCTCAAGCTTAATATGGATAGGATATTTTTTATCATATCCTGATTTTTGTACTGCTTCATAAAAAAGTTCCAATACTCTGAAGCTGTAAAGTTCCGGCTCTAAATTATATTCAATAATAGTTTTATAGCTATGCTGCTCAGGGTTCATAACTACGATAGGAGTGGTAATTCCTTTTTTGCGAAGTTCTACCCCTTCATCGGCATAGGCAACTCCCAGATAATCAATATGATGATGCTGTAAAAATTCAGAAATTTCGTAACTGCCTAATCCATAAGCATTTGCTTTAACCATCGCCATCATTTTGGTAGTGGGTTTCAGCAAAGATTTATGGTAATTTATGTTGTGAAGAATGGCATTCAGGTTAATTTCCAGCACCGTGTCGTGCTTTCTGAGTTCAAGGATATCTTTCAGTTTTTCAATCTCAAATTTTCGCGCTCCTTTCAGAAGGATGATTTGATTGTTTATTTCTGTAAGACGTCTGCTTTCAATAAGTTCCTGAGTGTTAATGAAAGTAAAAGTTGTAGCTTTAAAAAGCTCTTCAAATTTGGTAATTTCGTCGCCTATCAGGAATACGGTATCAAATTTCTGTTCGTTAACCAATTCTGAAACTTCCTCATACAATTCCTGGGAATTAGAATTTACCCCTACAATGTCCGTTAATACTAAAGATTTTTGAGATTTATTGTATTCATTTAAAAACTGTAAGGCTGTTTTTAGAGAATCGAGATCCAGATTAAAAGAATCATTGATGATGATATTGCCTTTAATTCCTTCAATCGCTTCAAGACGCATTTCAACGGCCTTTAAAGCATTGATTTTTTCTATGATCTTTTCATTTTCGATACCTAGCTCCTTTAATACTGTAATCAGGGCTAAAGCATTCGTTAAAGTGGCTTCGTCCCTTTGGTGTACAGGAAAACTGATTTCTTCATTACCATATGTTACAACAATGTTTTCTTCTCTGGAAATATTATTTTTAATAAAGACCTGATTGCCATCTTTAAAACCATAGGAAATTAATTTTTTACTTGAATATAATTCCTTTATTTTTTGATCAACCAAAGGATGATCTCCATTGTATATGATGACTTTTGAATCTTTAAAAAGTCTAATTTTTTCATCTATTAATTCTTCCTCAGATTGAAAGTTGGCAGCATGTGCCGTTCCGATATGGGTAAGAAGTCCGATTTCAGGATGGAATATATTTTCCAGCTTTTCCATTTCATGGGGATTGGAAATTCCCACTTCGAAAATTCCCAGCTTATGACTGTCATTAATCTGAAGCAGTGATAGGGGAAGACCGATCTGCGAGTTGAAACTTTTAGGGCTTTTTACTGTTGGAAATTCATTCCACAGGCATTGATACAACCATTCTTTCAAAATCGTTTTTCCGTTGCTTCCGGTAATTCCTATAGATTGTAAATGAGAATGTTCAAAATGATATTTGGCTAATTTTTGAAGGAACTCAATAGAATTTTCTACAATAATCCAGGTGATATTTTCAAATTGCGGATGCTGATGCTCGGATATAATCACATTGATGCCTCTGTCAATAGCAGATTCAATAAACTTCTCTCCTGAGTTTTTAGGAGTATTGATGGCAATAAATGCAGTATTTTTTGTAGAATAAATGATCCTGCTGTCAAAAGCTATATTTTTGATCACTATATCTTTGTTTCCAATAACCTGTGCATTGGTAATTCCTGCAATTTCCTGTACTGTATAATTCATAATTCCTTTTCAGCCTTACTTATTCTCTAAAATGTAAAGGATAAAGTCGCAAATAGTAAAATTCATTTACAGTATGGAAAAAATAAAAGATTAACCTTTTTGCGAAATTGATTTTAGAAGATCAGCTTATTTAAAATATTAGCTTTATTGTTTATTTTGGTTGATCATCAGGACATAAACAGGATAAATTAATTGGTATGAGTTATTTTAAGTTATTTTACGTCCTGGTGATTGATTTTAATCTTAGTCTAAGGTATGATTTTATTTTCTCTTTTTAGAAAGTACTTCATCAATAAACACGCGGCGGCTTACTGCTTCATAGCTTTCCGTTTCACCTAATTCAACAAGATCATTTCCTGCGGAAGTTCTCAAAGAATAGTTGGCAAGATTACCCGTTCTTTTGCAGATCGCATGCACTTTCGTTACATATTCTGCAGTAGCCATCAAATTGGGCATAGGACCAAACGGCCTTCCTAAAAAGTCCATATCCAACCCTGCAATTACGACTCTTACTCCGCTATTTGCCAGCTGATTGGCAATATCCACGATGCTTTCATCGAAAAACTGCGCTTCGTCAATTCCCACTACATCACAGTTGGAAGCCAGCAAAAGAATTTCGTTGGGATTGTCTACTGCTGTACTGCGTATCTTATTCTGATTATGCGAAACTACATCTCCATCGGAATACCGTGTATCCAATCTGGGTTTAAAAATTTCTACATTCTGTCCTGCCATTTCTGCTCTGCGTAATCTTCGGATCAACTCTTCGGTTTTTCCAGAAAACATAGAGCCACAAATAACTTCCATCCAACCACTTTGTTTGGAATGATTAATTGTATTTTCTAAAAACATTTGTTAAATTAGCCGTATATTTTTAACATCAAAAGTAAGCAATTTTAACAAGATTATTATATGCAGAACATCCAAGATTTAAAGGAAAAGATTTTTTTCGAATCCAAAAATATCATTGATATTCTGGATAAAATAAATAATGTTGACGAATTACTTTCCAAGCAGGATCTCGTGGATGAGCTTGCTAACAGGATTTCTTTCTTAAGATTATTAGAAAAAAATATTGAATATTTCATACAGGATCCACAGGGAAAAACCTCAGAAAACCAGGTTTATGTTTCTTCCAACAGTGGAAATGAAGCCAATGAGTCCAGCCATGAGGTAACAGAAGAGGAAGCCATTTTCAATAATGAATTCAATGAAATTGATGAAAATTCGGAGGGAATTCAGGAAGAATTTAGTAGTACAATGGAAGAAGAGGTGGTTTTTAATAACCAGCTGAATGAAATTGTAGAAAATGAATTTCACGAAAATATCGTGAGCTTCGCGGAAGAAATAGAACAACCTGGAACCGTACAGGAGAAATCAGCGTATGATCAAACGACAGAGGAAGCTGTTTTCAACAACCAGATCAATCAAATGGCTGATGATGAAGCTTCAGAGGATCAAATCCCTGTTTTAAGCTTTGTAGATGAAGAAAGAATTCTGGCGAATGCTGAACCTGAAAGTGAGGACGATTTTAATGAAGGAATTTTCAGGCATACTTTATCTGAAGAGGAAGTAATCTTTAACAATCAGTTGAATGAAATTGATGAGTTTGAAAATGAAATTTCTGATGATCAGGGAAATAATCTAAAGGATTTTGAAGAAGAAGAAACCATTCAGAAAAGCTTTGAACCCGAAGCTAAAGAGCATGATGAAAAAATAGCAGTTCACCAAAAATCAGAGCCATCAGAAAGAATACCAAGTATTTTTGATACGGATTCTTTTGAAGAAGATGAGATTTTGGTTGAAGAAAATGAAGAGCAGTTCATTACTCCAAACATGACGATCGAGCAGGGGGAAATGGCTACTGATACTTCCAATGTTGAACATATTCTTGCAGAGATTAAGCACGATTCTTCTCCGCAGGAAAAAGAGGAAGAAGTACCATTAGCTGAACCTACTGACCGAAGAAAAATAGTTGAAATCGACAAACCTCATTCCGAAAATGAAAACGAGAGGCATGCTTCTGATGAAAGCTTTGAAAACCTGGACGAATATCATATGGAAAGAAAGATAAAACTGGCAAATATTAAAGGTCTTAAGGCGGTTCAAACTCTTTTTGATGATGATCCTTTAGACAGGGGAACTCCACAGGAAAGGGCAAAGCCTGCTTCGAAAGAAGATGCAGGAGGTATTCTGAAAACAAATATTCCTACAGGTTTTATGGAAGCTGAAAAGCAAAAACCTGAATTTAAACTGGATTTAAATGACAGAATTGCTTTTACAAAAATGCTTTTTAACGGAAGCCAGACAGACCTTAACGATACTATAGACTATTTAAATCAATTCAAAACGCTGAAAGACGCGAAAGAATATCTTAGTGACCTTTATTACGACAGAAAATGGAATAAAGTGGATGAATATGCCCAGAGGCTCTGGGTATTGGTAGAAAATAAATTTTTATAATTTTGAGCGGAATACTTTATTTTGTCCCTACACCGGTAGGGAACTTGCAGGATATGACTTTCAGAGCGGTAAACGTACTGAAGGAAGTTGATTATATTTTATGTGAAGACACGAGAACCTCCGGAATCCTTTTGAAGCATTACGAGATCTCTAAACCTTTAAAATCTTACCACCTGCATAATGAGCACCAGACTACGGAAAAGGTGATTACTGACCTTAAAAGCGGGCAGAATGTTGCTATTATTACAGACGCGGGAACTCCGGGAATTTCAGATCCCGGCTATCTGCTTTCGAAAGCAGGTTCGGATAATGATATTGAAATGATCTGCCTGCCGGGTGCTACAGCTTTTGTGCCTGCTCTGGTGGTGTCAGGATTGCCGAACAATGAATTCTTATTTGCCGGTTTTTTACCTCAGAAAAAAGGGAGACAGACGAAACTTAAGCAGCTTGCAGAAGAAAAGAAAACTATTGTTCTGTATGAAAGTCCTCATAAAATCAATACGACGCTGGAACAGATTAAAGAATTTTTCGGCGAACACACGAAAGCGAGCTTAAGCCGTGAAATATCAAAAAAATTCGAAGAAACTAAACGCGGAACAATCATTGAATTAATTGAATTTTCTAAAAGTAAAACTTTAAAAGGAGAGATTGTTCTTATTGTAAACAATTCTATTTAAGACTGAGTTGAAAACATGGCCAACTAATACACAAAGATCCTTTTATCAAAGAAGATAGGGAAGGATGTAAGGTTATATTCAGATGGGTACGGAATGATTATTAGATAGAAAAGGATCTCTTAAAATAGAAGAAGAAAAGAAATTTGAGTATATTTATTTCACTAAATTTAGAAATAAGGGTGCTTCCCAGTAGCAGATATGATAAAAAACAGACAAAAAAATTAAGTAATTTGATGATTTAAAATACTTTGAATAACAAATTATAATATCTTTGCGGACTGTTTAATTTTGATACAATTGAACACGTTATATGAGCCAACTTTTAAAGGGCTAGTTAGTTATAAGAAAATAATTGTCAAGAAATATGAAACTATTAGAAGGAAAAGTAGCACTAATTACCGGAGCTACAAGAGGTATCGGAAAAGCGATTGCTGAAGTTTTTGTGCAGCATGGTGCAAAAGTAGCATTTACCTATGCCGGATCTGTAGACAAAGCTAAAGAATTAGAAGCAGCTTTAAGTTCTGTAACTCAAATTAAAGGTTACCAATCTGACGCATCAGACTATGATGCAGCTCAAAAATTAGTGGATGATGTAATGACTGAGTTTGGGCAAATCGATATTTTAGTTAATAATGCAGGAATTACAAGAGATAATCTGCTATTGAGAATGTCAAAAGAAGATTGGGATGCTGTAATGAGTATTAACTTAGATTCAGTATTTAATCTTACAAAAGCAGTTATTAAGCCGATGATGAAGGCAAAATCCGGTTCTATTATCAATATGACTTCTGTAGTTGGGATAAGTGGAAATGCAGGACAGGCCAATTATGCAGCTTCTAAAGCAGGGGTTATCGGTTTCTCAAAATCTGTTGCACTTGAATTAGGTTCAAGAAATATCCGATGCAACGCAATTGCTCCGGGATTTATTGAAACAGAAATGACTTCTGTGTTAGAAGAAAAAAGAATTCAGGAATGGAGAGACAGTATTCCAATGAAGAGATTAGGAAATACACTAGATGTTGCGAATGCCTGCGTCTTTTTAGGAAGCGATATGGCGGCTTACATTTCAGGTCAGACCTTGAATGTTGACGGCGCAATGCTTACATAAAATACAATACAATATATAAAGAAAGCCATATCACTGATATGGCTTTCTTTTTTAGTCTTTAAAAATCTGGTTTTCCTGCTCCTGCACCCGTATGAAAGTAGTTCTCTTAGACAACTCTTTCAGTTTGGAAGCCCCAACATATGTACAGGTTGAGCGCACTCCCCCTAAAATATCTTTTACGGTTTCAGAAACAGGACCTTTATAGGCTGCTTTTACGGTTTTACCTTCAGATGAACGGTATTCGGCCACACCTCCGGAATGTTTATCCATCGCTGTTTTTGAGCTCATTCCATAGAAAAGGCGAAATTTTTTGCCATTTTCTTCAATCATTTCACCGCCGCTTTCATCATGGCCGGCAAACATACCGCCAAGCATGACAAAATCTGCTCCACCACCGAAAGCTTTTGCCACATCACCAGGAACCTTGCATCCACCATCTGCAATAATATGGCCTCCTAAACCATGTGCAGCGTCAGAACATTCTATAATAGCTGAAAGCTGCGGATAGCCCACACCCGTTTTTATACGCGTTGTACAAACAGATCCGGGTCCAATTCCCACTTTAATAATATCAGCGCCTACTAGAAGAAGTTCTTCTACCATTTCTCCGGTAACAACATTTCCTGCCATGATAATTTTATCTGGAAAATTGCCTCTTGCCTTCTTCACAAAGTCCACAAAATGCTCAGAATATCCGTTGGCTACATCAATACACAGAAACTCAATTTTTGGGTGCTTTTCGAGGATCTGTCTGATCTTTTCTTCATCAGCTTTTCCTGTTCCGGTACTCAAAGCAATATATTGATGAATGCTTTCAGGCTGGCTGTCTAAAAATGCAGTCCATTCTTCAACAGAATAATGTTTATGAACGGCAGTAATAATTTTTTCTTTTGCCAGTTCTACCGCCATTTCAAAAGTCCCTACCGTATCCATGTTGGCTGCAATAATCGGAATACCCTGCCATTTCTTTTTCGTATGCTTAAAGGTAAATTCTCTTTCAAGACTAACCTCCGAGCGGGATTTTAAAGTGGAACGTTTAGGGCGGAACATTACATCCTTAAATCCTAACTTTATATCATATTCTATTCTCATAATTTGGAAAAATTAACTCATAATAAATGTAGGAAAAAGATTTAATGAAAACCCGGAAATACGGGATTTTATGTTTTTTTTATATAAAAAGATGAATGTTTAAGGTTCTTTAATTCAATTGATTTTCAGTAGGTAACCTTATTTTTGTATTGCATTTAATAAAAAACCGTTAAGACCTAGGAAATACCTAATCTTAACGGTTTATATCTTAACTAGGATAGGGAATTACCCCTTAATACCCCACAAATTTATTTTTCCTCTGTGATGGAAACCCAGTTTCTCATACAGTTTTTTGGCACCTTCATTACTTTCAGCAACATGGAGAAAAGGCGTTTTGCCATCTTCAAAAATTTTACCAGCAACGAACGCTACCAGCTGTTTGGCATACCCTTTACCTAAATAATCTGTATCGGTGATTACGGCACTTACTTCCGTCATATCATTCATCTGCATTCTTTCGCCAGTAACAGCTACAAGCTTATCATCCTTGAAAATTCCAAAATAACGTCCTAATTCCGGCGTTCTGTTTTTAAAGTAATGAGGATAAAACTTTCTCACAAAAGCCAATAGCTCCTCCTGGTTTTCCTCCTGTAAAAGGATGATTTTTTCAGTAAAGTCAATTTCAGTATTGTTTTCCAACACGTATTGATCACAGACAAGCCTGGATATATCTTTGGTAAAGTTCCCGGTATCAGGTTGAGCCCCGAAAATCAGAAAATCATCACAGATCTTTTGATAGTCGGTGAGTTCACTTTCCGTTGCTTGCTGTAAAGAACCTCCAAAAGCAGCTACTTCAGGGGTATAGAATTTAGTATCACCAAAGGATAAACAAAACTTCTGATGATATTCATTAAGTGAATGATAAACAGGATTATCTAATTTCTCGTACATTAATTAAAATTCATTACTTCTTCCAGCGTTTTCATATACTCATACGCAGTCATATCAAACTTTACAGGCACAATTGAAATATATCCATTGGCTAATGCCGTTTCATCAGCATCTTCAGACTCATCCATATTGTTGAAATATCCTGTCAGCCAGTAATATTTTTTCCCGTGAGGATTGATTCTTTCATCAAAGCTTTCTTCCCATTTTGCCTGGGCCTGCTTGCATACTTTTATTCCTTTAATTTCTCCGGCGGAAAGCTTCGGAATATTTACATTTAATACAATTCCTTTCGGCATTGGATTTTCTAATGTTCTTCGGACAATACTCTGAATAAATTCTTTAGCCTGTGTGAAGTCTGCTTCCCAGCTGAAATCAAGCAGGGAGAATCCAATGGCTGGGATACCTTCAACACCTGCTTCTACTGCTGCGGACATGGTCCCGGAGTAGATCACATTGATAGAAGAGTTGGCTCCGTGATTGATTCCTGAAACAACGATATCCGGTCTTCTTGTTAAAATTTTATCAAGAGCCATCTTTACACAATCTACAGGAGTTCCACTGCATGAAAAATCGGTTTGAGGCCCTTCTAAGCTTACTTCTTCAAAACTTAAGGTAGAATTAATGGTAATGGCATGTCCTTTTCCACTTTGAGGAGAATCGGGTGCTACAACAACCACTTCTCCAATCTCGTTCATAAAACTGATAAGGTTTCTGATTCCTGGTGCTGTAATTCCATCATCATTAGTAACCAGAATAAGAGGTCTTTCCATAAAATATTTTAATTTTTACAAATATACAATGTGAATTGTTCATATTTTAATTTTATCTTTTTTTAATACCTTTTTACAATAAATTAAGATTTAAGTACTGTTCATTTTATAGAAAAATTACATCGAAATATTGAAAAATTCAAGCTTTATAAAAACATTTTTTATAAAGCTTGAATTTTTCAAAGAGCGGAAAATCCTATCTGTCTTATAAAACTATTATTTTATGATACCAGATAAAAAGCAATCTACAAAATATAATCTTTCTTTTTAACACGACGAGTTCTGTCGTTTTCTCAATGGATATTTGCCTAAGAGAAAAAAAACAAAATGAAACATGATATTAAGAGGCAGGGTGGATATCCATTAGTAGGACACCACCTTAAAAAATAAAGCTAAATCTTCGAAAGTATTCTACTAAAAAGAAACTTTCAACAATTTAAACAAACTGCTGAAGGTGAAAAGTGATAAGCAAGCCTAAAGCATACAATAAAACACATTTACGAAAATGAAATCAAAAGACGAATTAAAACAATTATTTGAAAACGGAGACAAGCCTATACAAGAACACTTTTGGGATTGGCAGGACTCCTATTGGCATAAAGAAGAAAAATTACCTTTAGAACAGATCAATTATGATTTTTCACAAAAGGCAGATTTGGTAGGTGGAAAAATTCCTGCATCTCAACTTCCGAGTTATGTTGATGATATATTAGAATTTGCAAATTTTGCGACTTTTCCAATTATAGGTGAGCAAGGAAAACTATATATAGCATTAGATAAGAATAAATTATATAGATGGAGTGGTTCAATTTACGTAGATATTTCTCAATCATCTAACTTGCAAAACGTTATGAATACTGGAAGTCATGCTGTTTTACAAGATTCTAATTATTTATCTCAAACAGATTTTGAATCTTCCGGTATTCAATTTTTTGCCAACAGAACTAATGGAGTTAATGAATGGGGACAAGTGACAGCCTCTGCAGGTAACGTTGTCTTAATGACAGGAGACAATAATTCAGGAAGTGGCTCTGGGTATGGAGTATATGCAACAAATACCGATGGTTTACTAATATTTCCTAAGGAATTAAAAGCAGACTCATCATTTACAAAAATATTAGTATCTAAACCTGATGGAACCATTGGATTAACAGATATTTCAAATACATTAGATAGTTTACAAACTGTTGTGGATAAAGGAAATACATCTAATAAAGATATTGAAATTTCATCTTCAACAAAAGGTCTTATTTTACGTTCACCAAATGGAAGCAGATATAAAATATCAGTAAACAATTCAGGAGAGTTAGCAACAACTTTAATCCCTTAATTTGGAATGCTATCTTCGGTAGTTCAAGAATTAAAAAAAGACCATTATTTCAGGACTAGGTATTATTCATAAAGATGAACAACTATTATATTGTATTTCTTTTAACAAAAATATGTAAAACTATCTGATAATTGTAAATAAGGTATTAAATTTGATAGTTTGTAACAGCGAATTAAATGTTGCTACTAATATCAGTACATACTTTAAAAAAAATAATAAATTCAGACAGTTTATGTGGAAAAATTTTAAACTAAATAAATTTTTACTCCTAATTCCATTAACAAGTCTAATGTTTTGCTTCAACTCACCTAAAAATGATGATGAAAAAATGCAGACAATAATGGTGAGCGTTAAAAATACACTTTCTTATTTGCATTATAGTCCCAAAGCTATTAATGATGCCTATTCAAAGGATGTTTATAAGCATTATTTTGAATTAATCGATTCAGGAAAAAGATATTTCCTGCAGTCGGATATGGATGAATTCAGCAAGCATGAAACCAAGCTTGACGATTATATCAGCCAGGGAGATTTGATTTTCTATAAACTTACCATCGACAGATTGTATCAAAGGGTAGATGAGATTGATAAAATTACTCAGGATATTTTCAGCAAGCCGATTAACCTTGAAGAAGACGAATCCCTGACCCTTGAACCGAAACTTAAAAAAGTGCCGGCTAATAAGCAGGAGCAGTATAATGAATGGAAAAAATTCATTAAATACAATATTCTTCAGGAAATAGAATCGATGAACAGCAAAGAAGAAGCTCAAAAAGAGAAAAAAGATTCTGTTCAAAAGTATAACCTGAAAGATACGATCAAATTCCAGCCGCTTTCCCCTGATCAAAAAAGAATCAAAGCGACGGACGAAGTGAAAGATCTTGTAAAAGAAACATTTACCAGATTCAAGAAGAGAAAGAAAATGGATTGGTTTACCGTGTACATGAATGCGTATACTGAGGTATTCGATCCGCATACCAACTATTATTCTCCAAAAGATAAAGAAGATTTCGATACTCAGTTTAAAGGTAAAGTAATCGGTATTGGAGCACTTATTCAGGAGAAAAAAGGTAACCTGTATCTGGGCGCTTTAACGATTGGTGCACCGGCATGGAAATCTAAACAGCTTTCAGAAGGAGATAAAATTCTGAAAGTAAGATCGAATCCGAAAAGTGATGCTGTAAATGTAGTAGGAATGCTTTCTGATGAAGCAGTACGATTAATCAGAGGAGAAAAAGGAACACCGGTAACATTAACGGTTCAGAAGAAAGATGGTACAACGAAAGACGTAACGATGATCCGTGAAGAGGTAGCCATCGAAGATACTTTCGCAAGAAGTATTGTGGTAAATTCTCCAAACGGGAAAAAATATGGTTTCATCAACCTTCCAAGCTTTAATGCTGATTTTGAAGATGCTAAAGGAAGAAATGCTTCTGATGATATTAAAAATGAAATCATTAAACTGAAATCTCAGAACATCGAAGGAATCGTATTAGACTTGAGAAACAATGGTGGTGGTTCTTTAACGGAAGTTGGAGATATCATGGGTCTTTTCATGGAAGCAGGACCTTATGTTCAGGTAAAAGACGGAAACGGTAAGATTCAAACCTTAAAAAATAAGAATGAAACTCCAATCTGGACAGGACCTTTGGTGATCATGCAGAATGAACTTTCAGCATCCGCTTCAGAGATTTTGGCAGGAGTAATGCAGGATTACGGAAGAGCAATGATTATCGGTTCTCCGCAGTCATTTGGAAAAGGTACCGTTCAGACATTTGTTGATTTAAACAGATTCTTAAATACAGAAGATGATTTCGGATCTTTAAAACTGACCATTCAGAAGTTTTACAGAATCACAGGAGAATCTACTCAGAGAAAAGGAATTGTTTCTGATATTCAGATGAAAGACTTCTTTACTTATGCTGAAGTAGGAGAGCGCTATGATGATTATGCATTGGCATGGGATAAAATTCCAGGGACAAGCTTTAAAAAATTAAACTACTTCAATGCAGTAGCCCTTGAGAAATCAAGTGCAGAAAGAATGGCTAAGAACAACAATTATCAGTTGCTATTAGAATCTGCCCAATGGAGAGAAAAACTGGATAAAGAAGAAACGATCACGCTTAATATCAATAAATTTAATGAATTGATGAAGCAGAGAAAAGCTCAGATTGAAAAATTCAAGGCATTAACCAAATTTGAAAACGGCCTTAAATTTACTATGTATCCGGGAGAAATGGAAAGAGAGAAAAAAGATGAAGCCTTCAAGAAAAAATCTGATATGTGGATCAAGAACCTTAAAAAGGATCCATACCTTCAGGAAGCAATGAATATCGTTGCAGACATGGGGACAAAATCATAAACATAAAAAAACCGCTGATGAAAATCAGCGGTTTTTTATTGCAAATACTCAATTATTTAATCTCTACACATCCTACTCTTCCGCCTGCATTCCCTGTAGGCTGAGTATGAAAGTCATCCGCTGCTGCATGTACAATAAGACCTTTTCCGATAATATTCTTCGACTCATCTGTACATCCAAGACACCATTTGTCAGTCTTGAAAGTCAGCGTAGCATTACCGCTCTGGTCTGCTACCAGATTACCGATATCTCCCATGTGGAAATGTTCAGCACCCCATTTACCATGGTCGTCCTTTGCAGGGTTCCAGTGTCCTCCTGTTGAAGTTCCGTCTGCAGCAGAGCAGTCACCTTTTTCATGAATATGTACCGCATGGATTCCTGGAGTAAGGTTTGTTACATCAAGCTTCATAACTACCTCACTTCCTGCTTGGGTAAACTTAGCAGTTCCTCCTGTCTGTGTTCCGCTTTTAGCGTTTACAGGATAGGTTTTCATTGTTCCGCAAGAAACAGCAAATAATGCGCATCCTGCCAATAATGCTAATTTTTGTACTTTCATTGTATATGATTTTACGTGATTTTATAATCATATAAATGTAGAGATTATTTTTAAAAGACTTTATGATTGCAGTTCTTTTTCAAAAAGCAGCAATAAAAGACAACTCCGGTTGAGCCGATCTTAATATCTTTACCGATAAACCCTTCGAATTGGAAGAATATACAAAAAGGATTGTAAAAACCATCCAATATATTGATGATCACCTTGATGCCGATCTTTCTTTAGAGAGAATTGCAGAAATCGGGGCTTATTCGCCATTTCATTTTCACAGAATATTTAAGCTTATAACAGGAGAGACGCTCCAAATCTATATTGTAAGAAAGAAAATAGAAAAAAGTGCTTTTTATCTGGCTGTCCGGAAGGAGGTTGAAATAAAAGAAATCTATCTTGATCTGGGATTTTCAAGTCATTCGGTTTTTTGTAAAACATTTAAAAAATATTATGGAATATCACCCTCTGCATTCCGGAAATCAGCACCGGAAACCTTTCATAAAGTTGTGCAGAAAGAAAGCAAGAACGGACAAATAGCAGCGGTTTTCGCACCCTACATTTGTAGAATAGAAAACCTGTTAAATTGGTCAACAATGAATTTAAAAATTGAAATAAAAGAATTGCCGGAAATGAATCTGGCCTCTGTAATGAGCCTTGGAATTGCGAATGTAGAGCCTTCGTATACCACCCTCATTGATTGGGCTAAAAAGAAAAATCTCTTTCCCGCAGAACACGTTAAAATGATTTCCGTATACCATGACAGCTTCAAGGTCACTCCTGCGGAAAAAGTTAGAATTCATGCCTGCATGCTTTTGAATGAAAAGATGAGCAAGCCGGAAGGGGAAATTTTCCCCGAAAGCATTGCTGCCGGAAAATTCATTATTGGAAGCGGGGAGATGACATTAAGCGACTTTGAACAATGCTGGGTATCCCTTTTCTTGTGGATGAATGAAAATAAATATTCCATGAGAAAAGCATTCCCTTTTGAGATCTATCATTCTAATTTTAAAGAACACCCTGAAGGTAAGATGCTGGTCGACTTCTGTATTCCGATCTGATAATCTGAATCAATGTCTTTCTGTGGAATTATGAAGGAAGACATTTTTAATAGTATTTTTGAAAGGATAAATAATAGTGAATGATCATCTTATATGCTTTTATACACGAAGAGAAACATCAGGATCTCCTGGATACATACTTGCCTATTTTTTCCGGAAAATTCAGGGAAGATATCCTTAAATACCGGAGATGGCAGGATGCACAGCTGTCTTTACTGGGAAAGGTTCTTTTAGAACATGGACTAAGAGTATATTACAATCTACAAGATGTTGAAATAGATGTATTAGCGAATAAGAAACCCATTTTGAAGAGGCATGATATACATTTTAATATCTCTCATTCCAAAGATCTAGTGGTTTGCGCTATTGCTGAAGCTCCGATAGGTATCGATGTTGAATTTTTAGATCCACAGATTAATTATCTGGATTTTAAACCTCAGATGACGCCTGATGAATTTCATAAAATACACCATTCCGACTCCAAAATCAAAAGCTTTTTTACCTATTGGACAAATAAAGAAGCCGTATTGAAAGCCCATGGAGAGGGTATGATGATTCCTTTAGAATCTTTTGAAATTACAGAAAATGAATGCAGCATTGGAAATGAAAAATTCTACATAAAAGAGCTCTTCATTGATGAAAAATATCAAAGTTGTATCGCATCCACAGATATTAATACTGGAGAAGAAAATAATATTTATGTACATGTGGAGTTGGAAGAACTCTTGTAAAACGAATAAAAAAGCAACTTTTTAAAACAGAAATCTAAGCCGGTTACAAGATATTGCCATTCAAACAAGCCCTGATTTTTTATGATTATTCCATAATATGCTGTTCAGTAACGAAAGAATACCTTTCAGTAAGTTTTTTTTCCGACGAAGGCATTTCCGCACGTATTTTTGAATCGAAAATTAATAACAATGAAAACACAAGGACATCGATTATTACTTCTGATTACTTTTTTATCCTTCTTTTTGGGATATGCTCAGGTGAAGGTTTCCGGAAAAGTAGCATTCAGAAATAAAGGAGTAGCTGAAGTAAATGTCACTTTAAAAGACACCTATGATGGTGCCACCACGGATGCACAGGGAAATTTCACTTTTGAAACTTCAGAAAAAGGAAATCATATCCTGACTTTTACCCATCCTAAATATGAAACGGTTGAAAAACCAGTACTTGTTGAAAGTCAGGATCTTTCAGTAAGTGTAGATCTTAAAGAGCAGATCAGTGAAATTGATGCCGTTGTAGTTTCTGCAGGTTCCATTGAAGCAAGTGATAAAAAAAGAGCCACAGCATTACTTACTCCCATTGATATTTATACAACGGCAGGGGCAGACGGACAGATTTCTTCAGCATTAAATTATCTTCCGGGCGTTCAGAAAGTGGGGGAATCAGAAGGACTTTTCATCAGAGGAGGTACCGGAACAGAAGCTAAAATTTTCATGGATGGCAGTTTGATCAATAATTATTTTTCCAATTCCGTGCCGGGAATCGCAGGAAGGGATCGTTTTAATACTTCGCTTTTTAAAGGAAATATCTTTTCAAGCGGTGGATATTCTGCACTGTATGGACAGGCACTTTCAGGGGCCTTGATGCTGGAAAGTGTAGATCTTCCGGATCAGAGTTCTTATGATTTTGGAATTTCTCCAATATTTTTAAGTGCCGGATTTCAGAAATTAGGTGACAATAAGAATTACTCTTACGGAGCCACTTTAGGGTATTCTATTCTGAGCCTGATGCAGAAGGTGATTAATTTTAACACCGATTTTATTGATGCTCCACAAGGGCTTAACGGCGATTTTAATGTCAGAATTAAAACAAAATCCGGAGGGTTTTTCAAATACTACGGAATGTACGACAGCAATAAAATGGGAGTAAAATCAGAAAGCCTGGAGCCAGGCTATGATTTTAACATGATCAGACTAAAAGGAAAAAATACCTATCATAATCTTTCTTTCAGACAGAAATTCGGGAAATATCTGTTCAATGCAGGAGCTTCCTATTCATACAATCAGTCGGACCTTAATTTTTCAACACAGACAAGTGATGTAGAATCGGACAGGACAAAGCTTTTAACAGATGGCAATTATATCAACTTCAAAGCTGTTTTAGAAAGGAAAATCAATAAAATAAGTGCCTTAAGAGGAGGTTTTGAATTCAATAATACCGATGAAAAACTCAATTTTGAAGCAGTAAACAAAGATTACAAAGATTTGATTTCTTCTGTATTTGCAGAAACAGATTTAGGATTCAGCAATGCGCTATCCGCAAAAATAGGAGTGAGAGCAGAACATTCTTCTTTTCTGGACAAAAACAATATCGCACCCCGTTTGGCACTGGCGTATCGTTTAGCAACAAACTGGACAACATCTCTAGCCTACGGATTGTTCTTCCAGAATCCTGAAAGTAAATATATCAACGGACCTGCGGATTTAGATTTTCAAAAATCTCAACATTATATTTTACAGATTCAAAGAGCTTCGGAAGGAAGAAGCCTTCGGTTGGAAGCCTTTTATAAAAAATACGATCAATTAGTCAAAACGATCAATATCACACCGGATGTCAGTCAGAATCAACAGATTCAAAGTGCCTTCAATAATGATGGTTATGGTTACGCAAAAGGACTGGAGTTATTCTGGAGAGATAAAAAGACCTTTGATAATATAGATTACTGGATCAGTTATTCATTTCTGGATTCAAAAAGGGATTTCATGAATTATCCCGTGAGCCTAAAGCCCAATTTCGCATCTGCCCACACGCTTTCTGCAGTAGCTAAAAGATTTATCCCGGAATGGAAGCTAGGCGTCAATCTTTCCTACACCTATTCAAAAGGAAGACCGTATTATGATATCCTGACTCAGAATACGACCAATATCATCCGACATGAAGGCTCCCTGAAAGACTATAATGCCCTGAATATAAGTTTTAATTACCTGCCCAATCTTGGAAAAAAAGATTCAAAATCCTTTACCGTATTCGTGTTAAGCATTTCCAATGTGCTGGGAGCAAAAAATGTATATGGGTATAATTTTTCTATGGACGGCGCAAGAAGTTCGGCAGTCGTGCCTCCGGTAAATACTTTTGTCTTTGTAGGGGCTTTTATCAGCTTTGGAGTTGACAGAACACAGGATGCCATCAACAATAATTTATAAAATATAAGCATCCAAAACAGGAATGCAAACCACGGAATACATATCTTAGAACAAAAATAAAAACCTCAAAAAAATTAGAAAAATGAAAAAATACTTATTAAGCTTTGCTTTAGCTTTCGTAAGCTTAACAGCTTTTGCTCAGGCAGATTATGACAAAATCATGTCTGACAAAATCGCAAAAATAGAAACCTGCAAAACTCCTGAAGATTTTCAGACGTTAGCCAACGATTTTCAAAGGATTGGAAGTAAAGAAAGCAGTAAATGGCTGCCCGCATATTATGCCGCATTCTCTACCATACAAAAGGGAAGGGTAATGATGAGAAACGGAAATACCCAGGCATTGGATGGTGTTGCTGACGAAGCAGAAAAATACCTTGCTACTGCTCAGAATCTTGCAGGAGCTGATAATGCCGAAATTCGTCTTCTGAAAAAAATGGCCTTCTCACTGAGAATGATGGTGAATCCGCAACAGCGTTATATGACAGATGGAGCCAGAGCAACCGAAGAAATGAATACAGCAGAAAAATTGGAACCGGATAATCCGAGAATTGCACTAATCAAGGCCGAAGACGTTTACTTTACTCCTGAACAGTTCGGGGGAAGCAAAACCAAAGGTCTGGAAATGTTTAAAGATGCTTTGACAAAATTCAATGCATATAAGCCCAAAACTGCACTAGATCCTAACTGGGGTAAGGCAGAAGCTGAATATTTCATCAGCCAGCCGGTAAAATAATAAAACAATTAAACCTTCCGAATCAGGAAGGTTTTTTTATGCCGTTGGGAAAACAAAATCAACCCTTCGGTAAGAATTTATTTTTGATACCTTTAATATGAACTATTTTTGAACCAAGAAAAACGACAATGAAACGCAAGAACCTGATTGTACTGCTTTGGGTATCCATCGGAACAGCACTATTTTTCTTTTTATTCTTTACGGATGAAAAGACTCTCCACAATTTTATCCTTTCCTTTGCGATATCAGCATTGTATTCTTTCTTTTTAGGCATTGGAAACGGCCTTTTAAACGACTTTTTAAACAAAAAGATTCCATGGTCTGAAGCTACTACTAAAAGAGCCGTGATAAGCATTGTTTCTATCCTTGTTGCCAATTTTATTTTAGTGTATCTATGTAACTATATCAATTTTGTGATTTTTCAGAAAGCGGCTACGCCCGCAGAGTTTTTCTCCGGAAAATATAATTTCATGAATTGGTTCATGGTGAATATTGCCCTGCTTATTTCTGCTTTTCTCCACGCTAAAGGCTTTATGGAAGAGCTTAAAAAGACTTCCAAAAAAGAAGTGGTTGAACAAAAATTGATCGCAACATCAGCAAATGCACAATTTGAAAGCTTAAAAAATCAGCTGGATCCGCATTTCTTGTTTAATTCCTTGAATGTTTTAAGCTCCTTAATTGATGAAAATCCGAAGCAAGCCCAGAAGTTTACCGCTTCAATGTCAAAGATTTACCGGTATGTACTGGAACAGAAAGATAAAGAACTGGTCACTGTAGAAGATGAAATAGAATTTGCGAAAACCTATTGCGATCTTTTAAAAACAAGATTTGAGGACAGTGTAGATTTTATCTTCGAAGTCAATAAAGAAGATTACCGGCGATATGTCGTACCGCTTTCCCTTCAGCTGCTGTTGGAAAACTGTATAAAACATAATTTTGCCACTTCTTCAAAACCTTTAATTATTAAAATCTTTTCAGAAAATGACATCCTTTGCATTGAAAATAATCTCCAGGAAAGAGAACAGATGAAAGAAAGTGCAGGAATAGGTCTCGCCAATATTGTACAGCGGTATTCACTGCTTACCAAGAGAAATGTCTTTATTGAAAAGTCTGAAGATTATTTTAAAGTAAAACTTCCGGTACTGTCTGTTAAACCCAATACGATCAGTACAAAAATAGATAACAAAGATAAGGCGTATGAAAAAGCTCAGAAAAGGGTAAAAGAAATAAAAGGGTTTTATGGAAATCTCATTTCATACTGTATTGTTATTCCGTTTCTAATTATTGTAAATCTGGTGACGAGTCCCAAAAATATTTGGTTTTTCTTTCCAATGTTAGGATGGGGAATTGGTCTTGCAGCTCATGCCATGAATGTTTTTGCAATAGGTAAAAACTGGGAAGAACGAAAGATCAGAAAAATTTTAGAAAAGCAAAATAAACAACAAAATTTGTAGCCATGAAAACTATCGATGAAAATGATATGCAATACAGGGAAGCAGCACGCAAAGTAAAAAGAATCAAAAACTTTTATCTATCTGTTTTCATTTATGTGGCAGTAAATATCTTTATTTTATACCTTAATTACAATGAGTTAGGTCCAAATGAGACGATCTGGCATATTGAATATTTTATTCTTCCCATTATTTGGGGTGCTGTGTTGGTGGTATACGGAATGTCAGTCTATTTTTCGGGATTTATGCTGGGAAGCAAATGGGAGGAAAAGAAAATCAAAGAACTCATGGATAAAGAACAGTAAACAAATTATCTGTTTAGCGAATTCATTTTAACTATAAATAATAACCATAAAATATCAAATAATGAACCCTTTACAAATCGTATTTTATGTCTCCATGGCAGCGTGGTTTATCAGTGAATTTCTGTATAAAAATATGCTGAAATCCGGGAAGACTGATAAACAAAATCAAGACAAATCAACCCTGAATATCTTATGGATGGCAATTCCTTTTTCCATTGCCGCTTCTATTACAGCCTCTAATATGACGAGATTTCCGATTACAAATCAAGAATCAATCTATTACGCAGGAGAAGCATTGATTCTTATTGGTTTGATCTTCAGGTTTATCATCATCAGATCCTTAGGAAAGTATTTTACAGTAGATGTTACAATAAAAGAGGACCATAAAATTAAAAAAGAAGGCTTCTATAAATATCTTCGCCATCCGTCTTATGCTTTTTCTTTGCTGACATCGTTAGGACTTGGGCTTTATTTAAACAATTGGCTGTCGTTACTTTTAGCATTTATTCCTCCATTTCTTGCCTTTAGTTACCGTATTTCTATTGAAGAACAGGCGCTTGTGGAACAATTTGGAGAAGAATATATTGAATACAGAAAAAGCACAAAGAAATTAATTCCTTTTGTCTATTAATATACCTCAAACTACAGGTCAGATCTAAGAAAAGCGGAATTCTTTTTCATACAAATACTCCTTTTTACAGCTCAGATCCGAAATACTACAGTTCGGTAAGATAAAATTGATAGAGACCGATTTCCACTCTACCTTTGACTCAACAAAACTAACAAACTCAACAATTTTAAAACAAAAACTTATGGAAACAATATCAGTTAACAAAGAAACGATAGCCTACAGAAAAGCATCAAGAAGAGTAAAAGAACTGAAAGGATTTTATGGAAACCTCACTTCCTACTGTTTGGTAATTCCCTTTTTAGCCATATTAAATCTAATTACTTCTCCGGAACATTTATGGTTCTTCTGGCCTATGCTGGGATGGGGAATGGGGCTTTTTGCTCATGGAGTAAATGTCTTCGGAATCGGAAAAGCCTGGGAAGAGAAAAAAATCAAAGAATTGATGGAGAAAGACAATCAGTCATTTAAAAAACTATAATAACCTTTTAGACAAATATCATGGACTATAATAACGCATACAAAAGAGTCAATGAGCTAAAGAAATTCTATAAACATCTGGCCTGGTTTGCCATCATTGCAGGAATTTCATTGCTTAATGATTATTCAGGACACAGAAACTTTCACTTAAGTTTGTTTAATGGATCAATCCTGTTACTCATCTGGGGAGCTGTTTTAGTGATGAAAGCCGTAAAGCTTTTTATTTTTAACGCAGACTGGGAAAGAAGAATATTGGAGAAAGAACTTAAGAAGGATAAGGCACCAATAAATTTCTAAAAACCATAAGTTTTATTTACTTTTAGGGCTTAAATTTTAAAACTAAAAACCGCTAGGTCAATGATCAGAACTGTCATTATTGAGGACGAAAAACCAGCTTCAAGAAAACTAGAAAGAATGTTAAGCATTTTTCCTGAAATTCAGTTGGTTGCAAAGATAGAATCCGTAGAAGAAGGAGTTACCTGGTTTTCTGAAAATGAACACCCGCAGCTTATTTTTTCCGACATTGTTTTGGGAGATGGATTGTCATTTGACATTTTTGAAAAAATTCCTACAAAAAGTTTTATCATCTACACAACGGCTTTTGACCAATATACTCTTAAAGCCTTTAAACTAAACAGCATCGATTATCTCCTGAAACCTATCTTAGACGAAGACCTGGCGGGTGCAATTGAGAAATATAAATCATTTATTCCTTCAGATAACGCGGTCAGTTCACAGGAAATTAAGCAGTTAATAAAAAAGGATAAAAGTACCCTTTCCCGTATTTTGGTGAAAATCGGCTACAATTTGAAAATTGTGCAGACGCATGAAGTTTCCTGCTTTTACAGTGAGAATAAGATTGTATATCTGCAGACACAGGAAAGAAATTATCCCTCAGACTTCACTCTGGATGAACTGGAAGAAGTGCTGGAAGAAAAGAAATTTTTCAGGGTAAACCGACAGTTTATTATCAATTCAGATTTTATTAAAAATATTCACACTTCACCTAATTATAAAGTAGATTTAGAATTTCAGCCGCAGGAAGAAATCACAGTAAGCAGAGACAGAGTAAAAGATTTTAAAGACTGGCTGGTGTGTTAACTATTTGTCATTAATTTGATTATATTAAGTGTATTCAAGTTATTTTTAATTGAAAGGATAGAAATTTTCATTGAAATTAATCAAAATAAAACCCTGAGCACGAATGCTCAAGGTTTTAATATATAATAACTTTTACAGAAAATTTAAAAGATCTCTACGAAATTACCCCGCTTCCTAAAAGCTCATCCCCAATATACCACGAAGCAAACTGTCCCTCAGCGATCGCTGATTGTTCTTCTTCAAATTCCATATAGAATGCATTCTCAAACTGGTAGATAGTTGCTTTTTGCAATTCCTGTCTGTAACGGAATCTGGCCATTACTTCCATAGATTCTCCGGATTTCAGTGTTAAATCTTTACGAACCCAGTGAACTTCTGACAGATCTACTTTCAGTGCTTTTTTATGCAAACCAGGGAAGCTGTGACCTTCACCTACAAAAATAATGTTGTTTTCCATATCTCTGGAGATGATAAAACAGCTTTCTTTGTGTCCGCCTATTCCAAGCCCCTTGCTTTGACCGATCGTGAAAAATTGAGCACCCTGATGCTTTCCTATTACTTTTCCGTCAGTTTTTTTATAATTGATTTTTTGAGACAGGAATTCCAGCTCTTCTTCTTTAGAAGAAAATTCCGGTTTTTCCTGAGAAAAAATTGGAGAATCTTTGAAAATTTCTACAATTTCACCTTCTTTAGGAATCAATTGCTGCTGTAAAAACTGAGGCAGACTCACTTTACCGATAAAACATAATCCCTGAGAATCCTTTTTATCAGCAGTGACCAATCCGATTTCTTTTGCAATTTCTCTCACTTGCGGCTTTGTAAGCTCTCCAATAGGGAATAATGCTTTTGACAATTGATCCTGATTCAGCTGGCATAGAAAATAAGACTGATCTTTATTGTTGTCTTTTCCGGCTAAAAGGTGGAAAATTTCTTTTCCATTTTCATCAAAGGTAGAGTTTACCCTTGCGTAATGTCCGGTAGCAACCTTGTCAGCGCCCAAAGACATCGCTGTTTTCATGAAAACATCAAATTTAACCTCTCTGTTGCACAAAACATCAGGATTGGGAGTTCTTCCTTTCTGATATTCATCGAACATATAATCTACAATACGCTCTTTGTAAAGGTCACTCATATCAATTACCTGAAACGGGATTCCCAGTTTTTGGGCTACCATCAATGCATCATTGCTGTCCTCGATCCAGGGACATTCATCTTCTAAAGTTACGGAAGCATCATTCCAATTTCTCATAAATAAAGCCACGACTTCGTGACCCTGTTGCTGCAGCAAATATGCTGTAACACTGGAATCCACACCTCCGGATAATCCTACAACTACTTTCATGTTATTTCAATTTTACGAAACTCTTAACGGGAGTTCTTAGTTTGACGCGGCAAAAATACGATTAAAAAGATTCGCAAAAAAATGATAATTTTAGAGATTGATAAAAACGATATACTATGAAAAAAATTACAATTGCAATGATGCTGGTACTTTCAGGATCTGTTTTTTGCCAGGTTTCGGTCGGTACGGCCCCACAGGAAACGAATAAATGGACTTTCGGAGGAGGGATTGGCCTTGGCTTCGGAAGTAACAGCGCGTTCTATCTTCAGGCTTCTCCAAGGGTCGGATACCGGCTTACTGATGATCTGGAAGTAGGGGTTATTGGAAGTGTATCCTGGCAGACTTCAAACTCTTATAAATCAACGATGTTTGGAGTAGGGCCGTTTGCCAATTACTATTTTGCAAGATCGTTTTATGTAGGCGCTAATCTTCAGCACTATTTTATTAACTATAAAGATAAGTTTTACGATTATAAAGTGAATGGAGAGGAAACTGCTTTATACCTTGGCGGCGGATACATGCAGAGAATAGGAGGGAACTCTTTTATGCAGCTGGGATTGATGTATAATGTACTTTGGAAAGAACAATCCAGTGCCTTTTCTAGTGGATTGGTACCCAATATTGGTTTTGTAGTAGGACTTTAAGAATAAATATTCTCTAAAAGGGTTACAAGGGGGATTCCATCATTCAAATGGATAGCACAGTTATCTTCTCCTTTTAAAGATTTAAAAATTTCTAAATACATTTCCCTCAAATTATCTTCATTAGAGGTTGGGGGAATACTAAATTCTTCCGAATGGTTTGCGATATGTTGAAAAATGATTTCATTGAAATATTGGCCAGATATTTTTAAAGTCCCCTTTTCTGCTATAACATTCAGAGATGTTTCCTGATTCTTCTCAAAGACTGCTGTTGTAAAATTGATGGAAACTTTGCTCCCTCTTTTACCTTCCAATATGAGAATGGCGGTATCCTCAATTTCTGAAATACTAAAATTTCTAAAAGAGGAAAGATCTTTAAATAGAACATTAAATTCATCATCAAAGGCATGACATAAGAGATCGATCAGGTGTGAGAATTGGGTAAATAGAATACCCCCATCCATGCTCTTTTTGCCTTTCCAGGAATCTTTAATATAATATTTCTCACCTCTGTTCCAAAAAGCGTTGAACTGGATGTTATAGATTTTGCCAAACGCTCCTGATGTAACTAATTCTTGTAAAAAGCGGGTTACAGAAGAAAGCCGGTTTTGCATGACCAAGAAAACCTGACAGTTATTGTTAAGAGATACTTCTTGAAGAATCCTGGCCTGTTCTAGATTAAAAACGAAAGGTTTCTCAATCAAGACATGATATCCGTGCTCTATAAGTGTTTTAGCATGCTGAAAATGAAGGTGATTAGGTGTGGCTATGACAATGAGATCAGTATTGGGTCTTGCTTCTAGGAAATGATTGAGAGAATGAAAATGAATAGCAGGTTGATCGTTTTGATGCTGGTCAATTTCTGCATTGATATATACATTGGGGATGTGTTCTAAAATGGATTTATGTTTTTTACCCATAAAACCCGTACCTAATATAGAAATATTCATAACTGTTATAGACTTCAAAAGTGGCGTAAAAATACAAAAAAAGCCCATCAAATTTGATGAGCTTTTTTTAGTTATGATAAATCTTAATTAGATTTCTCTGTTTTCTTTGTTTTTTGTGGTTTTCCGGCTAATCCGTCTTTCGCTTCATTTACATCCAGTGTAATAGTTTCACCTTCGTTCAATTGTTTGTTCACCAGCATTTCAGCTAATAAATCCTCAATGTACTTCTGGATCGCTCTTTTCAATGGTCTTGCTCCGAAATCTTTATCCCATCCTTTTTCAGAAATGAAATCTTTAGCTTCTTCAGTAAGATCAACTTTGTAACCTAATTTTTCAAGTCTGCTGTATAGTTTGTTCAATTCAAGATCGATAATTTTCTTGATATCTGTTTTCTCAAGAGAGTTGAAGATCACGATGTCATCAATTCTGTTCAGGAACTCAGGGGCAAATGCTTTTTTAAGGGCATTTTCAATTGTACTTCTTGCTCTTGTATCTGAATTCGACTTTTTAGCAGAAGTTCCGAATCCTACACCGTCTCCAAAATCTTTAATATCTCTGGTACCAATGTTTGAGGTAAGGATAATGATCGTATTTCTAAAGTCAATTTTTCTACCTAAACTATCAGTCACGAATCCTTCATCCAAAATCTGTAGCAGAATATTGAATACATCCGGGTGAGCTTTTTCAATCTCATCTAAGAGAACTACTGCATAAGGTTTTCTTCTTACCGCTTCAGTCAGCTGACCACCTTCTTCATATCCAACATATCCCGGAGGCGCTCCAACCAATCTTGAAACTGCGAATTTCTCCATATATTCACTCATGTCAATTCTGATCAGTGATTCATCAGAATCGAAGAGTTCTCTTGCCATTACTTTAGCAAGCTCTGTTTTACCAACACCGGTAGTTCCTAAGAAAATGAATGTTCCGATAGGACGGTTAGGATCTTTCAAACCTGCTCTGTTTCTTTGAATCGCTTTAACGACTTTCTTCACAGCATCTTCCTGGCCGATCACTTTTCCGTTCAGTTTCTCATCCATCTGCGCAAGCTTATCAAGCTCGTTCTTACCAACTTTAGTTACAGGAATGCCGCTCATCATAGAAACAACTTCAGCTACATTTTCATCCGTAACGGTTTCTTTTTTCTCTTTTACATCTTTATCCCATTTTTCCTGGGCTACATTCAGTTCCATTTGAAGACGTTCTTCTTCATCTTTAAGCTTTCTGGCTTCAAGGTAATCCTGAGCTTTTACGGCTTTCTGTTTCAGATCTTTGATCTCTTCGATTTTTTGTTCAAAATCAATGATTTCGGTTGGAACTTTCATGTTTTTAATATAAACACGGGAACCCGCTTCATCCATTGCATCGATTGCTTTGTCCGGTAAGAAACGGTCTGTAATATATCTTGCGGTCAAATTGACACAAGCCAGAATAGCTTCCGGAGTATATACTACATTGTGATGCTCTTCATATTTATCTTTGATCTGATTCAAAATCTGAATGGTTTCATCAATAGAAGTAGGCTCTACCATTACTTTTTGGAATCTTCTCTCCAGTGCTCCGTCTTTTTCAATATACTGACGGTATTCATCCAGAGTAGTGGCACCAATACATTGAATTTCGCCCCTTGCCAAAGCAGGTTTGAACATATTGGATGCATCAAGACTTCCTGTAGAACTTCCTGCGCCTACAATGGTATGAAGCTCGTCGATGAATAAGATTACATCACGGTTTTTCTCTAATTCCGTCATGATGGCCTTCATTCTTTCTTCGAACTGTCCACGATATTTGGTTCCTGCCACTAAACTTGCAAGATCAAGCGTGATTACTCTTTTACCATACAGAACTCTGGAAACTTTCTTCTGCTGAATTCTTAAAGCCAATCCTTCTGCAATTGCAGATTTACCCACTCCCGGTTCCCCGATAAGCAGCGGATTGTTTTTCTTTCTTCTCGATAAGATCTGAGAAACTCTTTCAATTTCTTTCTCACGGCCGATCACAGGATCTAATTTTCCGTCTCTTGCCAGTGAAGTAAGATCCCTTCCGAAATTATCAAGGGTAGGTGTTTTGCTCTTTCCAGAACCTAAATTTCCTGAAGGTTTTCTCATTTGCTCAAAATCCTCTCTTTCATCGTCGTCGTCATATGCACTCATTTGAGGCGCCTGTCCGGAGTTTTTAAGCATGGTTTGATATTCCCTTGAAACACCTTCATAATCTATATCGTAAGCACCTAATATACTTGAGGTAGGATCTTCATATTTGTAAAGGATGCCGAGAAGCAGATGAACGGTATTAATTTCATTGCTTTTATATTGTCTGCATTCCAGTTCTGCACGCTTAATGGCATGATCTGCCATCTTCGTGAAAGAAATATTAGTAACCTCCTCAGAAATAGGATTAAGACTTGCTGTATTTAGAGTTTCAATTTTTCTTCTGATTTGTGTTAAATCCGCATTAAGGTTGTTAAGGATTTCTTTAGCAGAGTTTTCCGTTTTTATAATACCTAAAAGTAGATGTTCTGTATTAAGAAATTCACTTTTCAGCCTTTTTGCTTCATTTTTGCTCTGTTTGAACACTTGGCTCAAACCTTGTGAAAACTTATAATCCATAATATATCTCATTAGAATAATGGCAACATTACCATTTATCTATTATCTAAATTACAAATATTTTACCAAAAATCAATAAATGACTTTATGGCAGAATTTTTTTTATTAGTTTATTGAAAATGATTAAGTTTGCGTCTCTTAAAAATTTTCTATTAATTCTGAAATTACAGCTTATATTGTATGCTCTGCCACACTTTTTATAGTATTTAATTTCATGTTAAAAGAGATAAGAAATAGTAGAATTATCAATTTTATAAAGAAGGCATTTGTTTTGTCATTTATGACATTTTTAATGCATTCTTATAGTAAATTATCACTATTATTAGGAATAAACTTATTGTTTACTACAAAAAATTAATGACTAATACCGTTTGATGGAAAGAAAAATAATTACATCCGCTTTCAGTAATTTATATACAGACCAGCGCATTGAGAAAGTTTGCAAAACTCTTTTTGACAATGGATATTCTATTGATCTGATTGGAAATGATTGGGGAGGAAGTGAAAAAATGGAAAGGCCGTATTCTTTTTCCAGGATAGAGTTAAAATCTAAAAGTCTAAAAACTGCTTATTTTGAGTTTAATTGGAAGCTGTATAAAGAACTGAAGAAAAAGGTGGACAAAAATACCATTCTTCATGCCAATGATATAGATGCGCTTCTGCCTAATTATCTTATTGCAAAAAAAATGAACATTCCATTGGTTTTTGATAGCCATGAAATTTTCACGGAAATGCCTGCTGTACAGAACCGGATTTCACAAAAAGTATGGAGAATTTTAGAAAGAAAAATCGTTCCTCAGATTAAATTTATGATGACTGAAAGCGCAAGTTATGCGGAATGGTTTCATGAGAAATATAATGTAGATCCTATTGTGGTAAGAAATATTCCTAGAAAAATTCTTGTGGCTCCTGATATTCCTGATAATAATCCCAAAATAATATTATATCAGGGAGCTGTTAATCAGTCAAGAGGAATTGACAAGGCAATACTTGCTATGCATTTTATACAGGGTGCAGTTCTCAAGATTGTTGGTGATGGTCCCATGAGAAAGATGTATGAAAAATTGGTTATTCAAGAGAACCTTCAGAACAAAGTTCTTTTTATAGGAAAGTTAAAACCAGAAAATCTTCGTGAGGTAACAAAAACTGCTGATGTTGGAATTAGTCTTGAAGAGAATAACGGAGTAAGTTATTATTTTTCTCTCCCCAACAAAGTTTGTGATTATATTCAGGCGAGAGTACCACTTGTTATGATTAATTTTCCTGAAATGAAACGAATAAAAGAGCAATTTGAAGTAGGAGAGATGATTACTGATCATAAACCTCAAACAATTGAAAAGGCGATTAATAAAGTCCTCCAAAAAGGAAGAAAACATTATCAGGAAGAGCTCAATAGAGCATCCGAAGTATTTTGTTGGGAAAATGAAGAAACAAAAATTTTAGAAGTTTTTGAAAAAGCATCAAATTCACTATAAAACTTTAAGCAGAAGGGAGTAAGATAATGTTCACATTATTATATTTGCGTGCAGTTTACCACTTTAGGCCTAAAGCATAATTTAGTATCTTTGCAGAAAGTATAGAAATGACCATTAAAGAAAAACAGCAGGAAATAATCGACGAATTTGCATTTCTTGATGATTGGGAGCAAAAGTACGAATACATCATTGACCTTGGGAAAGAATTGAAAGGGCTTTCTGAAGACAAGAAGGTAGACGAAAACCTGATCAAAGGATGCCAGAGCAAGGTGTGGATTGATGCTGAGTTCAAAGATGGAAAACTTTTTTTCAATGCAGACTCTGACGGAATTCTTCCGAAAGGAATTGTTTCCTTGCTGGTAAGCATTTACAGTGGCCATTCTATGCAGGAAATTTTAGATTCTGATTTTGAATTTATTTCTGAAATCGGGTTGCAGGAATTTCTTTCTCCATCCAGAGCCAACGGATTGATGGCCATGACCAAGCAGATTAAATTTTACGCAGTTGCCTATCAACTGAAATCGTAGTCGTGACAAGAGTTTTAGCATATCGTTTTTCCGCTTTTGGCGATGTCGCAATGACAGCGCCTGTTTTTCGGGAATTTTTGGAACAAAACCCAGATGTTGAAATCATTATGGTTTCCAGAAAAAATTTCGAAGACCTGTTTGCCGATATTCCCAATGTAATATTCAAAGGGATTGATTTGGATGATTATAAAGGATTCTTTGGCTTAAGAAAACTTGCCAGCGAGCTTATTAAGGAATTTAATCCGGATTATATTGCGAATCTCCATGATGTGATCAGGACTAAGATTTTAGATAAAATTTACAGACAGAAAGGCCTTAAAGTATTCAAGATCAATAAAGGAAAAGAAGAAAAAGAACAATTAACAGATATCTGGAATCTTAATAAAGTGCAGCTCAAAAAAACAGTTGAGCGTTATGCGGATGTGTTTCGTGAAATGGGATTTAAAGTTGAACTTTCGCATCAATTAAGACCAGCATCCCACCAAAAATCGGGGATAGGTTTTGCTCCCTTTGCTCAGCACAAGGGAAAAATGCTTCCTTTGGAAAAATCATATGAATTGGCGAAAATTCTTTCTAAGAAACATACCGTTTATTTTTTTGGGGGAGGGAAAAAGGAAACCAAAACCCTTGAAAAATGGGAAACGGAGATCCCAAATACAAAAAGTTTATCCGGAAAATTAAGTCTTACTGAAGAGCTTCATAAAATATCCGAGTTGGAATTAATGATTTCAATGGATTCTGCCAATATGCACCTGGCAAGCCTTATGGGAACCAGATGTGTTTCTGTTTGGGGGTCTACCCATCCCTATGCCGGTTTTCTTGGCTTTGGTCAGAGTGAGGATGATGTAGTGCAGGTTACGGATTTGACATGCAGACCCTGTTCAGTATTCGGTGATAAAGAATGCTACAGAGGGGATTGGGCATGTTTGGAAGAGCTTAATATCCAAAAAATTGTTCAGGCCATTAATCTTTAAAAATAACGGCGGCTATTTCTTTTGCCTTAGCTTTATCCGAATAGTTTTGTTGTAAAATTTCTTTTCTCTCAGCAGTTAAATTATAATTCTGTTCTGCTAACATCATAATATGCGCACGAATTTCTTCAATAGTAGAACCGTAGCTGCATAAATTGATTAAATCTTTATCGTCTGTAATATTAGGATTAATGATCACAAACCTACTGTTGTAAAGTGCATTGAATAGCTTCACTTTCGTCCCTGAATTTTGGTAAGAAAGGAGAATATTGGCATGGGCATTTTCGAAAAGACGGTGCAGATTGTCATCGTTTCCGATGGGTACAAGCCGGATGTTCTCAATCTTATTGATTTTTTTCTTTATACTTTCATTGGCGCGGTCGGAGGCTACTATCAAAGGGTAACCGGGAAGGCTTTTAAACAGTAAAATTGTCTCGTCTAAAGCTTTTTTGTTGTCAGAAGTAGTCAGGTCTCCATGAAACAGAAAATAATCCCCTTTTTTGTCTAAATTTTTCACAACTTCATTTCCATGAAACAGATGAACGAGTACAGCGTTTGCTGAAAGGTTGGATGTTTCCATGTATTCCTTTTGGGAAAGGCAGAAAACAGCGTTGAATTTCTTTAAAAGCTTGTTCTGGTAATGATGAAACTTAAAGCTTTCAAGCGTGTAGATAATTTTTTTTAAAATATTTTTTTCTGATTTCGCAAGTCCCTTATAGTAAGCTGATTCGTTATTATGAAGCCGAAGATAGAGCTTGAATCCCCTGTCTTTAAGATAGTTAATAACAGCTGTAGTCTGGAGTCCTTCAAATAACAAAGGGGCTTTATAGGTGGTTAAATTCTTAAGCAAAGTCTCTGAATTTCTTATCGCAGCAGCAAAAGGTTTTCTGGAGAAATAGAGCATTGGATTTTTCTTCTTCTCATAAAAGAAAATATTGCCAACGAGACTCTTTATTTCATCATCAACTTTTTGTGGGATTTTGTCTACAAAACAGTGCAGGTGGATGATAGTGCCCAGTTCCGACAGAGCTTTAATTTTATAGTAAACGTCAATGATTCCACCGTAAGTAGGGGGGTAGGGATAATTAAATGATATGATGTGAAGTTCCTTCAAAGCTTAAAAATATTAATAAAGCCAAACAGGTGGCAAAGGTAAAGAAATATCGGAGGAATACCATTCACTGAAAGATTTTGTAAAAAGATTTGTGTCAAAGAAAGGTGATAAAGTTTAGGTAGTTAGTAAAACACTACCATACTTAATCTGATAATTATAATAACCCATTCTGTTTTAAGAATGGGTTATTAGTAATGCGCGCTTTGGTTATAGGGTTTATTTTAATATCTTATAAGAAGTGTAGTCTTTGATAGTCTTTAGTTCGTAAAATTCTTGTTTATCAGCATCTATAATCCTAATATCATCTAAAGGAACATTTTGACAATGGATAAAATTAATGAATTTCCAACTATTAAATTTGCCTTTCACAATGATGTCAAATCCTTTTTCTACTTCTATTGAGCTGTACCATTCCCAATCTCTAAGTCTTTGATAATCATCGATACTTGAATTAACACTATACAAAAATTCATCATACTTTTTATCATCATCATTTAACTGATTAATTTTAGATACAATTCCTTGTGGTAAAAGTTTTTCCCATTTAGGGTCTTCATCACTTAAATTTTTATTTTTCAAAATTGTTAGAACAGCTTCCTTAAAATTGGTCAATACCTCTTTAGCGTTGTTTATATTTCTTATTCTCACAATTTGATAACCTTTTAAAGGCTTTTCACCTTTTACATTAAGTTGTATGTTTCCTTGTTCTGTCATCACTTTATTTTTTAATAATTACTGCTTTTTTGTTAAATATTTTTTCAAAATCTTCTATTTTCATACTATAAGAAGAGCCTTGATTCATAGGTAATGGGTCTCGTAAAAATACTTTTTCCAATACTACTGCATGTCCTTTAAACTCATTAGTCCATAAACTTACAACAGCCTTATCTCCATCTTCTAGTTTTTCTAAAAGTTTGGTGAATTTAATGTCTCTTTCAGCAAGGGCAACTATTTCATCCAAAGAACTACTATATAATACATCTGGTATATCTAAATTAGAAGTTCCATTCTTGTGTGCCTAACAAGGTTATTGTTCCTTTAAAGTATGAAAAAAATAGATAGAACTTTTGAAGAGTTAAGCATATTGATTAACAATAATAAACAAGGTTTTTTTTGATGATGATGGTCTGAAATAGATAGATGCTAAGTATAAAAAAGTCCTTAAAAAAACTAGGGTTAATATTGACTTTAACAAAAGCTTTAATCTATATAAAATCCTTCTTGACAATTGAAAGGAAGCTTATGTTGGAGAAAATGGTGTTGAATATTTCAATAGTTGAATTAGCCAATATTTATCCTTACAACTATAAATAAAACCATTCCTTGAGTAGGAATGGTTTGTTCATTATATGACAATACTCCCCCTTAATAAGGATTATTCTTATAGTGGAAAAACTTGTCTCACAAACTTAAGAAGTTCTTCTATGGTTGTAAATTCTTTCTCAACAGGAATTTGTCCTAAAGGGTATTGTATGACAATTTTTTCTCTTTCAATTCTAATTTGTGATACAGAATTCACTTTAGGATTTCCTTTATTATCATTAATACTATTAAAAATGATTCCCAATCTTTCTTGTAAATAAGGATTATAGCCCTCTTCAGAAAGTGTATCTATAATTTCTTTAATGTTCATTATATATAATTTTAATTATTTCACATGATAGCTAGAAGCTCCACCTCGTAACCAAGAATCAGCAAATTCATCCAATCCAATCACTGCTTCAACTCCTTTTCCTTTTCCTTCAGGAGGAATGGTTTGTTCATTATATGACAATACCCCCTTAATAAGGGTTATTCTTCCAAAGGAAAAACCTGTCTTACAAACTTAATAAGCTCTTCAACTGTTTTAAACTCTTTTTGTACATCAACTAACTTTACAAAATATGTTAGGGTAATTAACCCATTTTCAAATACAATATTTGAAACAGTATTCATTAAAGAGTTTTTGTTTTCATCTTCAAGTGAAAAGAAAAGAATTTCTTTGTCTTTTATTTTATGAATTACTGGAAAGTAATCTTCGCTTTCCAATTCTCCTTTTATTAATTCTAACATTGTTAATCCTATATTGGGAAAACCTGTCTCACAAACTTGAGTAGCTCATCTATGGTTTTAAATTCTTTTTCTGTTGAAATCTGACCAACTAAATAGCTGATTCTTATTTCATTTAATAATTTAATGCTAAATGTATTGTTCAAAACAAAAGTTCCTTCAATAGGACCTGTGTCTCCTTTAATGCCAGAAAACAAGACTCCATTTTTTTGGTAGCAATAATATCCCAAACTTTCTAATTCTTCTTGTAATTCATTGATATTCATAATTCAAATTTTATTTTTTAAACCAAAAGGCATATTTACCTGTTCTACTCCATGCTGTTTCAAAGTCTTCCAACTTTATTGTTGCTTCAACTCCTTTTCCTTTACTTATTCCTTCCATTGGCCAAGGGTCTCTAATATGGACTAAACCATTTTCAAACTTATCTATAATAATAGCATGGTTACCTCCATTAGGAGATTCTTTTATCCAAGCAACCCAAGAATTTTTCTTACCAAGGATTTCAATCAGTTCAGATGTACCAACAGGAATATGGTCTATAGTCCCCTCACTAAATTCATTCTCTTTGAAGATTCTCTTAGCTGCATCTGACATTCCTTTTTCATGAGTTCCTAATTCTTCTGTAGTACCTGCTAATTTTCTTATTGCAGCTTCAGTCATTTCTAACCCATTATCCTTAGCTAATTGCCTAATACAGGCAGCTGCACATGACATACTATGCTCCTGAGCAACCATGTTTCTAGAAAGAACTTCAAGATACTTTAATATACCTCCAGTTCCAGTTCCTATTCTAGGTTTCAAAATCTTATTCCAGAAAGCATTGACCTCTTTAAAATTTCCTTTGAAGATAGGTTTTTCTCTCCATTTCAGAAGGTAGCCATCAGCCTTTGCTACAATCTCAATACCAAGCTTTTTAAAGCCAGTTCTTGCACTGGCAAGGATATTGAAAATGCTCTGTGCTTTCTTTCCTTTTAATACAACTTCTTCAATCTCTTCTGCTGTCATGGCTAAATCTTCAGCTTTAGCACCATTCTTAGCACCTTGTAGTAGTTCTTCAATAAACTTTATAAAACCTTTAAAACCTTTGACACAAGCTTTCCCAAATCTAACAATAAATCTCGAAAGTAAAGCCAGTAAATCTGTAATTCCAAATGTTACAGCAGAGATTGCTTCCCTTGTTATTACTTTTAACAAGCTTGTAGCTTTTTGTAGATAAGTTGTTCATTTTATGACATTTCCTGCACCCTCAGTAAAAATAAAAAGTAAAATATTGATGATGAACTCAAAAAAGACTATACCTACATAAAATGCTATTGTATAACGAGAAGCTTTATCCCAATACTCCTTCATCTTGTCAAATATACCTTCAAAATCAGATTGGGAGATACCTTCACCTGAACTGAACAGATCTTTAACTCCTTTTAAAAATACAGGACTATTTGCAAGAATCCAGTCTAATACATCTTCTGCTTTCTCTAACAAATCTCTTCTATCCTTATACTGGTCATAAGACAAGGCTGTTGTTGGCTGAAAAAGAAACTGTAAGATGTATAAAATACATTGTAAAAGACCTACAAGCCCACTGTTTATACCACAGTAAAAGGCATTAGCAACTTTCAGAACCTCTATTCCTTGTTTTGCCAGCTCAGTAAGGTCATCTCCAACCTCAGAAAGAAAATTTTTAATGGTATCAATGACACCACTAATCTTATCTACAAGTCCTTTGAAAGCATCGGGGAGATGTTCAATAGAAGCATCCTTAACTTTACTTGCTGCCTGCTTTACCAACTGCCATACTTGGGTAAAAGCAACTTCTGCTCCCTGAACAAAAGGATTATTTCCCAGATTTTCAAAGAACTGTGAAGCTTTATTCATATTTATTGGTATAGGAATCACACCTATACCAACTACAAGAGGAATCAAAGGTGTGTAATCCTTAGATTCAGGGTTGTAATTCTTCTCTGTAGGTTTTAAGCTTTCCAATTGCTCTGCACACCATCCAATGGCATCAGCAGGAATGGAAGTGATATTACCTATGATTTCTTCAAATCTTCTGTCTCCAGTGTAAAACTGATATTCTCTCATTAATGCATCACGTGCAAGAGTTGCATTAATCTTATCTCCTTCATGGGTGTATGCTAGCTGGGCTAAAAAAGCAGCTTCATCTTCCAAAGATGTGATGTTCTTAAAGAACTTTCCACCAACAGTAGAGGGGAGTGGGTCTGGAAATCTCTTAAAAAGCTGAACAAAATAATCTCCCATCTTGGCAATATAAAAATCACCTGCAAAGTTAGATTTCTTAGAATCTGGTTTTTCATAAAAGAGGAAGAGACTTTGGGGTTCTCTTTTGTTGGCATTATAGCTTTCCAATACCTGAGAACCATTCTCACAAGGTAATACCTGAGCTTGATACTCATATCCTTTCTCTCCCTTATCATTTATTCCAGTAGAAGCAAAGACTGATACAGGATTATCTGTAAGATAAGAATATCCTAAAGGTGTATTTCTGTAATCATGGAAGGGACTTCTATAATCAGGAGAATTATCTTTGTTGATTATAGTGTTTCCCAAGGCACTATTATTACCTACAAATCCCTTATTTAGGTCTTCTATGGAAATGACTTTGAACTCTGATGAATCATCACTCCATTTATCATCAAATAGTTTTTTCATAAGCTGTGTTTTAGAAATTAATATTTTGGTTAAATGTTTCTAAAACAAAGCTAAATCTCACTCACGTCATAACTTGACGCGTTTAAAGTTATTTTTAATAATGTCGACTTTTTGATAATAGATTATAAAATCAATCTAGAACGGAAAACTTAATTTAAAAACCAAGGATAATCAAAATTACCACTTAGTGCTTTCATGAAGTAGGAATAAAATAAAAAAAACTCTCAAGAAATTGAGAGTTTTTCGTGGGCCCTGAGGGATTCGAACCCCCGACCCTCTGGGTGTAAACCAGATGCTCTGAACCAACTGAGCTAAGAGCCCTGAATTTTTTTTGAAAGGCTTCAGTTACCTTTGTGTGGGCCCTGAGGGATTCGAACCCCCGACCCTCTGGGTGTAAACCAGATGCTCTGAACCAACTGAGCTAAGAGCCCCTATGTATAACGATTATCTCGTTTAGAGTGGTGCAAATATACGACTTATTCGGAAATCTCCAAATTTTTTTCTAAAAATTCTCCTACAACAAAGTTACTTCCGCCGATAAAAATCATTTCTTCGTTTGTACATTCCTCTTTTGCAGAAAGATAGGCTTCCTGCACCGAATTGAAAATTGTATAAAAAATTTTTGCTTCGATCAGTAGATTTTCATAATCTTCGGGATGTCTGCCCCTATGAATACACGGTTTTGCAAAATAAAATGTAGAATTCTCGGGAAGCATATTCATCACTTCATCTATTTTTTTATCGTTGACAAAGCCCAGAATAACGTGCTTGCGTCGGTCAATAGAATTAAGCTGGCCAAAAACCTGCTCTAATCCTGCTTGGTTATGGGCAGTATCACAAACCGTCAGGGGAGTTTGTGAAAATTCAAACCAGCGGCCTATAAACCCGGTATTTTTGTGAACGTGCAATAAACCCTTTTCAATATGTTGGTCGGAGATTTTTATCTGTAATTTTTTTAGTTCTTCTACCAAAGCCAGCACAACTTTGATATTCTTTTGCTGATAATTGCCTCTTAAATCTGACTCTAAATCCGACTGTATCAGCGAAGCATCAATAAAATGAGCGTTTTCCTGCTTGGCTTTCTCTTTAATGATATTTTTAACCACTTCATCGTCATCTCCAAAAATGACAGGAGTATTGTTTTTAATAATTCCTGCTTTTTCTCCGGCAATTTCCTCAATGGTATCACCTAAAATATTTTGATGGTCAAGCTGAACATTGGTAATTGCAGCAACCAACGGTTTGATAATATTGGTTGAATCAAGCCTTCCTCCTAAACCGACTTCAATAATAGCAAAATCTACCTGCTGCTGATGAAAATATTCAAAAGCCATAATGGTGGTAAATTCAAAAAAAGAGGGTTGTATATCGTTAGGAAGATTTTTAAGTTTTTGAATAAAATCAAAGACAAACTCTTTATTACAGTTTTTGCCGTTAACTTTTATACGTTCTGTAAAGTCAATAAGATGAGGTGAATTATACAAACCTACTTTATACCCCGCTTCCTGAAGAACGGATGCCAGCATATTACTCGTAGATCCTTTTCCATTGGTGCCTCCGATATGGATGCATGGGATACTTTCCTGAGGATTACCAAAGAAATCACAAAGTCTTATAATGTTATCTAAACCAGGCTTGTACGCTTTTTCTCCATCAATCTGATAGTTGGGAGCCTGCACAAAAAGCCAGTCTATCGCTTCTTGGTATTGTTCGTTTGTCATGGTGCAAAATTCTCAAAAGTTTTTTTAAAATAAAATAATAATTTTTAAAACTGTAACTTTTTTATATTTGGGTCGTCTAATAAGTTAAAATATTAATATGAAAAAAGTTTGGATTATCGTTTTTGGATTAAGCTGTCTGGGGATCAATGCTCAGAAAAGGTGGTCCTTAAGAGAATGTGTAGACTATGCAGTGGAGCATAATCTTCAGGTTATCCAAAATCAATATTCAAAACAGATTCAGGATTCTAACCTTAAAATGGCGAGAAAACAATATCTACCCTCTGTATCCGGAACCATGTCTAACAGCGTGAGTTTTGGGCAGACTTCATTCGGAACCGGAAGTTTGAGGAATGATAGATTCAGCAACAGTTCTAATTTGGGTGCAGATATGTTAATTTACAATAACGGAAGACTGGAGAAAAACATTAGAAAAAGTGAGTTTGATGTAGAAGCCAGCCAATATGATATTGAAACGATTAAAAATGACATTTCCCTGCAGATCGCACAGCAATATCTTACCACTTTATTAAATAAAGAAATTGTAAAGATCTCTGAAAGTGCGGTTGAAAATGCTCAAAAGCAATATGACAGAGCAAAAATAACAACGCAGGTTGGAACTACAGCTCAGACTATTTTAGCAGAAGCAGAAGCGGCATTAGCAAGGGAGAAGCAAAACCTTAAAACAGCAGAGATCAATGTTGGAAGAAGCCTTTTTGCCATGGCACAGCTTTTACAGCTATCAGATTATAAAGATTTTGATGTTGAAAATGTAAATGTGCCTGATCAGCTAGAACCGCAGTTAAAATCAGTAGACGAAGTACTTACTACAGCATTTGAAAACCAGCCTCAGATCAAGGCCGCAGAAAGCAGAATAAATTCTGCCATCGCACAAACGGAAGTGAGTAAAACAGCTTTCTGGCCTACTATTTCTGCAAGTGCCGGAATTGGAAGTTTTTACAATAATCTTTTAACTACAAATATAACAGGATATGATGTGTTTGGAAGCCCTGTTATGGAAAGAAATTTATTTGGACAGTATAAGGATAACTTTGGACAGCAGGCAAGTATTTCACTGAATGTTCCTATTTTCAATAAAGGAATTACCAAACTTCAGGTAGAACAGTCTAAAATAAATGAAAGTATTGCTAAAATTACATTGGAGCAACAAAAACAAACGATAAGACAGAATGTACAGAAAGCACAGTTTGACGTAGATGCTAACTATGAAACATTTTTATCAGCTGTGGAAACAGAAAAAAGTACAAAGCTGGCCCTGGATTTTGCAGATAAAAGCTACACAGCAGGAAGAACAACCATCTATGATGTGAATGTTGCTAGAAATAACTACGCTAATGCACAAGGATCTGTGGCACAGGCTAAATACAATTACCTTTTCAGCCTTAAGCTGCTGAATTTCTATGCCGGAATTCCATTAAGTTTATAAAATGTCTATTCAATCCTTAGAAAAATATTTACCACAAGATACACTTCAGTATTTAAAAATATGGTTTTCAGATTATTATATCCATATAAAAATTACACGAAACAGGAATTCTAAACTGGGAGATTACAGAAAGCTCCCAGATAATTCCCATGAAATTACGATCAATTCTACCTTAGCTCCACAGCTTTTTTTCTTTGTTTTAACTCATGAGCTGGCTCATTTGATCGCCTTTGAAAAATACGGACGCAGAATCTCCCCCCACGGCAATGAGTGGAAGGAAACTTTTAGAAAAATGCTTCTTGAAAGTCTTCAGGTGTATGACGAAGATTTAAAGCCTATCATTGTGAAATTTTCAAAATCTCCGAAGGCCAATTTTATGGCCAGCCCGGATCTTGTAAAATATTTTCATATTGAAACACAAGATGATAGCCTTCAGTTTATTGAAGAACTTCAAAAAGGAGATTTTTTTATATATCGCAACGAAAAGTATTTATTAGAAGGTCTGATTAAAAAAAACTATCTTTGTAAGAACCTGGCTACAGGAAGGAAGTATTCTTTCAAGCCTCTGGCAAGGATAGAAAAATGTAGTTAAGAATGTCAAAATCAGATAAATACTGTGTCATAATGGCGGGAGGAATCGGAAGTCGGTTCTGGCCTATGAGTACGCAGAAATTTCCAAAACAGTTTCAGGATATTTTAGGAGTGGGACGAACCATGATCCAGCAGACCTATGACAGGATCAGCAAGATTATTCCTAATGAAAATATATTCGTCATTACCAATAAGGAGTATGTAGCGCTTTCGCACCAGCAGCTTCCGGAGGTTCCTGAAGAAAATATTGTCGGCGAGCCGTTGATGAAAAATACCGCTGCCTGCAATTTGTATATGGCCAATAAAATTGCTGAAATTGACCCGAATGCCACCATGATCGTATTGCCGGCAGACCATTTGATTTTAAAAGAAGAGACTTTCCTTCAAAAAGTGGAAATTGCTTTTGATCTGGCTTCAAAAAATGACTATCTGGTAACCTTAGGAATTACTCCTACAAGACCTGATACAGGATATGGCTACATTCAGTTTGTAGAAAAAAAGAACTCAGATTTTTTTAAAGTTAAAACCTTCACCGAAAAACCGATTTTGGAACTCGCTCAAAGTTTTCTGGAAAGTGGAGATTTTCTTTGGAATGCAGGGATATTCATCTGGAATGTTAAAAGCATCCATCATGCCTTTGAAATGTATCTTCCGGAAATGACACAGCACTTTATGGCCTGCGAATACAATTCTCAGAAGGAGAACTCATGTATTGAAAACATTTATCCGAAAGTTCAAAAGATTTCTATCGATAACGGAATTTTAGAAAAAGCGAAGAACGTATATGTAGTCCCTTCTGACCTGGGATGGAGTGATCTGGGAACATGGACTTCTATCTATGAAAATACGGAAAAGGATACCAATAATAATGCGGTAAAACTAAAGCATCTCCTGACTTACAATGCGAAAGGAAATATTATCCGCTTAAAAAATAATAATAAAGCCGTGATTATTGACGGGCTTGAAGACTATATTATTGTAGATACAGATAAAGCACTGTTGATCTGTCCAAGAGCTAATGATCAGCTGATAAAAGATTATGTCCTTGATTTGAAGAGTTTCAAAAAAGGAGAAAAATTTATGTAACAATCATTGGTATACTTTCTGCTGATTTTTAATCTATGAAAAAATTTACAACCCCACTTATCTTGCTTATTTTCTTGTTTTTAGGATTCTCAGGGAATGCTCAGGAGAAGAAAAATTTTGCAAGCATTCAGAATATTCTATATGAAATCGTCCCAAACGACAAAATAGATTCTTGGGTGTTGGTATACAACAGCTATGGAAAAAACCAGGAAGTAAAAACTTCTGGCGGAAAGAAAGAATACACAGTGCAGTTTTCCGGGTTTAATTTATTTCCCAGTGAAGACAGTTTTTACTATATTGCCTATGCTGCGGGCGGAAAAATGAATTATGTAACAGATCTTGAAGGACTTAAAAAGTTCATAGGAAAGATTGATAATGTGGAAGAAGCGGCCATTGCAATGACAATTGATGGATATCTCATTGATGAAGAGTTCAAAGATATTGCCGGGAACTATTATGAAGACCGTTCCAATTATTATTTAGATATGGGGAAGCTTACTTCAAAAGAATGCCCTTACCAAAAGACACATTATACGCTAACCATCAATAAGTCGACCGGAGCCGTTAGTCAGGTAAAAGATAACGGAACCTATATCGAGCTTTATAATAAGAAATGTGCAAATAATCCCAGACTTTTAAAAATAGAAAAAAAAGAAGAACCAAAGGATGGAGCCAAAAAAACAACCAAGAAAAAATAGTTCTTACGAAACGGAAAGACTGATTATCCGTCCCATGTCACTGGGTGATAAAGAATTCATTTTTGAGCTTTATAACCGCCCTAAATTCATACAATACATCGGAGACCGTAATATTAAAAATATTACCGATGCCGAAAATTATATCAGAGACCGCTTTCTTCCGCAATTTGAAAAGTTAGGATTCGGGAACTACCTGGTTGTGACCAAAGATGAAAATAAGAAAATCGGTGGAGTAGGAATCTTTGAAAGAGAAGGACTTGATGTTATGGATATCGGATTTTCTCTGCTGGAAGAATTTGAAGGCAAGGGATATGCCTATGAAGCTGCTCTGAAAGTAAAATCCATTGGGATGGATGAGTTTGGGATGAAGAAAATCTCCGCCATTACTTCAAAAGATAATTTTTCCTCTCAGAAATTGATTGAAAAACTAGGTTTACAATTCAAAAAATATGTTACAATTCCGAATGATGAGGAAGAGCTTATGTATTATGAATTAGGCTAGCTAATATACTATTTGTCATTCTGAACTTAAAGAATCATTTAAACGTTCAGAATGACAATGATTTTTTTTTACCCCTCTAAAATCTGTTCTGCCGCTGTTTTAGAAGTCACTTTTTCGATCACTCTGGTGCAGATTCCGTTTTCGTCAAAAATAAAGGTTGTTCTTACAATTCCCATATAAGTTTTTCCAAACGTTTTTTTCTCCTGCCAAACCCCGAACTTTTCAATGATATCATGGTTCTCGTCTGCAATCAAATCATACGGAAAAGCAAATTTGTTGTGAAAATTTTTCTGTTTTTTTATAGAATCCCCGCTGATACCCAATAACTGAAATCCCGCTTTCTCCAATTGAGAATAATTATCACTCAGATTACATGCCTCCACCGTACAGGTAGGGGTATTCGCTTGTGGATAAAAGAATATAATTAATTTTTTTCCTGCTAATGTTGATGAGGTTATAGTCTCTCCATCCTGATTAACTCCTTCAAAATTTGGTAATTTGTCTCCTGCTTGCAGCATAATGTTTATTTTTGTTCAAATTTAGTGGTTAAATGACAAAAAAACAAAGAGCGGAACTCGTTCAGCTTGAATTAGAAAAATTATATCCGGAAGTTCCCATTCCGTTGGCTCATACCGATAATTTCACCCTTATGGTTGCGGTAGCACTTTCTGCACAGACAACTGATAAAAAAGTGAATGAAGTTACCCCCAATCTTTTCAGAGTGGCCGGGACGCCGGAAAAAATGGCTGAACTAGAGGTTTCTGAAATTAAAGAATTGATTAAAGAAATCGGACTCTCTAATACCAAAGCTAAAAACCTTAAGAGAATGGCTGAGCTTTTATTGGAAAAACATAATGGAGTAGTGCCGCAAACGTATGAAGAACTAGAGGCACTTCCTGGAGTAGGGCACAAAACAGCATCTGTGGTGATGAGCCAGGGCTTCGGTTTTCCTGCTTTTCCGGTCGATACACACATCCAAAGACTGATGACGCAATGGAAGCTTACTTCAGGAAAAAACGTCGTAGAAACGGAAAGAGATGCAAAAAACATTTGGAAGGAAGAAGTTTGGAATAAGCTCCATCTTCAAATCATTTTTTACGGTAGAGAATATTCTCCCGCAAGAGGAAAAGGCGAGAAGGACTTCATTACGAAAATGATGTTTGAAAAATAAAAAACAACCTAGAAAAGGTTGTTTTTTACTATTGAAAATATGTTTTTAGTTGTCCAGCAATCTTCTGTGATAATTGATCTGCCCCAAATGATAACTCAAATGCCCAAACAAATGAATCAGAAAATATTCAGTTGTCATTTTGTATCCTAAAGCTTCAAGAGGGTATTCTTTTTCCAGATCATTTGCATTAAGCTGCCCGAGTGTTTTGATAACAATATCTAATGTTCCTTCAATTTTTTCAATGAGCTCAGTACGTGGAATATTTTTTAATGAAAACTCAAGTTCTCTGTTTCTCACATAACCCGAGTTTCCCAATATTGCTCCGACAAAATGATTAAGATTTCCAACCAAATGGAGACAAAGATTTCCTGCAGAATTAGAGATGCTTTTATCTATTTTCCACATTGAATCTTCGTTCTGGTAAGATTCAATTTCGATTTTTAATTTATGTAAATCTCTTTCGTAAAGTGATTGTAGACTTTCTGTGATCATTGTTTGTTATTTTAAAAGATCTTATTGTAAAATTAGGAGAACATTTCTGGTGAATTAAAAACGGGATATTCTAATAAATTATAATAGAAAAATCCCGTTATATGTATAATTATTGCCTTTAAAGACGAATATTACGAAATGTTACTTCTGCTTTTTCGCCCAGAGATCCATTTTTCTGTTCAAAACATCCAATGGTAAACATCCCTGGCTCAATACTTCATCGTGGAAGCTTGCCAGACTGAATTTTTTGCCCAGTTCTTTTTGGTATTTATCTCTTAGCTCACGGATTCTCAATGAACCTATTTTGTACCCTAATGCTTGGCCCGGCATTGCCATATAGCGTTCCACTTCCGCAGTTGCTCCAGCCTCATCATAGGAAATGTTGCTTAAAAAGTATTTAATCGCTTCTTCTCTTGTCATTCTTCCGGTGTGAAGACCAGTATCTACTACCAATCTCACAGCTCTCAGCATTTGATCGCTTAAATATCCCATTTTTTGATAAGGATCAGTGTATAATCCGAATTCAGGGCCTAGCGTTTCACAATAATGTGCCCAGCCTTCTCCATAAGCCCCGAACCATCCGAATCTCATGAACTTAGGAAGTTTTGTGTTTTCCTGCTGTAAAGAAACCTGATAATGGTGCCCTGGAATCGCTTCATGCAGGAATAAAGATTCCATGCCGGAAGTAACGTTGAATTTTGCAGGATCAGGAAGCGGAACATAAAAAATTCCGGGTCTCTTTCCGTCAGGAGTTCCCTGGATGTACTCAGCACTCGCACTGGCTTCCCTGAATTTTTCAGTTTGTCTGATCTCAAATTTTGTTTTTGGAGTCACGCTGAACATCGTTTTCAGCTTCGGAGTAATTTTAGCTAAAATTTCGTTAAATCCGGCCAAAACTTCTTTTGAGGTCTTATAAGGCATGGCTTTAGGATCTGTTTTCACAAAATTGATAAACTCTTCCAGGGTTCCTGTGAAGCCAACCTGTTGTTTTACTTTTTCCATTTCTGCACGGAGCATAGCTACCTGCTGCAGTCCTATTTTGTTGATCTCTTCAGGAGATTTGTTGGTTGTGGTCCAGCTTTTTGCGTAATATCTGTAGATTTCATTACCATTAGGCAGGCTGTTGTATCCATCGGTTTCTCTTGCCTTTGGAAGGTATTCTTTTTCTAAGAAACTTCCCATTTTAACATAAGCAGGAATGATTTTTTTAGAGATAGCCTCTTTATAAAGCGCTGAAAATTTATCCTTTTGAGCCTGTGTAAAATCTTTCGGGAAATTTTTTATCGGTCCGTAGAATATATTTTTATCAAAATCAGGAGTGGTAATTTCTTCAGCTTTCATTTGAGGGATCATCTTAATAACCAGCTTTTTAGGCAGGACTATTTTATTATTGATTCCCTGTTTGAAATTTTCTGTTGCAGCATCCATCCATTCCGGGAATTTATCCATTCTCATTAACCAGTCGCTGTAGTCTTTTTCAGTTTTAAAAGGTTGGCTTCCCTGTCCGCTTCCATATAATGGGAAACTTAACGGAAGTCCGCCAAACTGTGTAAAAGGAATATATTCTGGGTGATAGGCGTAGCCTTCAATTCTGTCTTTTAATGTATAATCCAGTACATCATACACCACTTTGTCGTCATCAGTAAGGGCTTTATAATCTACCTGGTCCAATTGTTTTTGGACGGAGTTGTAAAAAGCAACTTCTCCGGAAATAAAGTCTTTATCAATATTTATCGGAAGCTGGTCGTTATATCGTAAATCTCCCTGAGAAGTAGCCTCCAAAGGATAAAGTTTTAAATACTGCTCGTAATAATTGGAAGCAATGGAATCTAAATTGGTAGGAGTAACTTTCGTTAAAGGAGAATCGGATTTTTTACAGGAAGCAAGACCTACAAGTAAGCCTATCGCCAAAATACTTTTCGAAACAATGTTTTTCATTTTCAGAATCTTTATTAACACAAAAGTAAGTAATATTGATCAACGAACTTATCAAACAGGAGGATTTTAAAAAAATAGTTTTCAAAATATTTTTACCTTTCAATCTATTTTTTATCTTTGCTGAAAACGTTTAACAATCATATTATTACAGCTCTTTTTTAAGAAATAATGAAAGGGATTTTAAAAATTTACCATCCGGACGAAACGCTAAAATACAATATTAGAAATACTTATTGTAAAGCAGTTTACAGCAATGAACAACATTTTCTAGAAGTAGAAATCATTACGGATGACAGTTTGGATCACGTTGACGATGATTCTTTACAGTATAATTTTCCACAACTTTCGCTTGAAGTCGTCGACTTTCCTATTGAAACAGCGGAAATAGAAGGAAAAACTATTCAGATCAATGACTCTGATGAGGAAACTTACACAGAGGTCGATTTATTCGATGATGAAGATGCTTTTGTCTATGATAATGAGCTTCAGTTCGAGAATAATGAAGAAGGAATACTTCAGTTGATCTGGAAAGGAACGATTGATGATTTCTATACGGGATCAGAAACACCCATTCCTTTTAGGTTGAAATGCGAATTCAAACAAGATGAGATTGTAGTAGACGAAGACTTATAGTCATCTTCCCGATATTTTTGAAGCAGATTTCTTTTCAGATTTTTTTTGGAAAGAAATTTGCTGTTGGTATTTAATAACAAACTTTAAGTTGTTTTTAAGCAATTTTTAAGAGTGCTATTCATAATATTCCACTACATTTGTCGTTAAAATTTTATAAAAAAATTCATATTAAATGCTGTTAACGGAACTTACTCAGATTTTATTTGCACAAATTGCTGCCCCTGCAGTTGCTACAGACGATTTAGAATTTTCATTTTGGAAGATCATGTTCCATGGAGGAGCTTTCGCTAAGATAGTGATGGGAGTGGTATTGCTGCTAGGTATCTTTTCTGTATATCTGTTTTTTGAACGGTTTTTCTTTATCAAAAGAGTGACCTCAAAAACAGATGCTAACTTTATGAATAATATCGAGGATTTTATCAAAGAAGGGAAAATAGAATCTGCTGCTGATTACTGCAAGAGACAAAATTCTCCTGAAGGCAGAATTTTAGAAAAAGGAATTTCAAGATTAGGACGCCCTGTTTCAGACATTGTAAGTGCAATGGAATCTCAGGCTCAGATAGAAGTGGCAAATATGGAAAAGAACCTGAACCTGTTAGCAGTTGTTCCAAGTATCGCTCCGATGCTGGGGCTTTTGGGTACGGTAATAGGGATGATCATTGCGTTCTTTAATTTATCACATGCAACGGGATCTTTCTCTCCAAAAACGCTTTCAGAGGGTATTTATACAGCGTTAGGACAAACGGCGGTAGGTTTGGCAGTAGCGATTCCTGCTAACTTTTTCTATAACATTCTTTTAACCAGAATTGATAAGTTTGTATTGAAAGCTCAGGATCTTTCCGGAGAATTTTTAGACCTTATCAATAAACCTTTATAAATCTTTCTTATGAAACCGAAAGGTTCCATCTGACCATTAGCAAAACAATAAAAGTAAACAGATGAAAATTCAGAGAAGAAATAAAGCGAACCCCGAGTTCAGTTTGGCAGCGATGACCGATGTTATCTTGCTGATGCTGATATTCTTTATGATTACCTCTTCAGCGGCCAACCAGAGTGCAATTGATGTAAAATTGCCTAAAGCAGGAGCCGTAGACGATAATATACCAAATCCATTAACGGTAAGTATCAAGCCGGATGGTTCTTATTTCGTGGACGATAGTCCTGTAACGAGAGAACAACTTGAGCAGACGATTGTAAGCAAGCTTGCCAATCAGGCGAATAAGTCTTTCACGATAAGAGCAGACGAAAATACGATGCATAAAGATGTTGTCTTTGCAATGGAAATTGCGGAGAAAAATAAATTCAACATTGCCATTGCAACAGTAAAAGATAAATAACAAATCCGGAGCACCGGGAAGGAAGTTAAAATGAAAACGAATACGGTAGACAAAAGTGGAGAAAACAGAGATAAGATAAAAAGTGCCATACTTTCTATCCTTATTTGGTCTGCCATTCTGCTTTTTGTTTTTATCTATAAATTAAAACCTGAAATTGACCAGCAACCGGAAATTATTACCACGATGCTAGTCAACTTTGGGGACAACAGAAACGGAAACGGGGTGGAAGAACCAGCAGAACAGGAAGGAAGCATGGCTGCAAAAGCAGAGGAGATTACTCCTGAACCTGTTGAGGCAGTGGTTCCTGAAACAAAAACCGTTGTAAAGCCGGATCCTCAGCCAGAAACCAAAAAGACTGAGGCTAAAGAAAAGGTAATTACAGGAACCAATTCAAAAACAACCGTTCCTAAAAAAGAGGAATCTAAATCAAATAAAAAAGAAACTTCAAGCACCACTGCTACTAAAAATAATAAAAAGACATCTGCCGCAGCTGGAAACTCCAAAACAGGAGCCGGAGACGGAAAAGGCAATGCCGCTATAGGAAACCTTATCAAAGGTAGAGGAACTAAGGCAGGAAGCCAGGGAACCGGAGAAGGAATAGGTAATGCAGGTGATCCTTTGGGCGGTGATGGGAATGGAGACAGCAAAGTAGGGATTGACCGAAAACTGATTGGATACATTCCTGGAACAATGGGAAGAGGAGGCGCACAACCGGCAAACAGCTGTACTGCGAGCGGTACCATTACCATTGCTTACACCGTTGATAAAGCAGGAAATGTAGTTTCCGCAAGAAGATCAGGCGGAACATCTGATCCGTGTATCAGTTCAAATGCTATTTCATGGGTGAAAAAGTATGTAAAAGCCGAGAAGGCAAGTACATCTTCCACCGGATCATATAAAATTACTTTCTAAAATACAAAAGCACTTTATTCAAGTGCTTTTTTTATTTCATTGATTCTGTTGATAATCGGTAGGGCGAAAATCCCGCTGGCTTGAAGATAGAGCTCGTAGAACGTTTTTGCTTTGTCTAAAAAGTCATTATTCTTTTCTCCTCTGCCTGTAAAATAGAAAAGATTCCCCAGCATTTCGTAATAATCCTTATGGTCTCTTTCCTGTCTTTCGTTGACGATTTCTATAATTTCTTCTTTTGATTTTGCTGAAAGTGTAGTAAAGTCAAACTTAAAAATATCCCTCATTAAAGTCTCAAAATCTAATTCTTTCTGCATTAAACTTTCTTCGGGTTTGTCTAAGATCAGTTTTTCCAAAGCCTGTGTCAGTTGTCGGATTAGCCGCAATGTAAATTCTTTATCTGTAATCATATGTAGAGTTGTTGATTGATTGTTGTTCGTTGATGGTTTTTAGTGTAAAGAAAGGGGCTGTTTACGCAAAAAACAGATAAGCTAACGCAATAGAGGTGATAACGCCTACCAAATCTGCCAAAAGCATGGCAATAACCGCATATCTTGTATTCTTTACAGCCACGGCCCCAAAGTACACTGCGATTACGTAAAACGTCGTATCTGAGCTTCCCTGAAGCACGGCGGCCAATTTACCCTGAAAGCTGTCTGCTCCGAAAGTCGACATCGTGTCCACCATCATTCCACGGGCTCCGGAACCGGAAAGTGGTTTGATTAAAGCGGTAGGAAGACCATCAACAAAACGGGTGTCCATATTGGTCATCATTGCGACCCATTTCATACCGTCGATAATAACGTCAAAGACTCCTGAAGTTCTTAAAAGTGAAATGGCAATCAGCATTCCCACCAGATAGGGGATGATTTTCACACACGTGGTAAAGCCTTCTTTGGCTCCATCAATAAAGGCATCAAATACATTGATTTTTTTATACACGGCACCAAGGATAATGGCCAGGAAAATAAAGAGAATCAGTCCGTTACTTAAAACTTTACTGAATGTATCCAGCTCATCTTTGCTCAGTTGTACCAGATAAAGCACCAAAAGAGCAATCACCGCTGAAATTCCCCCTACATAGGCAATTACCACCGGACGCAACAGATTGATCTTCTGATATAAAGAAACAATAATCATAGCGGCAAGTGTTGCTGTAAAAGTAGCAATCATACAAGGAAGAAATATGTCCGTTGGGGTTTTAGATCCCATAGATGCTCTTATTGCAATAATAGAAACCGGAATCAGCGTCATTCCTCCTGCATGAAGGCAGAGAAACATAATCTGGGAATTACTCGCGGTATCTTTATTAGGATTTAAAGTCTGTAAACTTTCCATGGCTTTCAGTCCAAATGGAGTGGCAGCGTTATCAAGTCCAAGAAGGTTAGCGCTGAAATTCATCAGCATGTGTCCGAATGCGGGGTGATTTTTAGGAATATCAGGGAAAAGCTTGGAAAAGAAAGGCTGGATCAGCCGGCTGAGAAGATTGATTCCTCCTGCTTTTTCTGCAATACTCATAAATCCCATAAACAAAGTCATGATTCCTATTAGTCCGATACAGATTTTGACTGCTGTTTCAGAAGTACCGATCACACCGTCTGATTCCTGAACGCGGTAAACTTTTACATTCTGTTGTAAAGCATCTGCTTTATAATGAATTCTGTTTTCTGCAAAATCAGGCTTCTTCATCAGGCTGTCTCTTACCACTGGAGAGAGCGTATTCATTTTCTGAGTGGCAATCTGTACCGTATCACCGCCTTTTCCAACGACCATATCGTTAAAAATAGTTTGGTAATGGCTTGATGAAATGTATTTTATACTTGCAATAGCAATGGCAACGATGATAAAAGCTGACCAAATTCTGCTGAGAACCATTTGATTAAATTAAAATTTGAGAAAAGATAATAAATTTAATGTAAAACTATTACACTTTTATTTTTTTTGGACGATTAAGATGATTCTAGAATATTCCTGAACACTTATTTTTCATCAAGATATACTAAATATCCTTCAAAATCATCATCCAGGTTTTTCAGAACTTTTGCCTCCTCCATTTTTTTTATTAAGGCGTCTATAAAGAATCCTTTTTCAAAAAACTGACGGTGGATTCCCGGGAGAAGTTCCATGAAATAATCCATCCCTATTTTATTGTTGTGAAGATCCATTTTGGTTTCCAGAGGTTGATTGGGAAACAATTCTTCATGTAAATCCGTAATTTTTTTACAAAAATCCACTGCTTTCTCCGGCGAAGATATTTTACTGCAGTACATGATGATAAAACAGCACCAAAGAGCATGTCTGAAAGCATTTCCGATACCATTTGTAGAAGCCGTTTTAGGAAAGCGTTTCTGTGCGATCGTGAAAGCCTGAATAGTTGCATAAAAGCTTAACAATGAAAAAAGAGGATGAGGAAGCACCAAGGATAAAAGACGCATAATCTTTTTAAAACTCATGCTCCGGATGGTATTGAAAAATATTTTAAAAGTCCTCATAAATAAAAATCTCTCCCTAATTAGAGAGAGATTGTATCGTTTTTGTTACAAATGTTATGCTTTTACAGCTAATAAATTTACTGTTTTAGCCACAGTATCTCTAATTTCAGTTCTTTTAACGATGAAATCCACGAATCCTTTTTCCTGTAAGAATTCTGAGGTCTGGAATCCTTCCGGTAGATCTCTACCAATGGTTTCACGGATAACTCTTGGGCCTGCAAAACCGATTAAGGCTTTTGGTTCAGCCATGATGATATCTGCTGTCATGGCGAAAGAAGCGGTAATTCCTCCAAAAGTAGGGTCGCATAAGTAAGCAATATATAAAAGACCTGCTTCTGAAAGCTGGGCTAATTTTGCCTGTACTTTTGCCAGCTGCATTAAAGAATAAGTTGCTTCCTGCATTCTTGCTCCTCCGGACTGACAGATGATCATGTACGGAAGTTTCTTCGCGATACAGTAATCAATTGCTCTTCTTATTTTTTCACCCATCACAGAGCCTAAAGATCCACCGATAAAAGCAAAATCCATACAAGAAACTACCATTTCGGTTCCTTTTACGGTTCCTACTGCATTTCTGATAGAATCAGTCAGTTTTGTTTTTGCTCTTACTTCTTTTAAACGGTCAGCATAAGGCTTTGTATCTTTGAAGTTGAGGATGTCTATACTTTCAACATTAGCATCCAGTTCAGTGAACTTGCCTTCATCAAAAAGGATATCAAAAAACTCTGCACTTCCTATTCTTACATGAAATCCATCTTCAGGAGAAACATAGTTGTTTTTCTTCAGTTCTTCATGCTCCACAACCTTTCCTGAAGGAGTTTGGTGCCAAAGACCTTTGGGAACATCCTTTTTTTCATCAGTAGAAGTGGTAATGTTTTTTGCTTTTCTTTTAAACCAGTCGAATGCCATTTTGTATGTATTAATGTATAAATGTAAAATGTATTTATGTAGAAAGCTTTAATCATTATTACTTTTTACACAAATACATTTTTACAATTCTTATTTTAAAGTATTTACGTTATTTAAATCTTCAAACGCTTTAACCAATCTCGTAGAGAAAGTTTCTTCACCTTTTCTTACCCAGTTTCTTGGGTCATAGAATTTTTTATTAGGTTTTTCTTCTCCTTCAGGGTTTCCGATCTGAGATCTTAAATAATCGATATTGTTCACCATAAAGTCTCTGATTCCTTCTGTATAAGCGAACTGAAGGTCTGTATCGATGTTCATTTTGATAACACCGTAATCAATCGCCTCTCTGATTTCTTCTATGGTAGAACCAGAACCTCCGTGGAATACGAAGTTTACAGGTTTTGCTGCTGTTCCGAATTTCTCCTGAACAAATTTCTGAGAGTTATCTAAGATTTTTGGAGTAAGAACTACGTTTCCTGGCTTGTAAACACCGTGTACGTTACCGAAAGCGGCTGCAATCGTAAAGTTATCAGAAATAGCTTTTAACTTTTCGTAAGTATAAGCGACATCTTCAGGCTGCGTGTATAATTTAGAATTATCAACATCAGAATTGTCAACTCCGTCTTCTTCACCTCCTGTTACACCGATCTCAACTTCCAGAGTCATTTGCATTTTAGCCATTCTTTCGAAATATTCAGCAGAAACCTGAAGGTTTTCCTCTAAAGATTCCTCAGAAAGGTCAAGCATATGAGAAGAATAAAGAGATTTTCCTGTCTGCTTGAAGAATTCTTCGTTAGCATCCATCAATCCGTCGATCCAAGGCAATAATTTCTTTGCACAGTGGTCTGTATGTAAAATTACAGTTGCTCCGTAAGCTTCTGCAAGAGTATGAATATGTTTTGCACCTGCAATTGCTCCTAAAATAGCAGATTTCTGACCGTCATTACTCAGTCCTTTTCCTGCGTTGAAAGAAGCTCCACCGTTAGAAAACTGGATAATAACAGGAGAATTCAATTTCGCTGCAGTTTCCATAACAGCATTTACATTGCTTGAACCAATTACGTTTACTGCAGGCAATGCAAATTTATTTTCTTTAGCATATTGGAAAATATCCGTAACTAACTGACCTGTGGCAACTCCTGCCGGAAAAATTCTGCTCATGTTTTACTTTTTAGTATATATTATTAGGCGTTTTTAAAATTCGTGTAAAGGTATGAAATTTTGCTCAATTGCTAATTTCTTTTGTCTCTCCCCCAAAGTAGTTTCTGGCGGATGGTTTCATAGAAACTCAGGTGGTTGGGCTGTACCAAAAGAATCTGGAAACTGGCTTTTTTAACGATGATCTCTTTGTCTGTTTCTATATGTATTAACCTTGAATCTAAAGAAAGGGAATATTGTGGTACTCTGCTTTCTACTTTAAATTTTATTTCCACTCTGTCGTTCACCACCAAAGGTCTTACGTTCAAATTGTGAGGAGCAATTGGAGTGATAACGAAATTTTCGTTGTTTGGAGAAATGATCGGTCCGCCGCAACTTAAAGAATACGCTGTAGATCCAGTTGGAGTAGAGACGATAACGCCGTCTCCCCAGAATACATTAAGGAATTCATCATTAATATAAGAGTCTACCGTAATCATCGAGGTGGTTTCCTTTCTGGAAACGGTAACATCGTTTAAGGCATACGGGAAGAATTCATCTGATCTTGGAGATACGACTTCAATAACAGCACGGCGGCTGGTCTTTACATCGCCCTTTAAGATTGCATCCAGTTCTTTGAATGCTTCTTCTTTGGTGAAACTTGCCAAAAATCCTAACCTCCCGGTATTGACACCGACAATAGGAATTTCAAGATCTTCGATGAAGGTTAAAGAGTTCACAATGGTTCCGTCTCCTCCAAAAGTGAAGAAAAGATCCACTGCTTTATCTACAAGATCCTGTTTACAATTAAAGGTCTCGAAAATTTTTGAAAATTGCAGGGCTTCAGCCATCTCATCATACAAAACAGATTTTACGCCCCGGCTTTCCAGCTCTGAAACAAATTTGCTTAAATATAAAAAAGTATCGAGATCTTTTTTCTGAGAATATATAGCTGCCTTCATTGTTTATATTTCTATGAATTTTTGGAAAAAACCGAACCGGTCCTTAAAGAGATCCGTTTTCTCATCAGAATAGTATTTTTCAACAATTCTATAATCGTATCTGTCAAATGTTTCATCAATAGAACCCAGATTTTCATTGCTTATTTTTATCGTCACATGAATGACTTCATCAGACATAAAACTGATAAAAGCGCCATAAAATTTAGAATTATTACTCTCCACAATATTGGCAATTTCGGTCATTGAATATTTTTTCACCGGAGTTTCTACCGTAAGCATAGCACCTGTTTCGGAAAACAGGGGATAGCGGGACAGGTCCTGAAAAACATCTTCACATCCGATGTATCCCAAATACTTTTCATTCTTATTGATCACCGGAATGATATTGGAATTGAAGGTATAAAAAAGGCGAATGCTGTCCATGATATTATTATCTTCAAGAATGGCAAACCGCTCGATCTGGTGTTCCAGATTCTTTAAAGTTCCTTCAGCTTCATCAAGAAATTCCTTGGCAATAGCTCCGTAAAAGTGGTGGGATTTTTTAATGAAAATATGAGAATATCCAAAGTCTTCTAAGGTATCCCTTGCTGATTCTATTGAGTCAGTCAAGCTAAAACACGGGAAATCTTTTGAGATATAGTCCTTGATAAACATTGTGCTAATTTATAAAAAATTAAATGAAACTTTTTCTGAAAACATACTTTTTTTTTGGAAAAAAAGAAAAAAATGATTTTAAAATTTGTTCGTGACAAAAAATAAAGTATCTTTGTCGCCTTTCATTTTTACTTTTTATTAGATTTATTTCAAACTGCACTGTCTATTAGACATATGCAGTTTTTTTATTTTAGGGCTTTTGCAAACTCCCACATCACAATTCCACCACATACACTCACGTTTAAAGAGTGCTTGGTTCCTAATTGTGGAATTTCCAAAAATACATCGATGTTTGGGAGTGCTTCATCACTGATTCCTTCTACTTCATTTCCTAAAATCAAAGCATATTTTTTCTCTTTGTCAATCGTAAAATCAGTGATCAATTGGCTGTTGGTCGTCTGTTCTACGCCTACAATTTCATAGCCACGGCTTTTTAAATCGCTGATGGCTGTGTTAATGTCACTTTCATGCACCCAGTCTACACTTTCTGTAGCTCCAAGCGCTGCTTTGTGGATTTCTCTGTGCGGAGGTACCGGGGTAATTCCGCAGAGGATTATTTTTTCAATCAGAAAAGCATCTGCTGTTCTGAAAGTAGCACCCACATTGTGCATACTTCTTATATTGTCTAAAATGATGACTAATGGAACCTTCTCAGTTTTCTTAAATGTTTCTACATCTATTCTGTTGAGTTCTTCCAATTTTAGTTTGTGTACCAATGTATTATTTTGTTGAGATTAATTTTCCGTCTTTATAAACTTCTGTCTTTTCAATGCTTCCATCTTCGCGGTAGTGTACACGGGTTCCGTCTCTTTTATCATTTACGAACTCCGTTTCTCTCTGGATTTTCCCAGATGGATAAAGGACTTTCCATTTTCCTGTCGCCAGACCGTTTTGATAATATCCAACTTGTTTTACCGATTTTCCATCCTCATGAAAAAGTTTACTTTCGCCCTCCAATTTACCGAATTTATAATTAGAAACCTCGGTTATTGCACCGGAAGGCGTGTAAAATGTTGCCGTAGAGCTGTTGTCATAGATATCTTTCTGTCCATTTCTATAGACTTCCTTAGATTGTAAGACGCCGTTGTTATCGTAATAAGCCCATTCTTTTACTTTATATCCTTTCTTATATTCTCCTTTAGCCTGGATTTTCCCATTTTCATAATAAAAAATGGCATCACCTTCCAGCTTGCCTTTTTTCCAGTCGGCGATTTCTTTTACCTGTCCGTTGTCAAAAAAATGTTTGCAGTTTCCCTCTTGTAGCCCGTCTTTAAAACCACAGGGTTTTTGTGCAGATGCCCATGCTGAGAAGAGCATTAAAAAAATGTATTTCATTGGTTTTTTTATTCAAAAATAGCAAAATACTTATATTTGGCTAAAATATATACCATGAAAAAAATATCCATTGTCATGATGCTGGTATTTGCTTTTATTTTTTCAAAAGCACAGAATACCTACTATCCACAGGCTTTTTTCGATAAAAAGCTGGCTCAGCAGATGATCGGTTTTGGAAACTCTACGATTGAAGGAGTCGCTTCTACAAAACAAAAAAACAATTTTGGAATCAAACCTCTTCTTGGCGAAAAACATTATGCCCCGAAAGGAACGGTGGTGATGCTTTTTCCGGTAACGCCTTATTTTGAAGAGTTTTATGACATGAGAAGGAAGTATGAAAATAAAAAAACAACCGTTTATATGTCTGAAGAGGCTTTTAAATACAGAATAGAAGCATTAACAGATGATCACGGACGATTCAAGTTTGAAAAACTGAAACCCGGAAAATATTATCTGGAAACCATTGTAAATTTTACAGCAACAGCCAGCTATCAAAAACAAACGGGACAGTCGGATGCCTACAATGCCTATGGAGGCTATCTGTATTCTACCCCGATATACCAGACTTTTTTCTACGGATATTCTTCCGGAAACAGAGAAAGTAAATTTGTCGAAATAAAACAGGACGGTGAACTCAAGGAAATCAAGCTTTAAGCTTGATTTTTATTTTTTAAGCCCATGATCTGGTGTACATTTTTTTCAATATTTTGAGCCAGAGCCTCCATTGGAATATCATTTTCATCGTTGTTAAAGGGATCTTCAATCTCTTCAGCGATCAGTTCCAGACTCATTAAAACATAATAAACAAAAACCGTCAGGGGAATCATAAAAAGTCCGATGTTGATGACATAAGCAATAGGAAGGGCAAAAACATACAGGATAATAAACTTCTTGATAAATGAAGAATAAGAATAGGGGATGGGTGTGTTTTTAATCCTCTCGCAGCCTCCGCATACATCCAGAAAACCGGAAAGCTGGGTATCTAAATATACCATTTCAATATCTGAAATCTTACCTTCCTTTTTTAACTGGTTCAGTTTGTGGGTTAAAAGGATAACAATTTCAGTAGGTCCATGATGTTTCAGCGATTTTTCAATTTCAGAATAATCTTCATCTAATGCCAGGCTGGTGGATTCTTTCGATAAATGCTTTGCCAAAAAGTGAGGATAGAATTTAAGGTATCTTGCAATCTGCTCCATATGTTGGCGGTCATCTATTAATATGTTACTGATTTTTACTGCAAAATTTCGGGTATCATTCACCAGTTTACCCCAAAGTTTTCTCCCTTCCCACCATCGGTCGTACGCTGTATTGGTTCTGAAAACCAATAGTAAAGAAAGTACAAAACCTAATAAAGAATGAATCATCCCTACATTGCTTACTCCTGATTTTGACGTGAGGTGAAGATATTCTACTTCTAAATATTGAATACCCCAGGAATATAACCCCACAAGAATCATGCTTGGAAAAAGGATTTTCAAAGTATCACTTTTATGTAAGCTGAAAAGGATTTTTAGGAAATGTTTGGTGTTATAGGCTCTCATAAATTTTGTTCGTCCTACAAAGATAATTTTTTCGTTTTATCCTGACTTTATGGGAACCCGTAAAATTTATGCCTATGATACTATTTATTTTGCCATAAAAATAGATAACATGGGATATTATCGAAAAGGACATTTTAAGAAAAACGGCACCTGGGTGAGCGGGCATTATGTAAGTACTTTTGGCAGGAAAAATTCTAAAAAGAGCCCGCCGGGATGTGTGGTTATTATCTTGGGAGGAATGATTTCACTGTTATTCTATTTTTTGAATTAAAATAAGGTGATGTTTCCGATGGTGTAATCTTAGATTAATTTTCAAAATCTATATCGATGGCGGAAAATAATTTGATGTTGAAACTTTTATAACTTTTGAAAAAAAGCTATTTTTATTTCGCATTAAATCAAAAAAAGATGATTCTCAAAAAGGTAGATGTTGTCAGTGATATCAGTAAAGAAGACTTTCAGAAAAATTATTTCAGGAAAAAGAAACCCCTGCTGATCAAGAATTTTGCGGCCCGCTGGGATGCTTTTGACAAATGGAATCTTGCCTATATCCGTGAAAAAGCAGGCGAACAGGAAGTACCGTTATACGATAATAAACCAGCCAGCGCGTCAAAAAGTTCAGATGAGCCTGTGACGCATATGAAGATGAAAGAATATATAGATACCATTAAAAGTAAGCCATCCGATCTGCGTATTTTCTTTTACATCATTACAGACCGTCTTCCCGAACTGCTGAAAAACTTCACCTATCCTGATCTGGGCATCCGTTTTTTTAAACGTCTTCCGACCTTGTTTTTCGGAGGAAGTGAAGCGCATGTTTTGATGCATTATGATGTGGATCTGGGAGATTTTCTTCATATTCATTTCGAAGGGAAGAAGAGAATTCTGCTGTTCGATCAGAAGCAGTCAGCATTTTTATATAAAGTGCCTCTTTCAGTGCATACCGTTTACGATGTGGATTATGAAAATCCTGATTATGAAAAGTTCCCGGCGTTACAATATGCTGAAGGATATGAGATTTTCATGGAACATGGGGATGCCCTTTTTATTCCGGGAGCATTTTGGCACTTCAATCGGTATCTGGAGCCTGGGTTTTCTCTTTCTCTCCGTGCATTGCCTAATAAGCCTAAAGTTTTCGTCAATATGCTGTACCATGTTTTTATCATGAGATATACCGATAAAATTTTACGGAAATTGGGTAAAGAAAACTGGGTGAACTATAAACAGAAATGGGCTTACGAAAAAAGTAACGAAGCTTTAGAAAAACATCTTCATACCAAAAAATGATTTTGTTCTACTCATTAATAAGCCCGAAAATTTTAGCATCTACAAATTTCCCTTTTTCAAAAAAATAATCATGCATAGTCCCTTCCTCATTAAAGTGCAGTGATTGCAGTAATTTTTCTGATGAAATATTGGCGGGATCAATAAACGCTTCCACACGGTGCAGGCCCATTCTTTCAAAACCGAATGTCAAAATAGGAAGAATGGCTTCTTTCATGTATGATTGATGCCAGAATGCAGGATTAAGCTCATAGCCGATCTCTGCTTTAAAGTGCTCCTGATGCCAGTTGTGGTATCCGCAGGTTCCGATGACTTTCTTTTCAGATTTTAGCTCCAGTGCCCAGCGGAATCCCTTTCCTTTTTCAAATTCATTATTAAAGTGAAGAATGATATTGTTAGCATCTTCCAGCGTTTTAAACGTTTCCAGATCGTAATATTTCATTACCTGATCCTGAGAAAAATATTCAAACAGGTCTTCAGCATCATGAGGGGTAAGCTGTCTTAAAATAAGCCTTTCGGTTTCTAAGATGGGATAAGTCATCGTTTCTATTTTACTGAAAAGTACGATAATTATTTTATTGGTGAAATAAAATGAATAGAAACTCTCTGAAAACCAGATGCTTCTGAGTTTGTCTAAAAATGCGTATTTAAAGTAAAAGTTATGATATTTTTATCATAAAATTAATATTTTGTCAAATAAAATATTAATTTTGTTACAAACACAAATTGATTCACCATGAAAAAACAACATTTTTTTCTACTTTTCCTCTTATCAGGAATTTTTACTTATGCTCAAAATAAACTTTTTCCCCAAAGCTTTTTCGATAAAAAACTAGCCCAGGAAATGCTTGCCATCGGAACATCTAACATCGAAGGAGTTGCTTCTACAAAACAAAAAACGGTATATGGTTATAAGGCACCTTTAGCCAAAAAACAACTTGCACCAGAAGGCACATTGGTAACATTGTATCCCTTAACACCTTATTTTGAGGAATTTATCAAATTAAGAAAACAAAAAGAGAACAAAAAAACTTTGGTTTACATTTCTGATGAAGCTTATAAATATAGGATAGAAACCAAAACAGATGCTTATGGAAGATTCAAATTTGAAAAGCTGAAACCTGGAAAATATTTTATTGAAAGTATTCTACCTTACGTTGGGACCTACACTTATCAGCAGCAGACAGGAACCACAACCACTTATAATGGCTATGGAGCTGCAATTGCTTCATCACCATATTATGAAACTTTTCGTTCCAATTATGACGCCTCAAACCGGGAAACTAAAATTGTAGAAATAAAATCTGATGGAGAGCTATTAGAAATAAAATTGTGAGAGATTATTTAAAACTTTGAAACCGTGAATTTAATACATAAATTTGAGGTTTTATTTTGATATGGCAAAAGCAGTGAAGAAAGAGACCCCGTTAATGACGCAGTACAATACCATCAAGGCGAAATATCCTGATGCACTGCTATTATTCAGAGTAGGGGATTTTTATGAAACTTTTGGGCAGGATGCCGTCAGAACTTCTCAGATTCTGGGTATAGTGCTTACCAAAAGAGCCAATGGTGACGGGCATATAGAGCTGGCAGGATTTCCGCACCACTCTGTGGATTCTTACCTTCCAAAATTGGTAAGAGCAGGCATGAGGGTAGCGATCTGTGATCAGCTGGAGGATCCAAAAACAGTGAAAGGAATTGTGAAAAGGGGAGTTACGGAATTGGTAACACCCGGAGTAACATTTAATGACCAGGTATTAAATTCCAAAAAGAACAATTTCCTGCTTTCTCTTCACAAAGAAAAAGAGAAGTTCGGAATGGCCCTGGTGGATATTTCCACAGGAGAATTTTTAGTGAGTGAAGGAAATCTGGATAAACTATTGCATATCGTCCATACGTTTGATCCCAGTGAGATCATTTATCAGAGAAGTGTTCAGATTCCGGAGCAGCTTAAGAATAAAAGTGCTTTTAAACTGGAAGACTGGGCCTTTCAGTATAATTTTGCCTACGAAAAACTGACAGGACATTTCAAGACAAATTCCTTAAAAGGTTTTGGTATTGAAAATCTTTCACAGGCAATAACTGCAGCAGGTGCTATTTTTGCTTATCTGGTGGAAGATACCCATCATAATCTACTGGCACACATTACCAAACTTCAGATCATTCCGCAGGAAGATTACCTAATGATGGATAACTTCACGTTACGCAATTTAGAGATTGTGTATCCAAGCAATCCACAGGGTAAATCACTGCTTGATATTATTGATAAAACCTCTACTCCGATGGGGGGAAGGTTATTGAGAAGGAGAATTATTCTTCCCTTAAAATCTGTTGCCGAAATTGGCAGAAGACTCTCATTAATTGATTTCCTGAATGAAAATGACAGCCTGAAATATGAAATTTCCCAGCTGTTAAAGTCTATTTCCGACTTGGATCGTTTAATGGGAAAACTGGCTGCAGAAAAGATCTCACCTAAAGAACTGGGGTATTTACGCCAAAGTTTGATTAATATCAGTAAAATTAAAGCTTTACTGCATCCGCATGCTGATGTACTGTCCTGGCTGGAACCTTTATATGATTTGGAAGAGCTGATCAAACAGTTAGAGTCTTGTCTTAATGATGAGCTTCCCGTAAATATTGCAAAAGGGAATGTAATTAAAGAGGGGATTTCCGAAGAACTTGACAAGCTCAGAGGTCTTCAAAGCAAAGGGCGTGGTTTCCTAGATGACATGTGCCAGAGAGAAATTGAAAGAACAGGGATTTCCAGCCTTAAAATTGATTTTAACAATGTTTTCGGGTATTATATCGAAGTCCGGAATACCCATAAAGATAAGGTTCCGAGTGACTGGCTGAGAAAGCAAACCCTTGTGAATGCTGAACGCTACATTACTGAAGAATTAAAAGAATATGAAAGCCAGATTCTGGGCGCCGAAGAGAAAATTGGAGTACTGGAAAACCAGCTTTACAGAAATGTATGCGCTGAAACGCTGGTATATATGGATCAGATCCAGGAAAATTCCAGTATCATCGCGCAGCTTGATGTGGCAGCGGGATTCTCTGATCTTGCGGTTTCTGAAAGTTATACCAGACCGGTCTTAAATGATGGCTATGCAATCGATCTGAAAGAAGCAAGGCACCCGATCATTGAAAATGCACTTCCATTAGGAGAAAAATATATTCCGAATGATATCTTTTTAGATAAAGATACCCAGCAGATCATCATGGTTACCGGGCCTAACATGGCGGGTAAATCGGCGATTCTGCGTCAGACGGCAATTGTATGTCTATTAGCACAAATCGGAAGTTTCGTGCCTGCAAAACATGCTGAAATAGGAATGTTGGATAAGATCTTTACCAGGGTAGGGGCCACTGATAATATTTCTGCCGGAGAATCTACTTTTATGGTAGAAATGAATGAGGCCGCGAATATTTTGAACAATATCTCAGAACGCAGCTTAATTCTGTTGGATGAAATCGGTCGTGGAACGTCAACCTATGACGGGGTTTCCATAGCCTGGGCGATTGCAGAGTACCTGCACCAGCATCCTACACAGTCCAAAACATTGTTTGCCACCCATTATCATGAACTGAATGAAATGACGGTAAATTTTGACCGGGTGAAAAACTTCCATGTCTCTATTCAGGAAAATAAAGGAAATATAATTTTCATGAGAAAGCTGATTCCCGGGGGAAGTGAGCACAGTTTCGGTATTCATGTTGCCAAGCTTGCGGGAATGCCTGCGAAAGTGATCAACAGAGCGAATGAAATCCTTAAAACCCTTGAAGCAAGCCGTACACAGGGCACAAGTTCTTCAGAAACCATCAAAAGAGTGACCGAAGAAAACATGCAGCTTTCATTCTTTCAGCTTGATGATCCTGTATTGGAGAACATCCGAGAAGAGCTTACCAAAATAGATATCAATACCCTGACCCCGATAGAAGCTTTAATGAAGCTTAATTCAATTAAAAAGATGATTGGAAAATAAATAATAAAGAGAGCTGAAAGGCTCTCTTTTGTATTGTAAAAATGAATTTAGATGAGATTAATAACAGCAGGTTCCGTCAGAAGTACATACTCCTACGTGCCCTTCACCGCCGGGAGTCATGCAGATGCATTCCATAACACAGTCGTGTGCGGAACCACCATTAATTTCTTTTAATTCTTTTTTGGTTAATTTCTTTTTCTGAATGATTGATTTTTTCATAATAAAAATATTGAGTTTAGTCAGACTAAAATATGCATTTATCTCAATAATTCCAGCATTTGTGAGTAAAAATATTGCTCTCTTTTATAAGGACGGAAGATTTAGAAAAAACAAAAACGAAAGTGAAAAGCTTTCGTTTAGTATTGTGAAGATTGTATTCCCGGTTATTTAGCAGCAAATCCCTTTTGGATTACACGTCCCGATATAAGGCTCACCGGGTCCGGTAGAAAAACAAAGACATTCCATAAGACAGTCTGTATCGTTTCCTCCGTTAATTTCCTTTAATTCTTTTTTGGTTAATTTTTTTCTTTGGATGTTTAACTTTTTCATAATGAATTGTTTTAATTGATTTTGGGTTAATCGGTTTTGTTAACAGCAATATCCGTCCTGTTCACCGGGAACTCCGGATCTTTCTTCTCCTGTTTCCCGAACAAAACAGCTTACTACTCTTGGGCAAAAAGGTTTTTTACCGCCACTAATTTCTTTCAATTCTTTCTTCGTTAATTTTTTCTTTCGAAGGGTTGATGTTTTCATGGTTAAAATTTTTAATTTGGTTAGACTAAAATACGTTTTTATTTCAATATGTCAATTTAATGTGATTTATTTTAAAAATAAATTAACATAAACGGTATTAAGCTAAATAAATCGTCTCCGGGTAAAAGCTTTTTACTAATTTTGAGTATGAAGAATTTCTTTAATCTATTATTTCTGCTTGTGTGCTTCAGTATTTCTAAAGCGCAGCAGGCTGTAGTTGTTTCTGTAAAATACGAAGAGCTGGAAAAGCGTATTCAGCAGGAAAAAGATAAGTTTCTTGTGGTCAACTTCTGGTCGACAACATGTGGACCCTGCGTAAAAGAACTTCCTCATTTTATGGAGGTGAATAATAAATATGCAGGAAATCCTAAATTTAAAATGATCTTAGTATCATTGGACAGACTGGCGGATATGGAAAAAGTGGTTAAATTCATTAAAAATAAAAACCTGACAGCTGAAGTTATTCTACTGGATGATATCAAAAGAATGAATACCTGGATTCCAAGGTTTAATAAAGACTGGGACGGAAATATTCCGGTAACGGTCTTCTACAAAAATGGACAGAAAGTATATTTCAACGATGGTGAGATGAGCAAGGAAGATCTTGAAAAAGTAGTAGAACAAAATTTATAATAAATATCTTATGAAAAATCTAAAAATATTGATGGCTGCCTTTATCGTGGGTCTGGGCTTGCTAAGCTTTACCACAAGAGATCATGATACCAATACGCCTCATAACAAGATCAATCCTGTAAAAGGTTATGAAATCGGAGACGCGGCAGCCGATTTTAAACTGAAAAATGTTGATGGAAAAATGGTTTCGCTCAGCGATTTTAAGACGGCTAAAGGCTTTATTGTCATATTCACATGCAACCATTGCCCATACGCTAAAAAGTATGAAGAAAGAATTATAGAGCTGGATAAAAAATATAAAGATCAGGGCTATCCGGTGATTGCCATTAACCCGAATGACCCAAACATACAGGCAGAAGATGGCTATCAGGAAATGATCGAAAGAGCTGCACAGAGAGGATTTACTTTTCCATACTTAGTAGACGAAGGACAAAAGGTTTTTCCGCAGTATGGAGCAACAAAAACGCCGCATGTATTTGTTCTGCAGAAAGAAAATGGTAAGAATATCGTGAAGTATATCGGGGCCATCGACAATAATTATGAAAACCCGAATGATGTTTCAGAATATTATGTGCAGGATGCAGTGAATGCTCTGATAGAAGGAAAACCCGTGAAAATGACAAAAACTGTTGCGATCGGATGCACAGTGAAAGTAAAGAAATAATATCTTTGTACCATAACTTATAGATCAGCATTCATTGAATGCTGATTTTTTATGCCAGATCTATGAAATTACAATTCAGCTTACAATATCTTTTTCTAACGGTTCTGATTTTCCTTGTCGAAGTCTTAATTGCCACAGTGCTAAAGGATATTTTCTTTGTAAGAGCCTATCTTGGAGATGTCATCGTGGTGATGCTCCTGTACACTTTTGTGAAGAGTTTTGTCTCTGTAAATAATCAAAAACTTATTCTGGGAATTCTTGTTTTTTCCTGCCTGGTAGAGTTTGCACAGTATTTTAATATTGCAGAAAAACTAGGCTTCCGCCCGGGAAGCCTAATGTATATTGTGATTGGAAACTCTTTTTCCTGGATCGATATTCTGTGCTATGCAGCCGGATGTTTTATCCTTTATCTTTGGGTAAAATACAGTGAATCAATACAGATGAAAAAACTTACTAAAGAGTAAAAACAAGCGGTTGACTCATTGTATTCTTGCTTAGTTATCTTCCGAAACTGTCATACTTATCTTGCGCGTATTGTATAAAACGGTTCAGTAATACTACATTTTCCTTTTCCATGGGAGTAAGGTCTTTATCTACATTGTTAGAAACCGGAATATACCAATCCGTGCGTTCAAAGAAATTTCTGTATGTTTCTTTTTTAAAGGAATATCCATGTCTTGCAAATACTGCATTTTTAATGATCTCCAGATCCAGTTTTCTTAAATTTTTCAGTTCTTTTTCGGTTAGTTTCTGTTTAGAAGCATTGATCTTAAAGATAGCATCAGACGCAAATCTGTTCTTAGATGCTTTGTAGGTTTCTGTTTTTCCGGTTTCTTCATCAGTGTATTTCTCTGTAACGCTTTTAGGATTCGTCCAGTCTACCAGATCTGAATTTTCATCCAGCATGAAGTTGGGATTGTATACAAATTCTTTCTTTATTAATTTTAAAGTTTTCAAAGGTGATTTTACAGCTGATTTATTGAAGGCGTTCCAGTTTCCGGTTAGGCTGTCATTATTTAATTTAACCTCAAATCTTCCGTCAGTTTTATCATTTCCCGGCTCATCCAGAATAAAAGAATTTGAACCTTCATTAAAGATACCTCGGAATGGACGCTGGCTCCCACCTACAATGCTTTGACCGTAAACACTGTCTTTAGTTATTTTATTAATCTTTAAAGAAATTTTTTTTGTTGAATATTCTTCATAGTCATTACCCTCTTTATCATATTCTGTTATATTCCCTTCAAATTCACCAGTATAGATTCCATAAAGTTCTTTATGAAATTCAGGAACGACTACAGAATCTTTTTTCAGGGCAAGGCTGTCTTTTGAAGATCCGGCAGCTTTACCCTCTTTTTTGCATGCTGCAAGAGATACTGCAAGCAGGGAAATTAAAGTTAAATTTAAAATTTTCATATTAATTTTTTTCTGATTAAATATTCAATGAAGAGGATGTTGGGAATCCAGCCAAGCCATGCGATGATTTGATAGACATCCATGGGGTTGGGATGGAATAAATATACAATAATAACTTTCCACATCCTTAAAGTGATCGCAGAAAGCGTTAATGAAAAACTCCGCCACATCCATTGTTTGTGTTGTAAAAAGTTTTTCTGCCGGGCCAGTTGGTAAGCCTTATAGGTAGAAAACCACCATAAACAGCCTAATATGACAAATGAAATCTTCGATAAGATTCCTCCATTAGCAAAAATACCCATATAAATTCCTGAGGGGGCGGCCAATACTAAAATTAAGAAAATATATAGTTTGCCCAAGTTTTTATGGAAATTTTTTAACCCAAAATCCTTTTTCAGAATGGCTAAAAATCCAAAAAGCATAACAAAAATGCTGGTATATACGTGGGTGTAGAAAAAATAAAGATATTCCGGTCTGTGTTCCACTTCGGTCTGCTTGATCATCAGAAAGCTTACATTAGGATTGAAAGGAATATATTCCAAGGTAATGGAAAGCATCAGCCAAAAGAAATATCCGAATCCCAAAATTAAAAGGATTTTAAAAAGGGTTGATGTATTTCTTTTAGCAGAGAGCATTGTCCGTTATTTAAAGCTTATATTAAGAGGAAAAGTATAATAGCTACGGACAATTATACCATTGGATTCTGCTGGTTTCCATCGGGCTTTCAAAGTTTTTAAAGCTCTTTCTGTTTCTTTATTGAAATCGGCATTATCTCCGGTTACTATGATGCCATCTATTTTACCTTCGATAGTAACTATGAACTTTGCTCTCGCATTGATTATTCCTTCCCCTTTTATTTTTCTCATCCTTATTTTGTTAGCAATATCTTTTCGAAGTGCCATCATGCCCCCGGGATACTCAGCAGGTTTGTTGTAAGTTCCGAGTTGCTCTTTTGTAAAGCCATACGTTTGTTTTGCATCTTCCTGAATCTGAGAAAAAGCGATTTGAAATCCCATTAATGTTATGAGTAAAAAAAAATTTTTCATGGTTTGAAATGCGTTAAACGATAACAATTATCTAATATAAGTTTTTAATTTAATTTTTGGTTAAAAACCTGTTATTCAGTACTTATTGTCTGATGTCTGAAATCTCATATCTAATACCTAAACCTACTTATTATTCAGATCCTGCGCAATCAGCCATGCTTCACTCCAGCACGCCTGGAAATTAAATCCTCCGGTTACAGCATCAATATTCAATACTTCTCCTGCAATATAAAAATTAGGAAGAACTTTTGAAGACATATTTTTAAAGTTAATTTCCTTTAAATCAATGCCTCCAGCGGTAACAAATTCGTCTTTAAATGTGGACTTTCCTGTAACCTTAAGCTTCTTTTTGCATAAATTTTCCAGAATGGTCTGCGTTTCTTTTCCGGAAACATTAGCGATCTGCTTGTTGAGATCCACTTTTGAAATTTCAAGAACTTTATGCCAGAACCGGTTGGTAATATCAAACATTTTAGACTGGCCAATGGTTTTCTTGGGATTACTTAATTTGGCATTCTGAAACAATTCTTCGGCCTCATCCATCGTTTTTACAATGAAATTGACTTCAATTTCAACCTGATATTTCAGTTTGGCCAGACTTATCGCTTCCCAAGCCGAAATTTTCAAGACTGCAGGCCCGGAAAGGCCCCAATGAGTAATCAGAAGCGGCCCACTTTCTTCCGTTTTTAATGATGGAATAGAAACTTCAGCATTTTCAAAACTTGTTCCCGGTAATTCTTTTAATAAATCATCTTTGATATTAAAAGTAAAAAGCGAGGGAACAAGAGGCACAATAGTATGGCCTAAATTTTCCGCAATTTTCAACGATTTTGGAGAACTTCCGGTTGTATAAACAACATAATCAGCTGAAAAATCACCTAAACTGGTTACAACAAGATATTTTTCATCCTGTTTTTTAATTTCTTTAACTGAACATTTCGTTTTTACCTCTACATCTTTATGCTGGATCTCTTTCTGAAAAGTATTGATAATCGTCTGTGAAGAATTGCTTTCCGGAAAAGTCCTGTTATCGCCTTCTATTTTTAACGGAACATTACGCTGGTCAAACCATTCCATCGTATCACCAGGCTGGAATTTTGTAAAAACACTCAGCAGTTCTTTGTTGCCACGGGGATAAAACTGAACCAGTTCTTTAGGATCGAAGCAGGCATGGGTTACATTGCAGCGTCCGCCTCCGGAAATTTTTACTTTCTGAAGGACATCCGAGTTCTGTTCAAGGATGGTAATTTTATATTTCTTTTCGTCAAGGTTTGATGCACAGAAAAATCCTGCCGCACCGCCTCCAATAATGATAATTTGCTTCATACGTACGGTAATCTTATGCTGAAGATTATTTTTCCAAAAGTACAATTTTTATAAACCATCTTATTTGAGTATTTTTGAAGAATATAATTTAATTATTCTAAAAACGATTTTTAAATGACTTTCTACCATACCTTCGAAGTGCGTTGGAGCGATCTTGATGCCAACAAACACCTAGCCAATTCATCATATGTCCAATACTGCGCTCAGGCCAGGATGGCTTTCATGACTAAAGAAAAAATGGGCGTTACCCAGCTCAGCAGATGGGGAATCGGGCCGGTGATGCTGCACGAAAGATATTCTTTTTTCAAAGAAATCTATGCCGACCAGACCGTTATTGTAAGTGTAGAAATAGACGGATGTTCAGAAGATTCTTCGATCTACCGTTTCCTGCATAAATTTTACACTCCGGATGGCGTACACTGTGCAACATCAGAAGCAACAGGAGTGTGGATCGACATGATGCTGAGAAAAATGACGACTCCGCCGGATGATGTTGTGGAAGCGATGAATAAGTATAAAACTCCTGAGACTGTAGTTTTATCCAGAGAGGATTTCAAGAAATTCCCTTTCCATCCTCATAATATCGATCCAGAAGCGTTTACAAAATAGTTAAAGACTTACAATTCAGTATATAACGTTATGAGTACGTTGTATGCTGGACATTTTACCCAAAAAGAAATTATATGTTTGAAGATAAATCTCAGGAATTAACACCCATCTCTAAATTAGGAGAATTTGGACTGATTAAGCATTTAACAGAACATTTTCCTCTCTCTAATGAATCTTCGGAGCTTGGAGTGGGAGATGATGCGGCGGTTATTAATCCGGGAAATAAAAAAGTAGTCCTTACCACCGATATGCTGGCAGAAGGGGTTCATTTTAATCTGGGCTATGTTCCGTTAAAACATTTAGGTTATAAAGCTGTTGTTGTCAACTTAAGTGATATTGCTGCAATGAATGCTACGCCAACGCAGATATTGGTTTCATTAGCTGTTTCAAATCGTTTTCCAGTAGAAGCGCTGGAAGAAATTTATGCGGGAATTCAGGCTGCTTGTACCCGTTATAAAGTGGATTTGATAGGTGGAGACACCACAAGCTCCAATGCGGGATTGGTAATGAGTATTACCGCAATAGGAATTGAAAACGAAGAAAATATCGTCAAAAGAAGCAGCGCCAGATCTAATGATCTTTTAGTGGTTTCCGGAGATCTTGGCGGAGCTTATATGGGACTTCAGATCCTGGAAAGAGAACATGCGGTGTACCTTGCTGATCCTAATATGCAGCCTGAAATGGAAGGCTATGATTACATTTTAGAAAGACAGCTTAAACCGGAAGCCAGAACGGATGTGAAGGCAACTCTGGAGCAGCTGGATATTAAACCGACTTCCATGATCGATATTTCTGACGGTCTTGCCTCGGAAATTCTTCATCTTTCTGATCAGTCAGAAGTAGGCTTCAGATTGTATGAAGATAAAGTTCCCATGGATAATCTTACCATTACAACGGCTGATGAATTTAATTTAAATCCTGTGATGGCTGCTTTAAGTGGCGGTGAAGATTATGAATTGTTGTTCACAATTGCTCCGGAAGATTTTGAAAAAATTAGGAACCATCCGGATTTTAGTATTATCGGACATGCTGTAGAAAAAGAAGAAGGGAATTTTATGGTAGCAAGAGGGTCCAATCAGTTAGTTGCCCTTACGGCACAAGGATGGGATGCTTTCTTAGGCAACCAGCAAAACGAATAAATTATTTTAATTTTTAATATTGTAAAAAGCCACCCCATATAATGCGGTGGTTTTTGTTTTTTGCATCTAAAGTTATTAACATAATAGTATGGTTCAAAATACCGGAGACTTTTAATTGGAGACTTTCAAATGAAAATGTAAAAACGAACTGATAAAAGGTAAATAGTATGGAAGTTAAAAATTAATTGAATCATTACAAAAAATTTCTAAAGATACTTCTGGGCAAGAGAATTACATAAAAGAATTATTTAAACATCTAAATTATGAAAATATTGAAGAGATTTTGTTAAATTATGAGGATGTGAAATATTTGAAAGATGAATATTTATATAAACCTGATCTTGAAAAAGTTTTTTTGAATTAGAAAAAATATTAGATGAAATAGATGATAAGAGATTCTATTTTTTTGCAACACTTAATAATTCTACTTGGAATAGAGCGCGTAATAAGGCCCGCGAAATCCTTAACATTTTAAACAATGATGAATCAGATGCTACGCAAAGTCTGTGACTTTGAGCTGATAAACAAAAGCCCTTGCAATTGCAAGGGCTTTTTTAAACACCGGGTATAAAGGACGGGAAATCTATTGGATCCATCCGGATCATTTAGGTTCCAGTAGCTATATTACTGGCTTAGACGGCGAAGTAACCCAGAATATAGAATACTTCCCAAGTGGTGAAACCTTTGTAGAAAACCACAGAAATAGTAATTATAGTCCATACAAATTTAATGGCAAGGAACTTGATGCTGAAACAGGGTACTACTATTATGGAGCTAGGTATTATAATCCTAGAGTTTCTCTTTGGTTGAATGTTGACCCGCTGGCGGAGAAGTTCCCGGGACGATCGCCTTATGAGTATACCTTTAGTAATCCAATAAAATTCATTGATCCTACAGGAATGGAAGGAGAAAATGCAAGTCATGTTGATGATATTATTTTTAGAAATAAAAAGAAACAAGAAATAGCCAGAATAAAAACAGATGATAAGAGAAAGGTGTATGTTGATATCAATACAAATTTTAGCACAAAAAATCCTATAAAAATTGACCCTAAAAAAATTCATAAAGGAGCAAAGAAAGCTTTCGATGCAGTAGGAGTTTCTTTTGACTTAAGTGGTACACTTGGAGGAGGAGCAAGTTATGGATGGGAATATGTATATTTTCTTGGAGGAAAAGATGAAGGGAAATTCTATGGTTATAGGAAAGGAGGGGCTAATATTGGTGTTGAAGCAACAGCAGGTATTTCCGCTTTTGGATCATGGTTTGATGGTAGCAAAGAAACTAGAGATAATTTTTCTTCAAAAGGTTGGACCGGAATTTTTAATATGTGGTCATATGGAGAAGGTTTTTTAGGAGGAACATATTTTTGGTCAAATCGAAAGAATGTTACTGAGGTTATACCTGAAACTTGGGGTGGTGAAGTTATTTGGGAAGGAGTTTCAATTACCGGTACAATACCTATTCCTACGGGTTTTAAAGCTGGAGGAAAATGGGGGGTTCAAAATTATGAATTATTAAATGGAGGTAAACCATATTTTGACTTAAATAAATACAGGAATTTAAAAAATGGGAATAAAAAGAATTAGATTTATTGTTTTTGCTTTCTCTATTTTGTTGTTAGCTTGGATGCTTTATAATCACTTTTCAGCGAGATATTACATACAAGAAATTAAACGAGAAATACGAGGAGTTGTGTTAAATAAATATAACACAGGTCATGGTGAGTTTATAAAAATAAGTTTATATAATGGAAATATTTTAGACATTCCTCAAAAAAACTCATTCTTATATAGTTATTTAAGAAAAGGAGATGAGTTTTTTAAACAAACGAATGATAATTATTGTTTAATAGTAAGAAATGGTGAAACAAAAAAATTCATATTTGTACTTATACCCCCAAAAGCAAGAAACTCATTTGATTGGCCTAAAGAATGGAAATACAAATGGATGGACGCCACAGAAGAATGGAAAAAGGAATAAAATTCCAAACCACCGCTTTTGCGGTGGTTTTTGTTTGTTATTTTAAATCTTTTAGAAGTCCGAAAAGCGTGTCTTTGTATTTTTTCTTGAATACGAAAGCGTCAAGGATACCGATCAATGTGGTCAATGTATCAAATACTATTTTGTAGGCAGCTACACAGAGAGGTCTGACAGTAATGCAGCAGTATAATATCACACCATCGCCAAATTACGGACAGAATGCGGGATATAACGGAGCTTGTGTCAATAATTATGCAGGAGATAAAGAAAAGGAAATCTATTGGTTTCATCCGGATCATTTAGGTTCCAGCAGCTATATCACAGGTTTAGACGGTGAAGTAACCCAGAATATAGAATACTTCCCAAGTGGTGAAACCTTTGTAGAAAACCACAGAAATAGTAACTACAGTCCCTATAAGTTTAATGGCAAGGAACTTGATGCAGAAACAGGGTATTACTATTATGGGGCTAGGTATTATAATCCGAGGGTTTCTCTTTGGTTGAATGTGGATCCGTTGGCGGAGAAATTTGCCGGGCGGTCGCCTTATGAGTATGCTTTTAGCAGTCCTATTAGGTTGATTGATCCTGATGGACGCAGTCCATTGGATATTATCATAAATCTTTATGATGTCTCCTCTGGAAAATATAGAGAATATGCCCGAATAAAGTCTGAAAAATATAATATGAGTGTGAATGTTTCTGCTCCGTATCCGTTTCACGGAATATCTTTATCCGCTGATACAACCCAACGAAGAACCTATGGAAATTATAAAGGTCTTTCAGGAAAATATAAATTTGATGAAATTGCTTTAGCACACGGTGATCCAGATGCAATGTCTATATCTTTGGGAAGTAATGTTGCAGGAGGAGGTGGAATAGGAGTAAGCTTATCTATAGGCTTAATGCTTAAAGGGAAAGATGCTGGAAGAGCTGGACTTTATGTAACCTCTAATAACGTGGAAGGTTTTGAAGCGTCAGTAGGAATACAAGCAAATTTTATGTTTTCAGATATTAACTTGAATGAATTTAGACTGAATACATTGGAAGGCTATGCAGAAGGCTATCAGGGAGGAGCAAGCGTTGTAGGAGGTTCTTTCTTCAAAAGCTATGATGGAGAGTATAAAAAGAATAAAGGTTGGTTTTCGGGCAAAACTTTTTATAAGAAATCTCTCCTTTATCATGGGTACAGTTATGGTTTAGGTGTTGGTCTGGAAGATATGACTGCTTCTGGATCGAAATTTTCAGGAGACACTAAATTACTTGGTGAGGTTACTAACATTATAAAACCTAAAGATGAAAAAAAGAAATAAATTTTTAGCGTTAATCTTTTTTGTGTTCCTTATTTTTACAAATTGTAAAAATACCCCTGTGGAATGTAAGACAGCTATTATTCGGATTGAAAACAGATGGTATGATGAAAATGGAGGGATGGATTATTTGGATGTGAAGGACAAGGAAGATGCAGCATTTATATGCAATAGAATTAACAGTTTTTCGGAAGGAAAAGATGTAAGAATAGCTTATAGCTACGGAGATATAGATATATATTTAAATAATAAAAAGATTCAAGCCATTTTTACTTATCGAAACGGAGTTGTATATCGGGTAGGAGTAGGAGAGTATGTATATGATGAAGCCCTAACGAAGCGCATTCTGAAACTTATGAAAATATCTCATCGTTGTTGGGGTAAAGATTGTAAATAAAATTAAGAGCCACTGCAATTGCAGTGGCTCTTTTTAAACGCAGGAGATAAAGAAAAGGAAATCTATTGGTTCCATCCGGATCATTTAGGCTCTAGCAGCTATATCACAGGTTTAGACGGAGAGGTAACCCAAAATATAGAATACTTCCCAAGTGGTGAGGTGTTTGTAGAAAACCATAACAAAGCAAGTAATAACAGTCCCTATAAGTTTAATGGCAAGGAACTTGATGCAGAAACAGCATATTACTATTATGGAGCGAGATATTATAATCCAAGAGTTTCTCTTTGGTTGAATGTGGATCCGCTGGCTGAGAAAATGCCGAGTTGGTCACCATACGTGATGAGCTTCAATAATCCTGTGAGATTTGTTGATCCTGATGGAAGAGCACCACTTGACATAATTTTTAATCTTTATGATGTTTCTTCAGGAAAATATAGGGAGTATGCAAGAATTAAGTCTGAGAAGTATAACATGGATGTTAATATTTCTGCTCCTTACCCTGTACACGGAATATCTTTAGCTCCGGATGATTCTCAACGAAAAACTTATGGGAACGTTAGAGGAGTTTCGGGACAATATCAATTCGATGAATTTGCTTCAGTTCACGGAGATCCTGATGCCTTTTCTGTAGGTTTTGGAGGTAATCTTGCGTTAGGAAAAGGCTATGGAGCTGGTGTAAGTGTTGGATTGATGATGAAAGGACCAGATTCTGGGAAAGCCGGGGTGTATGCTACCGGAAATACGCTAGAAGGAGCAGAAGCTTCGGTCGGAGTCCAGGTAAGCTTTATGTTTTCGGATGTTCCATTAAGTAAGTTTGATTTAACAACTTTAGAAGGTTATGCAGAAGGACGACAAGCAGGAGTTGGTCTTGTAGGGGTATCTACATTTGAGAGCTATAGTGGAGAATATAAATACACATGGAATTATGAAAACTATTATATCCCGAAAAAGACATTTGTTAAAGATCAATTATTATATCATGGCTATACTTATGGCTTAGGAGTTGGTCCTGAAGATGTTTCTGCTTCAGCGTCTACTTTTAGTGGAGATACTTCTTATCTGGGAGAGGTGACCAATTTAATTAAAACAAAATAAATAATGAGAACAATACATAATTGTATATATATATTTCTGATCCCTTTATTTCTTCTGATTAGCTGTAAAAACAAGCCTGTAGAATGTAATGGTGCAAGTATACAAATAGAAAACCGATGGAACGAATTCAACAGAGGCATAAGAAATCTAAAAGTAAAAGATAGAAACGATATGGCATTTATCTGTAAAAGAATTAACCAATTTTCCGAAGGAGAAGAAGTGAGAGTGAGTCATAACCATGGCTACCTTACAATATTTCTTAATGGTCAAAAAGTAGATATGATTTTTACTGTCAAGAACGGTGTTGTTTACAGGGTTGGTGTAGGTAGGTATGTTTATGATGAAGAGCTTACTGCTCGTATTTTAAAATTGATGAAGATAAGCAATCGTTGTTGGGGTGAAGACTGCAAATAAAATGGAACAGCGACCCGCTCCCCGCTACGCAAAGTCTGTGACTTTGAGCTGATAAACAAAAGCCATTGCAATTGCAGTGGCTTTTTTAAACGCCGGAAAATCTATTGGTTCCATCCGGATCATTTAGGCTCCAGTAGCTATATCAGAGGTTTAAACGGTGAAGTAACGCCAAATATAGAATGCTTTTCAAAAACAACTCTAAATGTAGGTGCTCTAATATTTGAAGGCTATGAAAAATAATTTTAAATTAGTATTGTTTGTTTTTTTATTTGTTATAGTTGGAACATTACTATTTGCAGGATTAATTATTCTATTTTTAAAATATTTTCCATTAGGAGAAAAAAGAAATATGGATTTATTTTTGATTGTATTGGCAATATTATCCATATATTATATTGTAAAGTCAGTTATAAAATTTTTTAGAAGGAAAAAATAGAGTACCATATATGAGAATTTATAAAGACATTCATAATTATTATTTATCTAAATTTCTTAGTGATGAATTAAATGAAAAATATATTAGTTCATGGTTTTTTTATAACCAAGATGAAATAATTGAAATAAATGATTTTTTTGAAAATACTGAAAAAGTGTATTCTTTTCTATGGGAGTATTCTGATGATGAAATTATAAAGAAAATAGATGAATGGAAGAGGGCTTTAAAAAGAAATAATATTGAAATTCCACTTGATTCGAAATTATATGAACAAAATTATTTTTCCGATTTAAAAAAAATATATTTAGATATAATAGAATCAAAAGTTAAGAATACAAATAGAATTTTTAAGCTTTTGAATGAAAATTTAACACAGATTATTGCTAGTGATACGATTAACTTTTCTACTTTTAATTTAAGTTTTCTTGAAAACAATAATTCGATAGATAGATTTAGGAATTATATTAAAATCTTAGACTTGGATGAAATTTATACAATTGTTATAAATGGATATCATCACGAAGGTAGTTTGATAAAAATTTTTTTACATAGAAAAGAAAAAGTGATTATTTCTACAACAAATATTTTACACGAAAATGTTTTTGAGAACACTTTTGTGTACAGGCCTTTTAATTGGTAGCTTTTATGTGAAATTTATCTTTTAAGTAATATTAAACTGAAACCCTAGGCGTGGCGAGCGAACTTGCGTCTGAAGTAATAACCAAATCCACTGCAATATGCAGTGGATTTTACATTAGAAAAGTTTTAAATGTATATATCTGACTAGTCCTGAAACTCCGATACAGATTAAAGGACAAAAATAAATAATTAAACCAGAGCAAATTTGTTTTTGCTTT